>DFBZ01000038.1 GCA_002366835.1 Gammaproteobacteria bacterium UBA3067
GTGGCCCCAAGTGGGAATCACTCGATATGGCCATACGGCCTGAAAAGGGCCTATAGGGCATACGCTCTGAACTCGACCTTTTCGGCAACCTGCGCCCAGCGATTCTCTATCCACAACTTGCATCCGCCTCCAGTTTAAAACCCGAAGTGGTTGCAGGCCTAGATATTCTTATCGTCAGAGAGTTAACCGGTGGTATTTATTTCGGTCAGCCACGCGGCGTGCATACACTGGAAAATGGCGAGCGAGAAGGTTTTAACACTTATCGCTACAACGAATCAGAAATAAAGCGTATAGGTCGCGTGGCCTTTGAAATGGCCATGAAGCGGGATAAACGACTCTGCTCAGTAGATAAAGCCAACGTATTGGAAGTTACCGAACTTTGGCGCGAAATTATGGAGGACTTGTCCAAAGACTACCCCGAAGTGGAGTTGAGTCATATGTATGTGGACAATGCCGCCATGCAACTGGTGCGTGCGCCCAAGCAATTTGATGTGATTGTGACCGGCAATATGTTTGGTGATATATTGTCCGATGCTGCGGCTATGTTGACCGGCTCCATCGGCATGCTTCCTTCCGCATCGTTGAATTCACAAGGCCAAGGCATGTATGAGCCTTGCCACGGCTCAGCACCCGATATCGCAGGCCAGGGCATAGCAAACCCGCTAGCCACCATTCTTTCTGTCGCCATGATGCTGCGATATTCTTTAGATAGCAGCGAGGCAGCAGAAGACATCGAAAAGGCAGTCAGTACAGTTCTCGACGCCGGCCTTCGCACACCAGATATTTATGCCGAAGGCACAGAAAAAGTATCCACTGAAAAAATGGGGCAAGCGGTATTGGCCGCACTGCAAAATTAAACGAACAGAGAAATTGAAATGAGCAAAAAATATAACGTCGCAGTCGTAGGTGCCACCGGTGCAGTGGGCGAGACCATGATTTCCATCCTCGAAGAGCGAAATTTCCCCATTGAAAACCTTTATGCTTTAGCAAGCAGCCGTTCAGCGGGCAACGAGATTCTTTACAAGAATAAAAAGCTGATTGTGCAAAATCTAGAGGACTTCGACTTTTCCCAAGTTGAAATTGGTCTATTTTCCGCAGGGGGTTCAGTGTCCGCAGAATACGCACCAAAAGCCGCAGCAGCAGGCTGTGTAGTGATTGACAACACCTCCCACTTTCGTAATGACGATGATATCCCCCTTGTCATACCGGAAGTAAACCCCCAAGCCCTGGCAGGCTATACCCAGCGAAATATTATCGCGAACCCGAATTGTTCCACCATTCAAATGCTAGTGGCATTAAGCCCCATCCAAAAAGCCGTGGGCATTACCCGCATTAATGTAGCAACCTATCAGTCTGTAGCGGGAACAGGCAAAAATGCTATTGATGAATTGGCGGGGCAGTCCGCACGCTTAATGAACGCCCAGGAAATTGAATGTAACGTTTATCCAAAACAAATCGCATTTAACGTCTTACCCCACATCGATACTTTTCAGGAAAATGGCTACACCCGCGAAGAAATGAAAATGGTTTGGGAAACCAATAAAATCTTCGAAGACGATAGTATTAAAGTGAACCCTACCTGTGTTCGCGTGCCGGTTTTTTATTGTCACTCAGAAGCCCTGCATATCGAAACAAAAGAAAAAATCACCGCCGCACAAGCCCGCGCCTTACTTGAAGAAGCCGAAGGCGTTGTAGTGATGGATAAACAAGAAGATGGTGGTTATCCAACGGCCATCACCGAATCTGCAGGTAAAGATCCGGTTTTTGTCGGGCGCATTCGTGAAGATATTTCCTGCGACAACGGCCTTGACCTTTGGGTCGTTGCAGATAATGTACGCAAAGGCGCGGCACTGAATAGCGTGCAAATTGCTGAGTTGTTGGTTGAGAAATACTTAAGCTAGATACCTTTGGTGAAATATGTCAAAAATTTCGCTCAAAAGAGCCCCCTAAAGTAATAAAGCCACCAGCCATGGTGGCTTTCGTGGGGCGTGGTTTTTCGTTTTTTTGAAAGTGAAGTGTGCCGGTCTATTTGACAGCCTGAAATCAGGCTGCACTCTTGAAGAAATACGTCATTCGATTGGTCGAGCCTGGATGTTAGATAATGAGCGACTTAAGCCGCAAATAGAAAAACAAATGGGCAGACGTGTTTCACCTTTGGCAAGGGGAGGCGACAGGAGATTGGAGGAGTATCGGACAAAGACCTAATGCCAATTACTTTGCCCTTTGATGTGCTTGAGGTATAGAGAATAAATAGAGGGAAAATTAAATTTTTAATGCTGAGGCTTGCTATAGCTAGTGTCGGTAAGGCTTGTTAAAAAAGCTGTTAAGTCACTTTTTTCTTGCTCAGAGAGGTGCAAGGGGAAAATAGCGGGGTTGAGAAAGGCGTTCTTTTTTCCACCTTTGTCGTAATACTCAATAACGTCTCTTAGAGTACTGATACTTCCATCGTGCATATATGGAGCGGTTAATTCAATATTGCGTAATGTCGGGGTTCTATACGCACCAATATCTTTAATCTGACGACTAACAGCAAAGCGCCCAAGTTGTGCTTTTTGCTGGGGATCTAGCTGTGCTACCGCAGAGCTGTAATCGGTTTTTAAGTTTTTAAGAAAAGCCGGTAATACGGGGCGCAATGCATCAAAGCCAATGCCAATATTGTAGAAGCGGTTATCGGTAAATAATGCATTATCCCAGCTTATTTCATGGCAGTTGGCGCAGTTCCCCTTTCTTCGGAACAATCGTAAACCGCGCGCTTCAGCAGCCGTAAGTACTTTTTTACTAGACTGAAAAAAGTACTGGTCGAAGCGCGTATTGCCCGATATGAGTGTTCTCTCATAACTCGCAATAGCTTTTGTTACGTAATTCATGTTTATTTTTTCTGCGGTAATACCAAAAGTATTTAAAAAATCTTTTAAATATGAAAAATCTGTTCGAATAACATGGATAACGCGTGAATGCTCAGTTAAGCCATGTTCAATAGGGTTTGTCAAAGGGTCTAGAGCTTGCGTTTCTAATGATGAACGGCGCCCATCGTGGAAAAGCTCATTTAGATAAGCGCTGTTGATAATGGTGGGGGAGTTTCGTTGACCAACTAAACCATCAATGCCCACAGCTTGAGGTCGCCCATCGGTAAAGGCTTTGCTACTGATATGGCATGAAGCGCAGCTAATACTGCCATTGGCACTAAAGCGTTTGTCGTTAAATAGCTTTTTACCGAGAGCTATTTTTTCTGTTGACTGTGGGTTATCCGCAGGTACTTTCATTGCGGGTAAGCCGAGCATGCTGGGGACAGCCTCTGCGAGGGATGTGATGCTAAGTAATAAGGCAAATGTCAGTATTTTCATAATAAAAAATCGCCTACGGCAGTTAACCTGACGTAGGCGAGTCCATTCAAAAAAGCTGATTTAGTCTTGTTCAGGCATGTCTTGAACAATAACGACGTAGGGTTCACCCAAAGGTAAATCATCATGTGGCTTTTTAAAGTAAATCACTTTGCCATATGTTTCGTTAACAATAGGAAGTAATTTTGCACCTTCTTCTGCAGTTAAGTCAGGGAATGTTGCTTTAGCCCGTGGTACTTCAGTTAAGTGATAGTGCCAATATTTTTTTTCTTCTTCCGGGAGTGTTTCATAAACCGATGTTGGGATGATGTATTCAAAGCCCATCGGTTTGTCTTGATCCTTCATGCCAGTGTGAAACATTAGGCAAATAAGTGTGTTGTCATCGTAGGCTTTACAGTGGTGGTGCACAACAACTTGTAATAATGGATCATCATTTGAATCTGTATCTGGAACCATGTGGCGAATAGCTTGAATATGTAAATCATTAAAACCAAGATGGTTTGGGTATTCATTTTGACGCGGATTCATTGTCCCGTTGTACGATTTTTGCACAGCCGCGCCGGCATGGTCGTGGCTGTGCTGTTGTTCTACTGCATTGACTGAAAAAGTAGCAACGATCAGGCTGCTCGCTAATAATAATGTTTTTATTAAACTCATAGTTTTATCCCCAAATTTTTAAAGTGCCCGAGCGTTTTTTTATTGCGCTTTTATCTCGAGCAAAGACATCATAGGCATCCTTATAACGAATAGCAATAACAATATAACAAAAAGTAATATTGTCTTTTGTGATGCCAGCGGACAAAAATAGAGAATATTGCGTCTGCTTTTTAAGCACAGCTCTGGGATCGTCCAGTTATTTGGAGTCTTCGGGCACCGAATAGTCTTGGTCGCGAACCAGAGCAACAGCTTCTTCTTTAAACTCTTTTGGATATTGCCTGTAACTACGTTGAGGGTTTCGGTAGTTACCCTCTGTCATAGTATGAGGGGATTAATTCAGTCCATGAAGTAGCGTGTTTTATTGAAGATCTCTCCGAAGGCACAAGCGAAATCCCTGAACATTTAGCCCGCTATATTGATTACAGTGCCATGGCTCATGATATGGAAGTTGGAGGCGATATCTTCACTTATTCTGGAATCACTAATCAGGTGAAAGTCCTTGCTTAGTAGAGCTGGGGCTTAGCGCCCGCGCTTTCAGAACCCGCGACCTATCGGTCAAGTCGCTCATTCTTCGCTTCTATGTCTCGTGCGATCCATGCCGGTTTTGAAAGCAGCATTTCAGCGCTTCTCGCTTTCATGCGAATGCCAAAATCCAATTTTGAATAATGCTGGATATTGGCACTGTTAGTACCAATTATCAGCTAATTCCTTAACCTATCAGGGTTTAAGTACAGATGTTTATGCGGCGTTATTCGCCGTAAATAATAATATTGGCAAACCGTTGTGTTGCATGCTAGTTTATACCTATTGAAATTCACGGCGTTCATCGCCGAGCATTGTTTAAATAATAAACCGTAGGAAGGTAGAAGCGCTTGGTTAATAGCACTGTTTCACCGGACGATGGCGCAAAAGGGGCTTATAAACAGTCTCTTAAGGCTCTTTTGCCTTATGGCATGCTGGCGACAAAAAAGTGGCTGGCAGAGCAAGGCTTGAGCGCCCATGCACTTGATAACGCTGTTAAGACAGATACCTTGCTACTTTTGGCTTCAGGTGTTTATAGCCAGTATTCCCGTTCGGTTAGCTGGGAAGGGGTAGTAGCCTCCATGCAGCGTATGGAGAAGGGGAGCGCTGAGGCGGTTCCGCCTGTTGTTGTCGGTGGATTAACGGCTTTAGGTTTGTCTGGATTGTCGCAGTATTTATCACTAGGTAATACGCCGCATATCCATTTATATGCACAAGGTAAATTGCCAACATGGCTGGCACGTTTATCGTTGCCAGTGAAGTTTGAAGGGCATGGCACAAGCAAACTTTGGCCCGAGACGTTATTAAAGGATAAGGCTTTTATCAGAGAGCATGAGTGGGAGACTGAATTGCCACCCGCGTACTTCTCATGCCCGGAAAAGGCCATATTGGAATTACTGATGGACTTGCCTGATGCGGTGACGTTTGAGCATGCCGATGAGCTGATGCAGGGCTTAGTAAACCTATCGCCAAGAAAGTTGGAGAAATTACTAAAAGCCTGTAAGAGCGTAAAGGTGAAGAGGCTGTTCTTCTGGCTGGCTAAGCGCCAGAGTTACCCTTGGTTTGGCAAACTCGATGTTGCTGATTATGACTTGGGCTCAGGTAAGCGTGTTATAGCAAAAGGCGGTAAATTGGATACGGATTATCTAATAACTGTACCGTCGCATATGGCGACGAATAACGAAGGGTAAAGCAGGGGTGGATAGAAGCGGTATTTATTACAAACAAGTGCAGTTGCTGATGCAGGTATTGTCCTTTGTCGCTAAGCAGGAATGCTTTGCGCTCAAAGGAGGCACAGCAATCAATCTCTTTGTTAGAGAGTTTCCACGCTTGTCTGTTGATATTGATTTGGTCTATCTGCCTATGAAAGGCCGTGACGAAGCGTTGCAAGAAATTTGTGAAGCACTGGATACGATAAGTGCAGAACTGAAAGCTGCGTTTAAAGACGTAGAGCTGACAGAGGCTTACAAATCAAAACGCGATGCGCTAAGGCTAATCGTGGCGCGTAACGGCGTACAGATAAAAGTAGAGCTTTCGCCTGTATTGCGAGGAACCGTGTACGAGACGCAGCTCATGGAAGTATGCGAGGCAGTAGAGGATGAATTTGGGTACGTTGAAGTACCCGTAGTCGCTTTGGCTGATCTTTATGCAGGCAAAATATGTGCGGCATTAGATAGGCAGCATCCAAGAGATTTATTTGATGTGAAGTGGCTGCTAGAAAATGAAGGCTTAACGGATGAGATACGCAAAGCCTTTCTTGTGTATTTGTCAAGCCATAACAGGCCAATGGCCGAGCTACTAAAGCCGCAATATAAAGATATTGCTGCAATCTATGAAGGTGAGTTCGCAAACATGGCCGAAAAAGACGTGCCGCTGGATGAGCTAATCGCTGTCAGAGAGCGATTGCTAGAACTCATTCATCAAGGTCTAACGGATAGTGAGAAAGAGTTTCTTCTATCTTTCAAAGGTCGTAATCCAAATTGGGATTTACTTGGCCTTGATGGAGTAAGTGAGCTTCCTGCCATTAAATGGAAGCAGACTAATCTGGCTAAAATGACAGATGAAAAGCATAAACAGGCATTCGAAAAGTTGGAAGGCGTTCTGGATACGTGATTTATAGGAGCCCCGCATTAAAGTATAATGCAGGGCTATTTTTTTACTGCTCTGGTGGGAGGTTTTGCTAACGACTTAGGCTCTGGCAGGCTTTGAATCGACTGGGGCTTAGAGTTATCTTTATTTTGTTTGTACAAATACTTGTACAAGCTGGGATGTAGACATAATGGCTGATGCCAATTTTCTCAATGAAATTAATAGGCGAAGAACTTTCGCTATCATCTCTCACCCGGATGCGGGTAAGACCACAATTACCGAAAAGCTATTACTTTACGGGAAAATAATCCAGCAAGCAGGCACGGTGAAAGGTAGAAAGGCCGACCGTCATGCGACATCTGACTGGATGGAAATGGAAAAAGAGCGGGGGATTTCCGTAACAACTTCCGTGATGCAGTTTCCTTATAAAGACTGCACTGTAAATTTACTGGATACACCCGGTCACGCAGATTTTTCCGAAGATACCTACCGTACTTTAACAGCGGTAGATTCGGCGCTGATGGTGATTGATGCGGCGAAAGGTGTTGAGGCTCGCACAGTTAAATTGATGGAAGTCTGTCGGTTGCGCGATACACCTATTCTTACATTCATGAATAAGATGGATCGTGATATTCGCGACCCGGTTGAGCTTCTGGATGAGGTGGAAGAAATCCTCAGTATTAAATGCGCACCTATTACTTGGCCTATAGGCATGGGTAAAGAGTTTAAAGGTGTTTACAACCTGCAGGAGGATAAGGTCTTTCTTTACTCCCAGGGGCAAGGTCATACAGTGGCTGAGACTCGCGTTATTTCCGGTTTACACAGCGCAGAGTTAACAGAAGAGCTCGGTGATTATGCCGATGAGTTTCGTGATGAAATTGAGCTGGTGCAAGGCGCCAGTCATGAATTCGATCTAAATGCTTTTCTACGTGGTGAAGTGACACCGGTGTTTTTTGGTACGGCGCTTGGTAATTTCGGTGTAGACCATATGCTTGACGGCCTGTCTAAATGGGCGCCACCACCTCAAAGCCGCTTGGCTGGTGAGCGTGAAGTTCTGCCATTAGAAGAGAAGTTCAGTGGTTTTGTGTTCAAAATTCAGGCAAATATGGACCCCAAGCATAGGGATCGTATTGCCTTTATGCGGGTTTGCTCTGGCAAGTATCAAAAGAACATGAAGATGCGCCATGTGCGAATCGCTAAGGATATTAAAGTGAATGATGCGCTGACTTTTTTAGCTGGCGAGCGCGCTCACCTTGAGGAGGCGTGGCCGGGCGATATTATTGGTCTGCATAATCATGGCACGATTCAAATTGGCGATACCTTCACCGGTGGCGAAGATCTGCACTTTACCGGTATTCCCCATTTTGCTCCGGAGCTTTTTAAGCTGGTTCGCCTCAGAGACCCACTAAAAAGCAAACAGTTACAGAAAGGTCTTAAAGAGCTATCTGAAGAAGGGGCAACCCAGGTTTTTATGCCTAAGCGTAATAATGAGCTGATTGTGGGTGCAGTGGGTGTATTGCAGTTTGATGTTGTAGCTTACCGCCTTAAAGAAGAATACAAGGTGGATTGTTACTATGAGCCCATTAGTATTGCAACGGCTCGATGGGTTTATTGTGATGACGAGCTAAAGCTTCAGGAATTTGAGAAAAAAGCCGGGGATCAGCTATCCATTGATGGCGGTGGGCATCTTAGCTATTTGGCGCCGAGCCGCGTTAATCTCTCATTGATGGAGGAGCGCTGGCCGGATATTCAATTCCGCTCAACCAGGGAGCACTAAACTAGTCGGTTTACAGTCCATCGCTTCCATTAGGGGCGGTCATTCATAGGTCATGATTTACTCCAAAATATCATGTAGAATATTGCCCCCTTAATCAGGCTGATGCATGCCGTGTTGGCCTGATTTTTATGCATTACATATCAATAAATGCGCAGAACTCTTATTTAGTAACTAGAAACCTTTTCGAGGCAACAGCTATGACAGAACGTATTCAAGTTGGTGGTTTACAGATTGCAAAAGTGCTTTATGACTTGGTGGCAAATGATATCGCTCCGGGCACTGGCATTGAGCCCGATGCATTCTGGGCTTCTTTTGAAAAGGTTGTAAATGAATTCTCGCCAAAAAACAAAGCACTGCTTGAAAAACGTGAAGTTATTCAGAAGCAACTGGACGAGTGGTACCGAAACAATGCTGGTCAGAGCATTGATATGGCTGAATACAAAGCATTTCTGAAGGATATTGGCTACTTGGTGCCAGAAGGGGATGACTTTAAAGTAAACACTGAAAATGTTGATGCAGAAATCGCTACCATCGCAGGGCCGCAATTAGTTGTGCCGGTGATGAACGCTCGTTACGCCCTTAATGCCACCAACGCACGTTGGGGCAGTCTTTATGATTCTCTGTACGGCACGAATGTTATTAGTGATGACGGTGGTGCCGAGAAAGGCAAAGGTTACAACCCCAAGCGTGGCGATAAGGTGATTGCTTATGCGCGTAAGTTCCTTGATGAGTCCGCCCCCTTGGCAAGCGGCAGTCATGCCAATGCCACGCAATATGCCATACATGACGGCAAGCTCCGTGTGAGCCTTGAGGGTGGAAGCCAAAGCGGCCTGGCTGATGAGGATATGCTGGTGGGCTACATTGGCGAAACAAGCTCTCCAAGCTCTGTGTTGCTAAAAAATAACGGCCTTCATATTGAAATTCAGATCAATGCAGAAGGTGCAATCGGTAAAACAGATGCTGCAAACGTGAATGACGTAGCTCTTGAGAGTGCGATCACCACTATCCAAGATTGCGAAGACTCTGTTGCCGCCGTCGATGCCGAAGATAAAACACTTGTTTATCGCAACTGGTTAGGTCTGATAAAAGGCGATTTATCCGAAGAGTTACAAAAGGGCGGCAAGACAATTACCCGTACCCTCAATGCTGACCGTGTTTATACTTCGCTCAGTGGAGATACTCTGACACTTCCTGGGCGTAGCTTGTTATTGGTGCGCAATGTTGGCCACCTGATGACAAATAACGCAGTGCTGGATGCCAATGGTAACGAAGTGCCTGAGGGCATTATGGATGGCCTGCTGACCTCGCTGATTTCATCTCATGATGTAAAAGGTAATGGCAAGTACCATAATAGTCGCGAAGGTAGCATTTACATTGTGAAGCCGAAAATGCACGGCCCTGAAGAGGTTCAGCTCACGGTTGATTTGTTTGCAGCGATTGAAAGCGAGTTAGGCCTCGCGCCAAATACCTTGAAAGTGGGTATTATGGATGAAGAGCGTCGCACCACTGTTAACCTGAAAGAATGTATTCGCGTGGCAAAGGACAGAGTTATCTTTATTAATACTGGCTTTCTGGATCGTACAGGTGACGAGATTCATACCAGCATGGAAGCGGGCCCAATGGTCATGAAGGGTAAAATGAAGGAGCAAGCCTGGATTGGTGCTTATGAAGATTGGAACGTTGATATTGGTCTGGAATCAGGTCTCAGTGGTAAAGCACAGATTGGGAAGGGAATGTGGGCAATTCCTGATGATATGACATCTATGATGGAGGCTAAAATCGCCCACCCCATGGCCGGTGCAAATTGCGCTTGGGTTCCTTCGCCAACCGCAGCAACCTTGCACGTTATGCACTATCACAAAGTGAACGTTGCAGAACGTCAGAAGGAACTGGCCAGCCGCAGTCGCGCCAACCTTGATGATATCCTCACGGTTCCTTTACTGGGCGACACCACGCTTTCTGCACAAGAGATTCAACGTGACTTAGATAACAATGCACAGGGTGTTCTAGGTTATGTTGTTCGCTGGGTTGAGCATGGCGTAGGCTGTTCCAAAGTGCCTGATATTAATGATGTTGGTCTTATGGAAGACCGTGCAACACTGCGAATTTCCAGTCAGCATATCGCAAACTGGCTGCGTCATGACGTATGTAGTGAAGAGCAAGTGCGTGAAACCCTCGAGCGTATGGCGGCTGTGGTAGATCGGCAAAACGCCGGTGACGCAGAATATCGTGATATGGCGCCTGACTTTGCCAATAGCGTTGCTTTTCAAGCGGCTTGCGATCTTGTATTTAAGGGTGTCGAGCAGCCGAGTGGTTATACCGAGCCTGTTTTGCACGCACGCCGTCGTGAAGCAAAAGAGAAATTTTCTAGCTCAAACTAATGTGTATGTAAGTTTAGGTTGCCTTGTTGTTAGTCGGGGCAGCCTAAACCCTAAGTGCTTATTTATGAAACGCTTAGGGACGTTTCGGTTTTTCCTTTTTCGCCTCATTTATTCTCCCGTTTAGTATAAAGCCTGTTTACATTATGCCTATTGGCGCTAGAATGCGGCTTTGGCTGTGATCGGAGCAAAAAATACCCGCGAGAAGAGGCTTAAATCTAGAAAATAATACAGCCTTTATCTATAGGGATATAGGGGCTTAGTTCTCCCCACTGCCTGTTTAATAACGTTTGTTGGTGCGCGGATATACCCAACCTTTTAATAATAAAATTCCAAAGGAATACGTATGAGTAGCTATGACGAAGCAAAGATTGCTTCAGTTGATACCTTAAAAGATGGGTTTGAATCACTGGGCTATATTTCCAGCGATCAGATTGCCACGGCGGTTTATATTGCTTGTAAACTGGAAAAGCCCATTTTAGTGGAAGGTCCTCCCGGTGTAGGTAAAACCGAGCTTGCAAAGGCTACCGCTGAGCTGTTGGATTTACCACTTATTCGTATGCAGTGCTATGAAGGGCTTGATGAAAGTAAGGCGCTTTACGAGTGGAAATACGGTAAGCAGTTGCTTTATACCCAAGTGTTAAAAGAGAAGCTGCACGACATTCTGGATGGAGCAGATAACCTCAGCGATTCTATTGGCCGTCTGCATGAATTTAGCGACGTGTTTTATTCCGAAGAGTTTCTTGAGCCTCGGCCACTCTTAAAAGCATTAAAAGCGCCGAAAGGCTCTGTGATGCTTATTGATGAAATTGACAAAGCTGACCACGAGTTCGAATCTTTTCTTTTAGAAATGCTTTCTGATTATGCCATCTCTATTCCAGAAATCGGTACAGTTGAAGCCGATGAAAAGCCGGTTGTATTTCTTACCAGTAACAATACGCGAGAGCTAAGCGATGCCCTTAAGCGACGCTGCTTGCACCTCTATATTCCATTCCCGGAAGAGAAGCTTGAGTTAGCGATTATTAAATCCCGAGTGCCTGAGTTATCTGAAGCATTAAACCAAGAGCTGGTTGGCTTTATACAAGGGCTGCGTGAAATGGATTTAAAAAAGAAACCTGCCGTAAGCGAAACCATCGATTGGGCCAGAACCTTGCTGTTGCTTCATGCTGATCGTTTAGATGCAGACATGATTCGCAATACCCTTAACGTTATTCTTAAGCATGAAGAAGATATACGCAACGTGGATGATCAGCTTGGCGTATTGATGGGTAAAGCAGAAAAATCAGTGCGATAAAACCGAATAATTTCACGGTAAAAAAATCATGGAAAAGACCCTTGGTGAATTCGTACAGGCTTTGAGAAACTCGGATGTGCGCGTTTCAACTTCCGAAACGATTGATGCAATTCGTGTTATCAATATGGTTGGCCTTGAAGATAAAGCTGTTCTGAAGAACGCTTTGCGCACAGCGTTGTCGAAAAGTGATGTAGAGAAAGAAAACTTTGATCACTGCTTTGATAATTTCTTCTCCTTTTCTCGAATTAATGAATTCAAGGCAAAAACCAACGCGGAAGAGCTTGCCGAAATATCTGAACCCGATGAGGACGAAAGTAGTTTGTCTGATGAAGGTGACGGCGGTTCTGGTATGGGGGGTGCAGGAGGTGGTGGTTCAGGCATGGGTGACGGCGGCGGTGCTGGTGGCGAAGTGCTTTTACCAGAGTCTAGTAAAGACTTAGACGCTATTCTCAAAGAGCGCGGCCTTGTTCCTCAGTCAGCCTTAGCTCGAATGTTGCTGCGAGGAGACAGAGCAAATTTAACAGTTGCTCTAGCCGAAGCTGCACGTGCCGTTAAATTAAACGAAATTAAGTTCTTTACTCAGAAGGGCTTGTATACGCGTAAAATAATGGTTCATATTGGCCTTGAAGAAATGGAACAAGAAATGTTCCGATTTGCAAAGTCAGAAGATGTCTATGAGCGAGCATTAGGCAGAAGGATTAGGGAAGTACGTGAATACCTGCGCTCGGAAGTGCGTGACTATGTGGAAAAACAATTCCTCGTAGTGGCTGATGCGGAAGGCAAAGAGCTTAAAGATGAAATTACTCGCCATATCAAGTTGACGAATATTGAGCTGCGTGGTTTTTCTAACATCAAACAAGTCGTTCATAAAATGGCGAAACGACTTATTTCTATGCACTCGCGTCGAAAAAGAGTCAAAAATCGCGGTGTTATTGATATTCGAAAAACCCTAAGAAAAAATACAGCAAATGATGGTGTGCTGTTTGATCTGCACTGGAAAAGCACCAAAATTGACAGACCGAAAGTGATGGTGGTTTGTGATGTAAGTGGCTCTGTGCGAGAAGTGTCGCGTTTCCTGTTAATGTTTATTTACAGCATTACGGAAATTCTTCCCAACGTGAGGGCGTTTGCCTTTTCTGGGCGGCTGTTTGAAGTCACTCACATTTTTAAAGAAAAAACTCTGGAAAGTTCCGTAGAGCAGACTCTCGATGACTGTGGTTTTGGCTCTACTGATTACGGGCAGTCATTACAGGATTTTAAAGATATTTGTTTCGATGAGATCGATAATCGCACCACCATTATGATTCTCGGAGATGCACGAAATAACAATAATCCAAATCAAGAAAAAATTCTTGAAGAATTATATAATCGTGCCCGTCAGGTTATCTGGTTAAACCCGGAAGATAAAAGCCACTGGCGTTCTGGTGATTCTGAAATGCGTAATTACGCAGTTTATTGTCACATGGTGGAGGTGTGTAATAGTCTTGCTCATCTTGAGCGCATCGTAAACCGTTTGTTACTTCGAGCAGGTTAAGTAATCAATGACAGTTGCGATTATTGGAGGAACAGGCCTCTGTGAGCTGGATGACTTTGTATTAAAAGAGTCTCTTGATATAACCACGCCCTTTGGCGAAACCTCCGCCCCAATTCTGGCAGGGCTTGTGGCAGGAAGGCCCATTTGTTTTCTTGCGCGACATGGCAAGCCGCATAGTATCCCCCCTCATCGCATCAATTACCGAGCTAATATATGGGCTTTAAATAGTATCGGTATAAACAGAATTATTGCTGTCAACGCAGTGGGTGGTATTGCCGAATCTATGGGGCCAGCCCATATAAATATCCCTGATCAAATCATTGATTACACCACCCGCCGAGTGGGTAGTTTTTGTGATGATGATAAGGAAATGCCAACCCATATAGACTTTAGTTTTCCTTTTGACGAAAAACTCAGAAAAATACTCATAACTAAATCCGAAGCACTTTCTTTAGATTACTCCGCAGGCGGCGTATACGGGTGCACAGAAGGACCTCGTCTCGAAACGGCGGCGGAAATAAATCGTCTTGAAAACGACGGCTGTCATATTGTTGGAATGACGGCTATGCCCGAAGCTGCGCTCGCGAGAGAAAAGGGGATTGCTTATGCCTCAATTTCGTTGGTGGTAAATAAGGCGGCGGGGAAAAGTGAAACAATTATAACGATGGGTGACATCGAAGAGGCATTAAAAAGTGGTATAGCCAGCGTATATAAGCTGTTGAGAGAAGTGCTTCCTGATTTGTAAAAGCCTTTCTATTTCTCGGTTCATAAAAAAGCCCGCTTATCGATGATAAGCGGGCTTTTTTTATTGCCTTAGGTATTAGTGAACAATAACTTTGGCAGGGTTCATTATTTGCTGCGCTGCTTTTTCAGGGTTATTCCCCTGCCACAAGTCAGGTGCAAAATATAAGTTGAAGTTTAAGATTCCTTCACTACCAAAAGGGATGTCGGTTATTGATGGCCCTAATTCTGAGTTGCTGCCTTTGTAACGCTCGGGTTTATTTGCCTTATCTCCAGCATTCTCGTCGGCATAAACGGCACTAAGGGTCGGGTCAAAACCTTCGTTTCTAAAGAAGAAGAAAAACATATCCCAGTTTTTACCTGAGCTAATAGCGATCCACGGATTATCTAGATCGGTTGTGTACTTCTCTCTTTGTTTTTCAGCTTCTTTGCTACCAGTAATCATGGGCTCTTTGGGGCCCAATGCTGTGCGGTAGCGACTGCCTTCAAAATCAACATAATCGAGGGTAACGTCAATGCTTAGGGCGCTTAGTGCTTTACCTGCTGAAGGAAAGAAAACAAATAGAGGGTACTCAATTGTCTGTGCGGTGAAAGTAGTGGTTAATCCACCTTGTGCCAAATTAATTCCGAGTATGGCGATCGTAGCATCCGCTTCAACAATGGCTCTAACCGGGCCGTTTTTTACTGCAAGTGTATTAACTGGCACGATAGCGTTGTGCAGTGTTGCTTTGATAAAACCAAGCTTGGCTTTAATACGTACCTTCATGGTGTCTAGAACATTGGGTGCGGAAGGCGTTCCTTCGAACCCTTTGATTATCCAGTCTTCCCACACGAGGATGTGCTCAGGGTCAACTTGTAGAGTGTAGGATTCAGCGTCTACTAGTCCAGTTTCAAAGTTGTAGTGAGCATAATGTTTGTCACTTCGTTGGCTATTACCCTCTACAACATATGCGTAGCGTTGAATGCCGTCTTCAGAAATTTCTAGCTCTGAAATGATGCTCCCTTCAATACCTTGAAGCTGCTCTTGGGTCGCTTTTGGCCCCATATCCTTGTACATGAATGCTAGCTGGTCATTTTCTTCGAAAATGCCTACTTGGCCTTGGACAGAAATTTTGCCGCCAGGTACGTGAACGAGGCCTTTAATGTTTAGATCATCAAATTGAAATGGGATAGCAGTGAGCTTGTTGTCACTAATCGCCATAACTGAATAGGGTTCGGCTGATTTATTGAGCAGTTTTGGCAGCTCTTTGCCCGTTACAATGGTTATTTCCAGATTTCTTGCGGGGCTCATTTGGCTGGTGTCATTCGCAAATAATGAAGTGCTTAAAAGCGAAAAGACAAAAGCAACATATAGCTTTTTTAGAGTTAGAGGCATGCGCCACTCCTTGAGTGTTTTTGAGGTTTCTAATTGTTGTTTAGCGGTCGCAGATTAAAACAAAATCTACTGGGTAATTCAAGGTGAAGACACAGGGCACGTGCGGTCTATGCGGGCAGGCAGGTGATATAGCTTGCTTACCTAGAGGGCTAAAGTTGCTTCTTTTTCGTGATTCGCAAGGCCCTGCAGCCAGGGCAGTCCCGAAATTCCAAGTGACTACTATCAACGAAATGCCATATAACAGCGGCAATATATAAGAATAGCCCTCCGTACTCCATGGCAGGTTCGCGGGAGATGACTTTACTACTTAATATTAAAAGCGCAGCGCAAACTGCCAGTAAGAAGGGTTGGTAACTACCTTTTAAAATTGAGCGGTATATAAACGATACTAGGGATAATCCGAGCGTAATCAGAATAACGGGAAACAGGTAGGCCGTAAAATTTCGAATGCCAAGCATATCGATGTTGCTGTACCCTTCTTCGTGGCTGTAACCCGGCCAGCAAATGGGGCAGTCTAAAGAGGGGATAAGCATCAGTATAAAAAAAGGAATGGTGGCCACTACAAATAAATACCGCCCTCGTTTACTTGGTCTAAAACTTAGCCAAGTGTTTCGTTCTTGGAAAGCTGTTTCCAATAAATCTGGAGAGGGTGTTGTAATGTGACTCGGCTGCCCACCTTTGGGAGGCTGTAGTGGTGCGCCGTTTATAAAAACCGTAAGAGGAGGGTAGCCCTTAATGTAATAGGGTGAGCTTTTATCCTTAGGCGACCACTCATGCCAGTGCGGCGGCAGCCCAAGGCGCGTATACGCAGCAATCAGGCTTGCACGCAGAGATTGAAGTTGGATTTGATCGTTGCCGTAAATCACATCTACTCTGATCATTGAGAATGCCCTATGAGGTCGAAGTACGATTCAAGGGTTCGACTTCACCAGAAATGGCACTTTAGTGCAATGACATGTGGCACGGCTTATAGTAACTTGTCTCCTATCCTATAGGGCAAGCAGTGGCCAGTCGGTCGATTGCCAACCTGCAATTGCGTGTTTTGATTAAGGAAGAATGTAAACAGCTATGGTGACATTTACGCTTAACGGAGAGCAGGTTGCGCTTCAGATTGACCCTGAAACCCCCCTTTTGTGGGCGCTAAGGGAGCAGTTAAAAAGCACCGGCACCAAATTTGGGTGTGGGAAGGGTTTATGTGGTGCATGTACTGTCCATATCAACGGGAGTGCAATGCGCTCATGTATTACCCCCGTAAGTAGCATAAACGGAATGGCCGTTACCACCATTGAAGGCCTTTCGGAATCAAACTCTAACCCGCTTCAACAGGCATGGATTGCCGAAAACGTTCCCCAGTGCGGATACTGCCAGTCTGGTCAGATTATGTCTGCTGCTGCACTGCTTATGAAAAACCCTAACCCCGATGATGAAGAAATTAACCGCGCCATGTCTGGCAATTTATGCCGCTGTGGCACTTATCCGCGTATTCGGCGCGCCATTCATCGAGCCGCGAAGAATGCGGCATCTCTTGAGTCGGCTCAAAATGTACGCGCAGATTCCCACGGGAAAATGACGCCATGAGCTTAAACAGACGGGACTTTTTGAAAGTTGGGGCGGCCAGTGGTGGGGGTTTGTTGTTATCGGTCGCCCTTTCGGGTTGTGAAAGCGCTCCCGAGGATGACAAAAGCTGGGCAGGGGATGACTTTATACCAGCGGCTTGGATACGGATATCTTCTGATAATGCGATTACTTTCTACATTGATCGCTCCGAGATGGGCCAAGGTGTGAGCACCTCGCTGCCAATGCTACTGGCAGAAGAGCTTGATGTTGTTCTTGAAACGGTTAACGTGGAATTTGCTCCTGCCCATCCTCGTTTCGACTCACCTCGTCTTTTTATGATGATGACGGGTGGCAGTACGAGCATTGCTGAAAGCTTTTTACCTATGCGGCGTGCCGGTGCCACCGCACGGCTTCTTTTAATAAACGCTGCGGCGCAACGCTGGGGCCTAGATTCTTCAGCGTGTACTACAAACAAGGGCAGGGTAATGCACCCTGATGGTCAGCAATCCTTTCATTATGGTGAACTCGCTAGCCTGGCAAGTACGCTGAGTGTTGATGAAAACAAGGTGAAGCTTAAACTACCATCAGAATACCATTATATCGGCAAGCCCATCCCAAGGCTGGATAACGAAATCAAGGTGAACGGTCGAGCAGGTTTTGGTATTGACCAGGATCTTCCTGGTTTATTAGTAGGCGTCGTTATTCGCTCCCCCTGGTTCGGCGGATTTGTAAGTAGTTATGACGCCGAAAATGCCAAAGTCATGGGCGGTGTTCAGGGTGTTGTTCCTATTTCTTCAGGCATTGCTGTTGTTGCAGATTCCTATTGGCAAGCACGTGAGGCCACAAAATCAGTAATAATAGAGTGGGACAAAGCTAGCTTCTCGGGAGCCAACGAGGGGGATCTCCGCGCAGAAATGCAGGCGCTGGCGGGTGAAAAGGGCAGTAAGTTGCTCGATATTGGCGATTTCGAAGGCTCTTTTTCTAGCGCCGATAAGACCCTTGCGGCGAGTTATCGGGTGCCGTATTTGGCCCATGCCACGATGGAGCCTATGAACTGTACCGCTCGTGTGCAAAAAGACCACTGTGATATCTGGGTGCCTACACAAGCACAAAGCAGTGCGCAGGCCCTTGCTGCCGGAATCTGCGGCTTTAAACTTGAGCAGGTCGCTGTGCATACCACCTTTTTGGGGGGAGGGTTCGGAAGGCGCGCGAAGCAAGACTTTGTGGTGGAGGCAGTTGAAACCTCTAAGGCCCTTGGCAAACCGGTAAAAATCATCTGGTCGCGCGAAGACGATATGCAGCATGATTACTATCGGCCACCTGCTGTCAGTGTCCTGAAGGCGGGCTTGGACTCGAATGGCTTCCCTCAGGCTTGGTTTCATAAAATGGTTAATACCTCTGTGGTTGCCGACTCGCTGGAAGGAGGCTTACTCGCAGGCATGTTCCCTGGATGGGTGCCGTATAGCTTAAAAGATCTGGGGGGTGACCTTGGTGCGAAACTGGTTCGCAATACCAATGAGCCCATTTCCACAGAAGGTGGCGTGGATATTCCTTATTCTATTCCTCATCAGCGGGTAGAAAGAGTGAAGTTTAACTTCCCAGTGCCATTAGGGTTCTGGCGTTCGGTGGGTCACTCTCATACCGCTTTTATGATTGAAAGTTTTATTGATGAACTGGCTCACTTGGCTGAGCAGGATCCCTTTCAATACCGATTGAGACTTTTAAAAAATAAGCCTCGGCATAGCGCTGTACTGGAGAGAGCTGCTGCACTGGCTGGTTGGGGTGCTCAGGTTCCGGCAGGTCGAGCCAGGGGAGTCGCTCAGCACTCCTCCTTTGGAAGCTATGTGGCCCAAGTGGCGGAGGTGTCGGTGGATAAAAGCGGGGGCTTACGTGTTCATAAGGTGGCGTGCGCAATAGATTGTGGTCAGGTAGTTAACCCCGATATCGTAGTGGCCCAAATGGAAAGCGCTATCATATTTGGTTTAACCGCTGCCCTGAAGGGGGAAATTACCATTGAAAACGGAGGGGTAAAGCAGTCCAATTTTCATGACTACCCTCTGTTGCGTATCGATGAAGTGCCTGAAATAGAGGTGTCCATCATCGATAGCACAGAAATGCCGTCTGGTGCGGGTGAGCCCGGCACCCCGCCTATTGCACCGGCTGTTGCCAATGCTTTCTTCGCCTTGAGCGGCAAGCGGGTACGGGAGTTGCCTCTGTCCAGCGAGGTCTTAGGTAGCTAAAGAATCTACTGTGCATCATTTCTTTGGCCATAAAATTACCAGCGCATTCATCCTCGACTAATCCTTAATCAGCGAAACTAAGCTGGATCACGGCTTGTCGAGATTCCCCGTAACCATGTATGCGACCCCTCTGGCTAAGTAAACAAATGTCCTCTTGAACATAATTTGAACTCGTGTAAGCTGCTGGTTGAAATATAACCAGATTTCGGTCTATGAAGGAACTCTCTGTTATGAATTATTTTAAAGAAGTTGTGCTTTCCACTGCATTGATATCTCTTGCAGCTTGCGGGGGTGGAGACGGCGATAATAAGGTAACTTTTGGTCAGAGCGGTGATCTCCAACTCAGTATTACCGATGCTCCGGTAGATATGGCAGAGCAGGTCAATATCACTTTCGAAAAAGTAACAGTAAAACCCCTTGATGGCCGCCCGAAAGAACTCGAAGACCTGAAGATAACGACTATTAACCTTCTTGATTACACAGGTGGTGAGAGTGAGTTGCTGCTTGATACTTCGGATGAAGGACCAGATGCTACTCCCTTGCCAGCAGGCGAGTATGAGTGGATGCGTTTTCATATAAGCGAAGCAAACATCGTCATTGATGGTCAACAGTATGAGTTAGACGTACCAAGCGGCGATACTTCTGGACTAAAAGTTAATACCCCCTTTTCAATCCCTGCGAACGACATTGGTTTCTTTACTATCGATTTTGATTTAAGGCATTCGGTTATCGGCCCTTTCGACTTAAAAGTGGGAGGTGTTGGAACGGGTGAGCAATACTACAAACTGAAGCCCGTATTGCGACTGGTTGAGAATAATGACGTAGGCAAGGTAACGGGTACCGCAGACAGCACGCTACTCGCTACTTGCAGTACAGAAGAAGATTTACCCGCAGCGGTTTATCTTTTTGAGGGCGAGCTGGAAGAAGAAGAGCTTGATGATGTTGATCATGAGGTAGCAGACGAAGACCGTCAGGTAGCTGATTTGATAGATCCATTTATGTCGGTTTCACTTTCTTATCATGCTGGTGATGCGGCATTCAGCTTTGGCTTTGTGCCTGCAGGAACCTACAGCATTGTGCTTGCTTGCGGGGAAGATAATGCCGATAAAGATGAAGATGAACTCGAGTATGAAGGCTTACAAGAAATAGTCGTCACAGCCGGTGAAATAACCGAAGTTACCCTAATAGATGAGTCATAACACTCAGATCTAGTTGGTATATATTGACTAAGCGGCCTTTGATAAAATATCAAGGGCCGCTTTTTTTATGTTGAGGTTTGTGCAGGAGAGACGGCTTTCAGAGTGTAAGGTGATGAGAGAGTAGCTTCGCGTCTCCCCTCACTGGAGTTTCTAGGAAACCATAGTTGGGGCACCAAATGAGAAGGGTGCTTATAATACTGCTAATTAGCACACTGCATTAGAACTGGTATCTGGCCCCAAGGCTGTAATGGGAAAGACGAAACTCATCGTCATAAGGGCGCCCGTATTCCGCAAAAAATATAAGCTGTTTCATAAGTTTGAAGTGCTCCTCCAGGCCCACACCCCAAGCGACCGAATCAAAACTCTCTTCTACTGTTACTCCGCCCATTTCGGTTTCGGATAGGTCTAGCGTGTTGAAACCCCCAAATAAGTAAACCCGAATACCCTGTTGAATGGGCGATTGAAAGCGTACAAATAGCCCCGTTTGGGAGCCTAATTCGATCTCACTACCATCACTGATGGTGTCGGACTCAAGACCACTACTGTAGGTGGCCTCTAGTGCGACATTGGTAAGAAAAAAAACACCGACACGCAACTTGGCGCTTATTGGGTTGTATTCAATTTCACCGCTTTTAATGGTGTTATAAACACCATCTACGCCAATGTATACGGTTTTTGGGGGAGCAAAAGACAACTCGTAGGCAAATGAGTTGGCTGAGAAGCTGGGTAGTGAGGTGGCAAAAAGTAGGAGGAATAAGGGGGCTGTAAAATATGTTTTCAATGAGAGGTCCACTTAAAATACGGGTTGCTAGGGAAGAATCGGAGAGGTTTTACTATTAACCGATTGCAAACCTAGGCATCGGGGTGTCTTAAATAGTAGCTGCAATAATTAAGTCTATAGCCGAATTACTTCCAGTTCAAAGCCAATCTGCCTGTATTTTGGTGTTTTATGACCGGCCTCAAATTGGAAGTGGGTGTTGTTGGTAAGCATTGATAGCTGTATTACATAATTTGCGCGGTCTCGTCGTTCACTTATAGAAGCCGTTTGAGGTGAGGGTAAGCGATAAAACTGCCGCCCCAATACAACAATATGCCGAATAAGTCTGCGCCCATATCGGCAAATGAAAAAGAGCGATAAGGAAGCTGCCACTGGACTATTTCAATCAATAAGCCGTAAGCAAGGATTGTAATGGTGACCCATTTGACCCGCCCAGGGAGTTGTCGGTCTGTGGACATGTCTGCGAGAAAAGTAAGCACCACGAATGCGAAAATGTGGTTCATTTTATCGTTTGAATGACTCACGACGGGGATATTTGTAGAAGTAGTGGCCAAAAAGAATACGCTCACTACACAAATAAGTAACAACAGGCGAAAAAAGTTTTTTGAATTCAAAGTAGTGTTTTTGTGCTTCTGGCGGAAGGGATTATTATATCGAGATAACAATGAGCAAATTATAGAGATTAATGTAGCGGCATAGGGCTGAACGCGCCAACTCTATGCCTATTCAAATGATAAAAACTCAGGGCTGGCCTTTTCTCAGGGGGTTGCAGTCTTTGATAATGACTTTTCCCTCAAGCAGGTTCCCTTTGGAATATTCGTTAAATACACAGGTATTGTTTTTGGGATTGTAGTTTTCTATCCATAAGTTATCTTCTTTCCACGTGGCTTGCATATGGAGCTGCCCCTTGGGCACAGAGATATGCATGGTGCCACCCCAGTGTTTTACAAATACCTGCTGCAGATTAAAGTAATAAAGCAGAGATCCGGCTCCCAACAATATCAAGCCTGCGGTCCCGGCAACTTTCCAGTTCTTGGTTTGTTTGCTTAACAATAAAAAAGTGCCAAAGCTGAGAGCGATAACAAGTGCCCAATAAAGATATGTGATCATTTGTATTCAACCTTCCATCTGTTAGTGTCTTGATTTTATATAGGGCATCTCTAAAAATTAGAATTTTTATTTGAGAGCAAGGAAGCACCGCACGGAAACCCGCAGTGTACAAGGGCTACATGAGGAGTTGAGTACGGAGCTGACGCCGCTATCGGGTAAAAAGACAATTTTTAGAGATGCCCTATAGTATTGCTATGTAAGGATGACTGTCTATATTAGTGATAAATTTTAGAAAGAAAAAATGGCAGGGAGCTGGAAAATGAATCAATTCATCTTGGCGATCGACCAAGGCACCACAAGTTCTCGTGCAATTCTATTCTCCCCAGAGGGGGAAGCCATTGGAAGTAGCCAACAGGAGTTTAAGCAGTATTACCCAGAGAGCGGCTGGGTAGAACATGACCCAGAAGAAATTTGGACTACAACACTGGCCACTTGCCGAGCAGTGATCAAACAATCAGGTCTAAGCGCCTCTGAAATCAAGGCGATTGGTATCACCAATCAGCGGGAAACAACCTTGCTTTGGGATCGCCGCAGCGGCAAACCTTTGCATAACGCTATTGTGTGGCAGGATCGTCGCACCACTCAGATGTGCGAGAAGTTGAAAGCGGATGGAAAGGAGTCCTTTATTCAGGAAAAAACCGGCCTATTGCTTGACCCTTATTTTTCCGCCAGTAAGTTGGTATGGCTTCTGGATAATGTTCCAAATGCGCGTGAACTGGCTGAACAGGGGCAATTAGCATTCGGCACGGTGGATACGTTTCTACTCTGGCGCCTTACGCACGGTCAGTCCCACTATACCGATGCAACAAACGCTTCCCGCACCATGCTGTTTAATATTCATGATATGCAATGGGATGAGGATTTACTGGCACTGTTTGGCATTCCCGAAACCCTGCTACCCAAAGTAAAAAACAGTGCTGACAGCTTTGGTGTTACAAATCGCACATTGTTTGGAGAAGAGATTCCCGTTACGGCGCTTATTGGTGACCAGCAAGCAGCCCTTGTGGGCCAGGGCTGCTTTGCACCGGGCATGGCTAAAAGCACCTATGGAACGGGTTGTTTTCTCATGCTGAATAGCGGCAATAAACCTTTAAAATCCACCAATCAGTTATTAAGCACCGTTGCCTATCAGATTAATGGAAACACGACGTATGCCCTGGAGGGCAGCATTTTTATAGCCGGTGCAGTGGTGCAGTGGCTAAGGGATGCTCTAAAACTGATTGACTCAGCGGAAGAAACAGAACGACTCGCAGTAAAATGCGGCCATGTAGAGGATGTTTACGTGGTGCCCGCTTTTACTGGGCTGGGGGCGCCTCATTGGGACCCCGATGCACGTGGGGCTATTCTGGGTTTAAGTCGAGATACCGGCATAGAAGAAATTGTTACGGCAAGCTTACAGTCCGTCGCTTATCAAACAAAAGATTTGCTCAACGCAATGATTAATGACGGTGCGCAATTATCTACAGCGCTTCGAGTTGATGGCGGCATGGCCAATAACCGCTGGTTTGTGCAGTTTCTTGCTGATGTGCTGGGGCTTGAGGTGGATATTCCCGAGTCGGTAGAAAGCACTGCTTTGGGTGCAGCCTATATGGCAGGCTTGGGAGCAGGGATTTATCAGTCTTTAGAGGAGCTGAAGGAGCTTTCTCAAGGTAAGCAGCGCTATCAGCCGCAAATGGATGAAGCCAAGCGTGAAGCACTTTATACTGGGTGGCTCACAGCCCTGCAGAGAGTGAAATCTTAATCGGCAGTTCGTTCTACATCGAAGGAAAGCAGCTCTCCTAGCATGCATCATACTGATCAACAGAAACATGCAGACCATCGTGGGCACCATCATTCGTCGCACCTTCCTGATAGCATTGCGGACATTAAACTGGCTTTTTTTCTAAACCTCTCCTTCACAGTGGTAGAGCTCATTGGTGGAATTCTAACCAATAGCACGGCAATTATTGCTGATGCCATTCACGACATGGGAGACTCCATTGCCTTGGGGCAAGCATGGTATTTTGAGTCCTTAACGAAAAACCCCGGTAGCAGGCGTTATACTTACGGCTATCGTCGTTTTACCTTGCTAGGCGCTTTGATCAGTATCGTAATACTGCTGTTAAGCTCGGTTTTCGTATTAACGGAAGCAGTTCCTAGGTTGATAACACCCGAGCCAGCCAATGCACAGGGAATGCTGCTGCTCGCTATTTTGGGTGTGGCGGTAAACGGCTTTGCTGTTTTGAGACTGTCGGCAAATAAAGGCGTTAACGCACAGGTTGTGACGCTCCACCTGTTAGAAGACGCACTGGGTTGGGTTGCTGTTTTAGTCGTCGCGATTGTTCTACTCTTTAAGGATATTCCAATACTCGACCCCATTCTGGCTATTCTTATCACTCTTTATATCCTTTATGGCGTCATTAAAAACTTAAAGAAAACAGTCGACCTGTTGTTGCAGGCAACACCTGAAGAGCTTGATATTGAGAGACTAAAAACAGAGCTTCAAGAACTGAGTCTCGTTAAGCGCGAGCATCATACCCATGTGTGGTCTCTGGATGGTGAACACCATGTGCTCACGGCACATTTGCTTACCGAACGCCCGCTGAGCGCATTGGAATATAAAGATGTAAAACAAGCAGCCGGTGAAATAGTGGCTCGATACGGCTTTTTTCATTCCACCATTGAATTAGAATGGCCAGAAGAAGCCTGTCGTATTGGCGCTAATCACTGTCACTAGGTTTTTATTCAAGATTTTTTGCGTGGAGTCTATCCAACAGTGCCGTTGCATATAGAATATTCAATGATTGCTGGAAAGGGAGTACAGCTAGAACCCTTATCGCTAGCCCATGCAGGAGGGCTGTACGCCATAGGGCAGGAAGCGGATGATTGGCGTTACTTACCACGGCCATGCTTTACAAGCTTGGAAGATACAGAGGAGTGGATCGAAGAAGCTTGTTTGCTTTCCGAGAAGCACCTGCACTATAGCTATGCCATTATCGACTCGGAAAATGATGAGGTAATGGGCTCTACGCGCTACCTGAATATTGTGCCCCAGGATTATGTTCTCGAAATTGGTTACACCTTTTTAGGAAAGGCTTATCAGCGTACTTGGGTCAATACGCTTACCAAATACTTAATGCTGGAAAATGCATTTGAGAGGCTCTGTGCCAACCGCGTTGAATTGCGTACCGATCAGCGCAATATCCGTTCCCAGCGTGCTATTGAACGGATTGGTGCCATTAAAGAGGGCGTGCTAAGGAAGCATCGTATCGTGCAACAAGCGTATGTCCGTGATACGGTGGTATACAGTATTTTAGCTGACGAGTGGCCCTTGATACAGGCAGGTCTCTCTAAAAAAATACCGTGAATTCAAAATGATACATTTCACTAACTATTAATTACTTGAAGTTTTTCATGAGCAAAAAGAAACGAGAAATACCCCAGTTCAATAGCCCGATTATTGAAACCCACTGCCATCTCGATTACCTCAAACAAGAGCCCTTGGACGTGCTCCTTGAGCGCTGTGAATCACTGGGAATTGAGCGCATCATCACGATTGCAGTATCCCCAGATAACCAAAAAACAGTACGCGACCTCACAGAGCAGCACCCCATGATTTACGGTACGCAGGGGGTTCATCCTCATGATGCCGAAAAGTATACCCGTGATACCGAGGATGAAATTAAAGAATGCTTGAGCCTCGAAAAAATTCGGGCAGTGGGGGAGATCGGTCTCGATTACTATTACGAACACGCACCCAAAAAGGTGCAGCGCGAGGTATTAGAAAGGCAACTACAAATTGCCGTCGATGCAGAGAAACCGGTAGTGATTCATAGCCGGGATGCTGACGAAGATATGCAGGCGATACTGACTAACTTCTCATCCACGCTACAAAAGCGGGGTGTTATTCATAGCTTTACGGCAGGGATTGATCTGGCAAATTATTGCCTCGACGAGGGGTTTTGTTTAGGTTTTAATGGAATATGCACGTTTAATAAAGCAGAAAATGTGCGGCAGGTGATTAGTCATGCGCCAATTGGGCAAATATTGCTCGAAACGGACGCGCCTTATTTAACCCCAGTACCTTATCGGGGAGAGGAAAACGCGCCTTATTACCTGCCCTTTGTTGCTGAGAAGATTGCTGAGGTTAAAGGTATATCAATCGAAACTGTTTTGGAAAGTACCTATCAAAATAGCGTAAAAACATTTTTTGCTGCATGATAAAAACGCCTCTAAAATCAGAAAGCCAGCATACTTAAAAAGGTTTTGTCGGTGGGTGAAATAATCACTGCACAAATGCTTCGGAAATAATTACCTCTAAGGGGTCATACTCATGGAAACCATGTTGCCCTATCACGCAAGCCAAGCTTTGGACTCGTTATTGCCAGCCGATATCGAATTCGATAATAATAACGACCTGGCAAAAGCAGCGCTTTTATTTGCTTTAGAGAACGGACAAGAGTTTTTGCTGGAAGAGCAGCTTGAACTAATAGATGAACTCTCGAAGGAAGCGTCTATTTACGTAGATCTCAATGCAAGCACAACAGAAATTGCCAACAGTCTTTGCTACTTTTTTAAAGACGTAAAAGGTTTTCAAGGTAATTCTGAAAACTACTATGATCCTGAAAATAGTTTCTTAAATAAGGTATTGGAAAATCGTCGAGGAATCCCAATTAGCATGGCGGTGCTATATATCAGCGTAGCGAGCAGGCTGGGTTTTAGTGATGTTGTTGGTATCGGCTTTCCAGGACATTTTCTGATCAGGTTCGGCGAGGATGACAACGTAAGCGGTGAAGGGGTTTATGTCGATCCCTATTATCATAAGCTGATCAATGACAGTGAATGTGAAGAGAGACTTAAATCCTTGTTTGGTTCACATGCGCGCATGCATCGCTCTTATCTAGGTACGGTGAGCAATCGAGAGTTCGTGGCCAGAATGGCGCGGAATCTTGTTGAGATATATCAGGAAAAACACCTTTATGAATTAGCACTGATATGCTGTACAAGAGCCATTAATACGGAGCCTGGTCTGGCTGAAGATCACTATGTTCGTGCAAATCTTTATGAAAAGCTGGATTGTTATGGCGCTGCGGTGCAGGAATTTTCCCGCTTTATTTATTTGTCACCGAAAGATGACCGTATCGGCGATATAAAAGTACGAATAAGAAGGCTAAGAGAGGCCTCTAATAAGCCAAAATACGTACACTGATAAACACATATTTCCTCCGTCATTTTTAAGTTCTAACAATTGATTTCGTTTTAAAGGATTCCGTATTGTTATCCCGCTTGTGGTTTTCTTTTTTCTTTCTTTCTTTTGTGGCTTGTTTTTATCAGTGGTGGGGGCTGGATAACCCAGAAGTTTATTCTGTCGTGGTAAAGGCCAGCTTCGACATGGCGAAGTTGGCCGTGGAAATTGCCATTGGGCTGATTGGTGTTATGTGTCTCTGGCTGGGTATTTTTAAAGTGGCTGAGGCTGCTGGTTTAATTGATGTGCTGGCAAAATTATTATCCCCGCTTTTTGAACGTCTTATGCCTGAAATACCGAAAGGGCACCCAGCCATTGGGTCTGTCACCATGAATCTATCTGCTAATCTCCTTGGGCTGGATAACGCAGCGACCCCCATGGGCCTAAAAGCCATGCAGGATATGCAGGAATTAAATAGCGAAAAATCCGTTGCCAGCAATCCGCAAATACTTTTTCTCGTTTTAAACACCTCTTCCGTCACACTGTTACCCATTACCATTTTTTTATATCGCGCTCAAATGGGTGCGGTTGAGCCCACTTCAGTATTTTTGCCCATCATACTGGCTACTTCTACATCAACGTTGGTGGGCCTGCTTGCAGTGGCATGGATTCAAAAACTAAAATTATTTAACTGGGTGGTATTAAGTTATTTTTTTGGTTTTGCATTACTTATTTCTAGCTTGCTATACGCGGTACAGACTCAGCCGGCAGCTGAGATGAATACTTTTTCAAACTTGCTTGGTAATTTGGCACTGCTCACAGTAATTGTTGGCATCTTGGGTATCGGTATATTAAAAAATGTTCCGGTCTATGAGGTGTTTATTGATGGTGCCAAAGAAGGCGTTTCGGTTTGCGTTAAAATTGTGCCCTACCTTGTCGCTATGCTGGTAGGTATTGGTATGTTGAGAGCGAGCGGGGTGCTCGATTTAGGTGTCGAAGGACTTACCTTGTTTTTTACAAGTGTAGGGATGAATACGGACTTTGTTTCAGCATTGCCTACAGCCCTTATGAAACCGTTTAGCGGTAGTGGCTCAAGGGCAATGATGATTGAAACGATGAATAATTATGGTGTTGATTCTTTCCCTGCCAAAATCGCCGCGATAGTGCAGGGGAGCACCGAGACCACTTTCTACGTTCTTGCTGTATATTTTGGCAGTGTTGGAATTCAGCAAGTGCGACATGCAATTTTTTGCGGTTTGTTAGCGGATTTTGCAGGTATTATTGCGGCAATATTACTGGGTTATTGGTTCTTTAATTAATCAGAGCTGCTAGAGCCTTCTTGATCACTTAAGATACTTATGTAGCATTTCAAGAACGACTGTTTGTTTTATTGGTTTTTCGATACGGTCATTCATGCCTGCATCAAAACACATTTTTCTTTGTTCTGGCATTGCATTTGCTGTGATGGCAATAATGGGTGTTTTTTCGTTAGTAAGCTCGGCTCTAATAGCCTGGGTTGCCTGGTAGCCGTCCAACACTGGCATTTGGCAGTCCATAAAGATAATGTCGAATTTATTCTCGGAGCACTTTTCTACGGCAAGTTGTCCGTTTTCTACTATCTCTACAGTTATCCCGTGTTTTTCGAGTAGAGTTCGGGTGATGATTTGATTAACAGCGTTATCTTCAACGATTAATGCTTTAGCGCTCCAGCGAGGAGTGTCGTCACTTTTGTTTGCTTGTGATTGAGGCAAGACATGTGCTTCTCGTGCCTGCATAGGTATGGCTATCGTAAAGATTGAACCCGAATTGACCTGGCTTTCAACGCTAATGCTACCTCCTAATAACTCAGTAAGTTGTTGGCTGATGGCGAGGCCCAAGCCGGTTCCTCCATAGCTTCTTACCGTTGAGTTATCTGCCTGCTCAAAGGAATTAAATATATGTTCGAGGTGATTTACGTCTATACCAATCCCCGTGTCCTCAACCTTTATGACAATTAAGGACCTACCATCTGTTTGAACCGTCTGGCTGGCACTACATCGTACATACCCTTTATGTGTAAACTTTATGGCGTTACCAATAAGATTCACTAAGATTTGTCGTAGTCGTATAGGGTCCGTTTCAATTTCAATTTTATCAAAGCCTGGCTGATAAATAAGTTCGAATTCAATGTCTTTTCTCTTGGGGTTCCCCCTAAAACCGTCGACACATTCGTTGATAAGATTGACAGGATTTATAAACGTTTTTTCAATGACAAACTTACCTTTCTCCATACGGGAGAAATCGAGGATATCATCAATAATGGTGAGAAGATCGGTGCTGGAAGATTTGGCGATGTCAATATAACGTTTTTGCTTATCTTCTAGCTTGGTATGCTCAAGAATTTCGAGCATACCAAATACGCCATTCATGGGAGTACGGAGCTCGTGGCTCATCATCGCAAGAAAGTTGCCTTTTGAAATGTTAGCAACTTCAGCATTGCGCTTGGATGACACAAGGGCCCTCGTGAATTCCTCTTGTTGCTGTTTGTTTTGTTCAAGTGTCTGCGCCATGCTGTTTATGTTTTTCTGAAGGTCCCCAAGTGCGTCGTTAGAATCAATGCTAGATCTTACGCCGAGGTCACCTTTTTCAATTCGCGCTAATATCTCTGCCGTTCGTCGTATGGGATTAATGACACTGCGAGCGGCGAAAGCCGAAACGAGAGCGGCAATTATAATGACCCCAAGGGTAATTGCGATGCTGAGAAGAATTCTTTTTCTTTCGATTTCATAAGAATTTTTCAAGCTAATACCAAGCTCTAGATATCCCTGTTTTTCTTCATGCTCCGCACCACCAGAAAGAGATAGTTTATCAAGGGACTCTTCCTGCGGTAGAGTGGTGTCTGATTGAAATGATTGATGGAAGGTAAGATAGGGGGTGCTTTCAAAAATAGAGGGGGTTTTATGATACGAAGCGGACTTGTTCCCTTGAATATCTTTGTAAGCAATTATTTCATTTTTATTATCGTAGATAGCAGCGTACAAAATATCATCTTGTCCAATCGCAGTTTTGAGCGTGTGATTAAGTGATTTGGTATCGCCAGTGTAAAATCCAAATTCACTTTTATTGACGAGATTGTTGGCCAATAGTTGACCTTTAACCGATATGGCTGCGCGTTGATCGTTTATATGGGAGTATATAAGGAAGCTCGACAATACAATTGTCGTTGCTACCGCAGGTATAATGCCAAGTAAATATGCTCGTGTGCCGATATTGAGATGAGCCCGCTTTTTATTTTTCATGCTTTTCTAACCAATCCATTCCTAATGCCCTGTTTATTACCCTGTCTGGTGGGATATTTATATTCATAGATTTCGCGACATTTTTATTTATGACGAAATTAAACAGATTCAGGTTTTGTGGGCTTGGTGCTATTCCTGTATCTCTGAAATATAATATGACCTTTTTCGATACGCGCAGCATTTCTTTGTCTGGGAAATAGATTGATGCAAGGCTGCCACCTGAAACGGCCTCATTATTTGGGCCTATTACACTGATATTGTTTCTATATCCCTTTAAAAGAATATGTTTAAGGCTCCTGGCGTTAAATATTAACGGATCAGCATGGGAGAGTATAAAAGTGGGTTTAAATACACCTGACTCGAATAGCTTGTTCAAAGAAGATCGGTTTTCAAAGACGTGTACATTTGCTTCAATGTTGTTTGCGCGTGCAGATTCTATAATAGTGTTCTTATGATGCTGGGATTGCTCACTGATAAGAGTCGTTAAGTGAGTGCTTTGTGGAAGCAGTGTTTTCGCAAGCCGAATTTGTTTTCCTAAAGGTATCTCTGAAAAAATTGCGGTAACTGAGGGAGTTTCTTCTTTATAGACCTCAAGCACCTTAAAATAGGTATTTTTGGAAATATAGGTGGCTAGTATGAGGGTATGGGGAAGGTGTGATTTGAGCACTTGATGAAAGGCAACGGCCCCCACGGTAATAATAATCTGCTTATTTTTTTCCAGTGCTAAGAAGTTATCGGTGCTTGATCTTGTAATGGTAAGATTTGGGTGTTTCTTCAATGCATCCTCAATCAGTATGCCTTTTTTTGTATTTTTAGGTGTGATAATTCGTATACTTAGCTTGTTTTCGGTGTCTGGGTATCTATTGATGCCGTCCTGAATAGTTTTGGCATTTGTAAGTGATGACGTACTTAATAGTGCGACTAGAAGGCAAAGCGAGGCCCAGTAGCATTTTTGAAGATAAATGCCGAGATGGGAATACCTTGTCTGGGCCTCTTTATGCATTGCGGGGATTAATAGGTCATTTTGATTGATGCGCTAAGACGTTCGTCAGACGCATAATAACTGTCAGGGTTAAATTCAAAATCATCTCCAATCAGTCGTTGGTATTTAAGATTGATGTTCAAGGAAATTGGCCCAGGAATAGCTAAGTCGTGGCCTATGTTCCATTCGGCTCTGTTGTACTCTGTTCTTCTGGTTCCGTAGTCAAAACTTGCGTAGTAATGCAAAAAGGAAAGCTTGAGATCATCTCTTAGCGAATATAACCACACTAAGCTTGTATTGTGCTGGGGAATGTATTGTTCTTCTTTTTTCAAGCTTGCATCGGAGTCCATGTAGCCGTATGTGATTCTAAAAAGATGCTTGCCTTTATGCTTGTAGCTGCCTTCAAATTCCACTCCTTCGAGTTTCACACTTTCAGCGTTTGTATTGTCGGACTCTATTTGTTGGGACCCACTAATGAGGTCGTATAGCCGATCATGAAAAATTTTCATGTCCCATTGCAGTGAGTAATCAGACGAATGGCCGTAATAACCGAACTCTTTGGAAATGATGTTTTCATTTTCGAGTTTTCCCGTGGCGACGCTAATCGGGTAAAAGCTTGCTTTTTCACTGACGCTATTTTTAGCATCGATAGGATGAAGATAGTAACTCCACTGAGCTTGTTCTTGGAATATATCCGGTGAACGGTGAGCTTTAGCGTAAACAAATCGAAGATGATTAAATGCGTTAATATGGCTGTTTAATGCAAGCCTGGGGGTGATTGTGGTGCCGATTTGACTGTCTTCTTCAGCAAGTGTGCTCAGGTTGATGATATTTCTTGGGCTGATTTTATATTCGGCATTTGCGAAGACTCGGTTAATGGTGTTGCTGGCTTCGCCGTTAATGTAAGTTTCACTTTTTAGTCCGTCTTCTCGATAGCTTAATCCGGTGACCACTCTGAAACTATCGTTAAAAAGGTAGGTGTCCTGAAATTCTATATCCACTCTTGATTCGCGCGTATTTTGATTAGATAAACCGCATACTTCGCTGGCAGCATCCCCTCCTAGCTCTAAATATTTCACAACAGCCTGTTGGGCAACAAGGTTATCTGCATTGGATGCGTCCGCGAGAGGAAATTCGTTATTTAATACTCTCTCAACGTAACTGGGGTCTAAAAGGTATAGCTGTCGCAGTTCATCACTAATGAATATAGGGTGCAAGCAAGTTGTCCATTGCTGCACCTGTTTGTGCTCCATTTTGTATGTTCGGATGTAGGCCTGATGTTGATGGCTAAAATCATGTGTCCACTGGGCCTGGAGGTAATAATCTCTTGTGTCTATATTTGGCTTACTCGTGATAATGGGGTCCCAAATATCCTCTTGCTTATCTCCCTTAATGTATCCCGCTTGCAGCGCTAACTGATTATTATCGTTAATGCTTGAGTCAGAGTGGAGTCTGATGAAGTTTGCACTAAAGCCATCTTGAGTTGGCTTGTTATTTCTATCGTGGATAAATCCTTCTTCTTCTCGGCCGCCTATGTTGATGCCTATTGTTGTATTGTCAAAATGAAGGGTTTGATGAGCATGATAGAGCTTAAGGCCGTTACTTCCCGTGGTGTATTTAATTTGGGAGCTAGAAAAATCCTCAGGGTGTTTGGTGATGATATTTATAACGCCTAAAAAGGCATTCGCACCATAGGTGGCCGCCCCTGGGCCACGAATTATTTCTATTTTGGCAATGTCGTCCACCGTAATCGGTAGCATTTCCCATTTCACCCGAGCAAGCCCTGGCAGGTATACCGATCGACCGTCAATCAATACCTGCTGGCGTATGGCAGGTTCCATTTCGGTGCCGTGATAACTGATTGAGGAGCTATGTCCTTCATTACTATGATCGTAGCCCACGACCATGCCAGGAACTAATCGTAGTACCTCGGGGATGGTTGCTATTCCTAATGATTCAATAAGTCGGCCGTCAATGCTTGTTACCGAGGCGGGTGTTTCGGAACGGGCTTGGTTTAATCTGGATGCTGACAAGATCATTGGTGGGGCAGCGGAGAGACTAAAAGTATCCTCAAGGTCGAGATCAAGCTCGTTTACCTCGCTCGCGAATACTGCACCGGTGGTGCCAAGTGACATTAATAGGCCTTGAGCGAATAAACGCTTAAACCGGTGAGCGGTATTGGTTTGTTTGATTTGATGAGTCTGAAGAGATGGGGAAATAGGCGCTGTGGTTTTCGGGGGCATTATATAACTCTAGGGCTTATTCATATTGTGATCACAGGCCGCATTATGGACGTGCTATGGACTATTCATCAAGCAGGTGTTTCTTTAGGTTCCATGACTATGTCATTGATTTTCGTCGTTGTTATTGGCGTCTTTCCATTAGTTATATTAGCTGGGTATGCGCTTATTTCCTCCTTTGCAATGAAAGAACAAGAGGTTGCCATTCGCTGGATTACCGAGTACATTTCACCATCTCGTCACATAGCGCATTAACTTTGATCAAGTTTGCGCAAACGTGCGTCGTTGCGTAATGGCATTATTTCCAACAAAAGCGAGCAAGGGGCCAAAAGCTCCTGCGAATAATAAGGAGTATCAGATGGATGGGATAGCATCTCAAGCAATAGACTTGCTTGTTGTCGGTATGGGCACAGTTTTTTCTTTTCTCGCGTTGCTTATATTGGCCACCACTCTGATGTCTCGCTTTGTAGATCTAATTTCTCGTCCAGAGACTCGCCAGCCTTCCGCTTCTTCTGCACCGACTCCAAACCCCCAAAACTTGGAAGATCAACAGCTTATTGCTGTGATCTCCGCTGCCTTGCATAAGCACCGTACCCGCAAGCACTAGTACCTGCCTGAATCAAAAGGAATTACACATGACTTCTGCGAACAAGTCTCTCGGAATTACTGATGTCGTATTACGCGACGCCCACCAGTCACTTTTTGCTACACGGCTTCGTTTGGACGATATGCTACCAATATGCGAAAAGCTTGATCAGATGGGCTACTGGTCAATTGAGTCATGGGGCGGCGCAACGTTTGATTCCTGCATTCGCTATCTTGGTGAAGACCCATGGGAGCGCATTCGCAAGCTCAAGGAAGTGATGCCTAACACGCCTCAGCAAATGCTGTTCAGAGGGCAGAATATTCTTGGTTATCGTCATTATGCCGATGATGTGGTCGATAAGTTTGTAGAGCGAGCTGCGGTAAACGGCGTGGATGTTTTCCGTGTTTTTGATGCAATGAACGACCCGCGTAATCTGGAGACTGCCATTAAAGCGGTGATTAAGCAGGGTAAGCACGCCCAAGGAACACTTTCCTATACGGTGAGCCCCGTTCACGACATCAATAGTTGGCTAAATTTAGGTAAACAAATAGAGGCGATGGGTGCCCACTCTGTTTGTATCAAGGATATGGCTGGCTTATTAAAACCCTATGTAGCTTTTGAGCTTGTTAGCAAACTCAAAAAAGAACTCTCTATCCCAGTGCATTTACACTGCCATGCTACAACCGGGCTTTCCACTGCCACGCTTCTCAAAGCCATCGAAGCGGGAATTGATAATGTCGATACCGCAATTTCCTCGATGAGCATGACCTACGGTCACTCGCCTACAGAATCCATCGTTTCTATATTAGAAGGCACAGAGAGGGATACTGGGCTTGATATTCACAAGCTTGAAGAAGTTGCCTCCTATTTTAGAGGCGTGCGTAAAAAATACGCCCCCTTTGAAGGGGCACTACGAGGAGTAGATTCTCGAATTCTTGTAGCACAAGTGCCAGGCGGTATGCTAACAAATATGGAAAGCCAGTTAAGAGAGCAGGGTGCCGCTGATAAACTTGATGCTGTATTAGAAGAGATACCTGCCGTGCGTAAGGACCTTGGTTATCTTCCGCTGGTGACACCCACATCTCAAATCGTTGGAACACAGGCTGTTCTCAACGTATTGACTGGAGAACGCTATAAAAGTGTTTCAAAAGAAACGGCGGGCGTATTAAAGGGCGAATACGGCAAAGCACCCAGTGAATTTAATAAAGAGCTACAGCAGAAAATACTCGATGGGCAAGAGGCTATAAGCTGTCGGCCAGCTGATTTACTTGAGCCAGAAATTGAAAAACTAAGTGCGGAACTTCTCAAACTTTCAAAAGAAGAGGGTTTTCCTCTTGCTGAAAATTCAATTGATGACGTGCTTACCTACGCGTTATTTCCTCAAGTTGGTTTAAAGTTTCTCAAAAATAGAGGCAATGCAGACGCATTTGAACCTGCACCTCAAGCCAAAACCCCTGATGCAGTCCAAACCAAAGATAAAGCCCCCGCGCCGACTTCTGACTCTGGCGTGTATACGGTTACGGTAAATGGCCAATCGTACGTGGTAGAGGTAAATGAAGGCGGTGACATTAGTGCCGTTCAGCCTGTTGTTTCGCAGGTAGTCGCTGCCCCTGTCTCCGCTGGTGAAGTGGTAGCAGCCCCTCTAGCGGGAAACATTTTCAAAGTGCATGTTAAAGCTGGCCAGGTTGTTCAAGAGGGTGATGTGCTAATTATTCTTGAGGCAATGAAAATGGAAACAGAAATACGTGCACCACGCGCTGGAACTATCAGTGATATCGAGGTAAGCGAAGGTGATGCTGTTGTGGTGGGTGACCCACTTTTATTTCTTTAATCGGTATTCGTATTTCAATGTAATAGGGAGCTCGGCATTACGTGGAAAGTTTGATTTCGCTCTGGCAGGGCACAGGCATTTACTATTTGATGACTCAAATAGAGCTGAATGGGCTAAGTGGCTTCGGTCCACTATTTATGATTGCGATAGGCCTATCGTTGCTCTTTTTGGCGATTCGCAAGGGCTTCGAGCCCTTACTACTTGTCCCTATCGGCTTCGGCTGTATATTAGTTAATATTCCTGAGGCTGGCTTTTCTAATAAGCCGACTGAGACGGAAGCGGGTGGTCTTCTTTATTATTTTTTTCATATAGGTATTGCCTCAGGGGGTATCTTCCCCCTATTTATTTTCATGGGGGTAGGGGCAATGACAGATTTTGGCCCACTGCTTGCCAACCCTAAAACATTACTTCTTGGGGCTGCCGCACAATTCGGCATTTTTGCTACATTGCTTGGTGCGGTGGCTCTTAATTCTTTTGATATAGGTTTCAATTTTAGTTTAAAGGAAGCGGCCGCTATCGCTATTATAGGTGGAGCCGATGGCCCCACTGCTATTTTTGTAGCAGGTAAATTAGCCCCTGAGCTCCTCGGTGCCATTGCCGTTGCTGCTTATTCTTATATGGCGCTAGTGCCTCTCATCCAACCGCCCATTATGCGAGCGCTGACCACAGAGGAAGAGCGTGCAATCGTAATGACGCAGTTAAGGGATGTTTCGCGGACAGAAAAAATATTCTTCCCCTTGATGCTGCTTTTATTGGTGGCGCTTTTATTGCCTTCAGCCGCTCCTCTTTTGGGTATGTTTTGTTTTGGAAATTTAATGCGCGAGTGCGGGGTGGTGGATCGTTTAAGCGATACGGCCCAAAATGCCTTGATAAATATCGTCACTATTTTCCTCGGTTTGGCGGTAGGGTCAAAGCTTAGTGCGGATAAATTCCTAGATATGAATACCCTGGGCATTCTAATCTTGGGCATTATCGCTTTTTGCATAGGTACAGCAGCGGGCCTCTTGATGGGTAAGTTGATGAATAGATTATCAGGCGGAAAAATTAACCCACTCATCGGTGCAGCCGGAGTATCTGCCGTGCCGATGGCTGCGCGTGTAGCGAATAAAGTGGGTCTCGAGGCAAACCCTCAAAACTTTTTGCTCATGCATGCCATGGGGCCAAATGTAGCAGGGGTGATTGGCTCGGCTGTTGCGGCGGGTGTTATGCTAAAAATGGTGGGTTAAAAAATCTGTTTTTTCGCCTTACCCGAAGCTATGCCCTTTAGCTTCGGGTAAGGTGGTATTCCTTAAAAGCGTCTTCTTTTTTAGGTTTTTCTTTCTTCATAATCGTCCGATAGTTATTTATTCTAAATAAATTTAAAAACCTGCCTTATTCGTCCTAAACTTGATGGTTAGTTTGTTTAGAATAGATGCCTTTCTTTCTTGAGCAAGCATTACCCTAAGAGCAAAATAAATGCTAGATATCGCATTAACCATCATCACTCTTGCATCACTGATCGTGTTGTTGGTTTTTTCAAAAGTTAGTACCGATTTGATTTTTGGTGGTGCCATTGTCGGGCTGATTACTTTTCAGGTTATCACTCCCGAGCAGGCTTTTAGTGGTTTCACCAACCAAGGTTTTCTGACCATTGCTGCTTTATATGTCGTAGCGGCGGGTCTGGTTCGTTCAGGCGCGTCTTTTTCCATGACCCAGAATATATTTGGCAACACCAATCACCTGCGCTGGGCTCAGTTTCGAATGTCGGTAATTATTGCCTTATTGAGCGCCGTCGTTAATAACACCGCCGTTATTGCGTCCTTATTAGCAAATGTCCGTGACTGGGCAAGGTCACACAATATTCCTCAAAGCCAACTGCTTATTCCCATGAGCTATGCAGCGATGCTGGGCGGCAACTGTAGTTTATTCGGTAGCAGCACCAATGTCGTTGTATTCGGCTTGCTACTGGCCTCGCATGACGGTTTGAACCTTGGGATATTTGATATTGCCCTCGTTGGGCTGCCTATCGTGTTTGTCGGTATCCTTTATATGGTTGTCTTTGCAGGTCGAATTCTTCCCAATCAAGCGAATGGGAGGGACCAGTTTAACAACACCTTAAAGGAATACACGGTAGAGGCAGTTGTCGAAACAGACAGCCCTGTTATCGGGAAAACCATTGCCCAGGCTGGCCTGCGCCATCTTGAAGGTTTATTCCTGGCGGAAATTCAGAGGGGAGCATCCATACTCAGTGCAGTGGGGCCGCAGACGGTATTAAATGAAAATGATCGATTGATTTTTGTTGGTGACACGAGTGCCATTGTCGATTTGCGAAAAATTAAAGGCCTTAGCTTGCTTGATGCCGTGTCCTTCCCGGACAGTAGCCAAAGGGTTTTTGTAGAGGTTGTGGTTGCTCAAAACTCTAGGTTGGTTGGTAAATCCATAAGAGAGTCAGCATTTCGTTCTCATTTTAATGCGGCGGTTTTGGCTGTTTCCCGTCACGGTCAGCGTTTAAAGGGGCGAATAGGGGACATTGTTATCGCTCCCTCTGATGCCTTGCTTTTAGAGTGCGATGAATCTTTTGTAAACCGATTTGGCAGAACCCCTGAATTTCTTTTAGCCAGCAACGTCGAAAACTCAGAAGTGCCTAATTTTGAGAAAGCCAAGCTTGCCTTGTTCATTCTACTATCCATGCTTGCACTCGCCACAAGCGGCATGACCAGCTTTTTTAACGCCTCCATTTTGGCAGCAGGCGCGATGGTGCTTACACGTTGCGTCTCCGGTAGGGAGGCGCGGGAAAGTATCGACATGGTAGTTATGTTGAGCATCGGCCTATCCTTTGGCGTGGCAGAAGCCGTCAATGCCTCTGGCCTTACCGGCATTATTACTCAATCGCTTCAAAATTTGAGTGGCTTAACGCCATTTGCCTTACTCGCTTGCACATTTCTGCTTACTTCTCTTCTGACCTTATTAATCACCAATACCTCTGCCGCCATTCTGGTATTGCCCACGGTGATGGGCATTGCAGAGAGCCTGTCGTTATCACCGCTGCCATTCGCTATAGCGGTAATGATCTCGGCTTCTGCGAGCTTCGCCTTACCCACTGGTTATCAAACCAACCTCATGGTTTATTCCGTCGGGGGATATACCGTCGGCGATTTTATTAAATTTGGCTTACCATTGCAGGTTCTGGTTTTCTTTGTTGCAATGATCATCATACCTTTGGCTTGGCCGCTTCAGCTTATTTAGCGCTTTAGCTCGAATACCTTAAAAGAACAGGCACCAGAACAGTATTACGTTGTGCGCCTAATATCGCCATAGGCGGAGTGATTACTCCCCCTATGGCGTTTGAATATTTAAAGGCTTGAATCTTTAAAGCGTGACGCAGTAAGCGCTTTCCCATCTCTGGATATTAAGCCTCTATCCAGGCTACAAAAAATTACTTTGTATTCCAGGTGAAGCATCTGCAGTCGTAATGCATTACTGCTAATACTTAATTAAAGGGTAAGTTTTGATCTCTTTTATTTTGATGTTTAGTGAGGGTGAGAGATGCTGCGTGTAGATGTTCTTCACAATAGTAATGATTTTGAGAGCCATGAACTTCAACAATTAAGGGCGCGGGTTCTGGCTGCATTTAAGGAATCAAAATTGCCGCCTCACTGGCATGAATGGTCGGTTGATGAAGAAGGTTTGCCATATTACCTTCGGGGTTTTGATCCATTTTCGATTTTTATCAATGGCAAGAAAGTGAACCCTGGTAAGTGCGTTGATTTGTCTGCTGATAAGCGAGTTCGGGCAGTACGATACAACTTGCCGAGTAAGGGTCTTCTTCTCCAGGTGCTGGAAAAGCGAGGTCATTGGCCCAAGATGAAAATGAGCCTAGTACCTAAGATATTTGCATTTCTATTCGTGCTTCCTTTTTTCTTTCTTATGATGTTGCCTGTGTCGGTATGCAGTGATTGTTGGGTTGGTTACACCGATGGTTCGCTAGAGTCTTTAAGGCAAATTAATTTTTCAAAACTGAATCGCCTTGTCTATCCCGCTTTGTTGATGTCGACGAGCCTTGCGCTTCTATCTGTTTTCTTTCGATCTTTTTTCCTTCAGAAAATGGGACTTTTTGTGGTGGTTTTGGTTTCAATGTTGGCGGTACTCAGTAGTAAGCTGGTCAATATGGATATCATGCTTGAATATGGCGGTTTGGGTTTGTTTTTAGCTTCAAGTATTTGGCTGTGTTTTGTGGATAAACAGCCTGAGCCATGCCCTAGCTGTGCGGCGCTGAGAATGGATGATTCCCATTAATCCGTAGTGCCCTAATAGCTCTCCCTTTTACATAATGTCGTGTACAATCGTTGTAAATTCTAAAATTAACAATGATAAGAATGACTTATGGATAGCATATTACAAAGGAAAAAATTGGCGCTGGAAGATGGCGCAATCTCCTATCTGTGTGGCGAAATAAAGCCAAATCGGCCCAGCTTTCATCTGCTTCACGCTACCGGGTTTAACGCCCATACCTACCGGCAAATTCTTGAACCTTTGTCGGAACACCTTAACGTTTACGCCTCTGATTTACGGGGGCATGGTTTGGGTTCACTCGCTGCAGACCCAGCAACGCTTAGCTCTTGGGATAGTTACCGCCAGGACTTCTTTCATCTTCTTGATTTTATCAATGAACCTATCTACCTCATGGGGCACTCTGTGGGCTCGGTGGTATCCATTGCTGGTGCGCTTCATAGACCGGATCTCGTGAAGGGGCTTATTTTAACTGAGCCGCTCATTTACCCTGAATCAATGATGCAAATGTTCGACCAGAGTAATGCTGATGTGAACCCTATGGTGATGGGTGCACTGAAAAGACGCGCTGTGTTTGCTTCGAAAGAAGAAATGGTACAAAACTACGTGGGGCGTGGGGCATTTAAGACTTGGAGCGAGCCCTGGATTAGAGATTACGTAGAAGGTGGTTCGATTCCAAATGAAGATGGAGGAGTGCAATTAAGCTGTCGGCCAGAATGGGAGGCCAAGTCGTTTCAAGTGGCTGAAGATACACCTTGGCATGATATTAAGCAGTTGTCCTGTCCCAGCTCTATCGTTTACGCTGAGGGTGCTGCATTTTCCACTTGCCATAAGGAGGGTGTTGATAAGTATCTAAGCCTGCAGCCAGAGACGAAGGTGACCGTAAGCAATGAGGCTTCTCACTTTTTACCAATGGAGCAGCCCGCTATGGTGATTGATGCGGTACTGGAAATGCTGCGCAATACGTGAGAATTCCTGCCTAGATTTTATCTTGCTTAATGGTGCTCTCTACTGGCATGGATGCTGCTGAGTTTTTATCAGACGGCGTTAAACATTGTTTTAAGGCCATCTCCAAAAATTAGAATTTTTATTCGAGAGCAAGGAAGCGCCGCACCGAAACTCGGAGTGTAGAAGGACTACATGAGGAGTTGAGTACAGAGCTGACGCTGCTATCGGGTAAAAGGCAAGTTTTAGATATGCCCTTAAGTAATTGAGGGAAAAGTCATGCCTATAGAAAGTCAGAATCAAGACAATCAAGCCCCGCTTCGAGATGATATTCGCACCATGGGTCGCTTACTCGGAGAGACGATTAGTGAGCAAGCGGGGGAGCAGGTGTATGACCTAGTTGAAACAATTCGTTTGTTATCTAAAGATGCAGCGAATGGAAATCATCAGGCGATATCGGAATTACAGGTGCTATTATCGGGCCTCGATGATGCCCACCTAGTACCCACTGCCCGCGCTTTTGGGCACCTCCTTAACCTTATGAATATCGCAGAACAACAACACCGTGTTCGCCGTTTACGCCAGTCGCGCAAAACCAGTACTTCAGAAGTTTATCGTAAATCCCTGGATCACTTGCTTGAGCACCTTCTGGAGGAGGGAATATCGAAATCCTCCATTATGGAAAGCTTTGAAGCCTGTCGCATTGAACTAGTGCTGACCGCCCACCCCACCGAGGTTACGCGACGAACCATTAGCCAAAAGCATGACCATATTGCACGGCTGCTCGCATCGCGAGATCGCAGTGATATGACGGAATATGGCTCTGCCCGTTTTGAAGAGCAACTGCGCAGGGAGATTGCAGCCGTATGGGCAACGGATGAAATTCGCCACCATAAACCGACTCCCATAGATGAGGCAAAATGGGGCTTCACTACGGTTGAGCAGACCCTTTGGCAATCTGTGCCAGACTACTTGCGTTATGTGGATTTTAAACTGCGCAAACACCTGGGTGAGGGGCTCGATTTGCAAGCCAGCCCGATACGATTCGCCTCGTGGATGGGTGGCGATAGAGATGGAAACCCCAATGTGACCGCCCAAACCACCAATGAGGTGTGCTGGTTATCCCGCTGGCAAGCAGCGGAGCTATTACATCGGGATATTGATGCGCTGCGTAACGAGTTGTCGATGTCGGAGTGTAGTGATGAAATCAAGAAGCTGGTGGGTGGACACGCTGAGCCTTACCGCGTACTGCTTCGTACCGTTCGGGATAGACTCGCCGAGACGCGTGAATATCTGTCTGCAAGGCTCGCTGGGCACCATGTGGATGAAGGCAACATTTATGTTGATGTCGATGAATTAAAAAACACTCTCATGCTTTGTTACCACTCTCTGGTAGAGCATGGCATGCAGCGCATTGCTGATGGTCTGCTTACGGATATTATTCGTCGCGTTAACTGTTTTGGGCTAAATTTGTTGCCTTTGGATTTGCGTCAAGAATCTTCCCGTCATGCCGAAGTGCTCGATGCCGTGACGCGTTATGTGGGCCTGGGCAGTTATTTAAGCTGGAACGAACAGCAGCGGGTGGATTTTCTGGTAAACGAGCTCGAAGGGCGTCGCCCACTGATACCTTTTGAGTTTTTTGAACAAAACCTCGATGCTGTATATCTGGACGAGCTTGAACGCGAGGCGGACTATCCCATCGAGAACGTTTACGAGGTGCTTGCGACGTTTAAAACGATTTGTTTACACCCTCGCAGTAGTTTTGCAAATTACATTATCTCTATGGCGCATGGGGCTTCGGATAGTTTGGCTGTAATGTTATTACAGCGTGAAGCCGGTGTTGTAGAGCCTTTGCCTGTTATGCCTTTGTTTGAAACCCTTGATGACCTCAATTCCTCTGGCGAGGTTATCGAGCAATTGTTTCAGATCGAAGGTTATCTAAAGCGAACCGGAGCCAAGCAGGGTGTGATGATCGGCTACTCCGACTCTGCAAAAGACGCAGGTTTTCTTGCAGCTTCCTGGGCACAGTATCGTGCGCAGGAAAAACTGGTGGAAATCTGCCAACGCTATGGGGTAAAGCTTAACTTGTTTCATGGGCGTGGTGGCTCAATGAGCCGGGGCGGCGGTTCGGCCCACGATGCGCTACTTTCCCAGCCACCCGGCGCAGTGAATGGCCAAGTGCGTATTACCGAGCAAGGCGAGATGATTCGTTTTAAGTTCGGCCTGAGTGGTATTGCTCTGCGTACCCTGGAGCTGTACACCTGTGCCACCCTCGAAGCGACGCTTACTCCCCCTCCCGCGCCCTCAGACCAATGGCGCAAGGAAATGGACGTTTTAACCACGAGTGCGCTCAACAGCTATCGAAGTACCATTAATGACGCGTCTTTTCTTGATTATTTCCACAGGGCAACGCCTGAAAAGGAGCTGCAACGCCTTTCTTTAGGCAGCCGACCAGCGAAGCGTAGCGCCCAAGGGGGAATAGAAAGCCTGAGGGCAATCCCGTGGGTTTTCGCGTGGACACAAACCCGCTTACTGGTTCCCGCCTGGTTGGGGACGGAGCAGGCGCTAGAAGCATCCATCAAAAATGGGCAGCTGGGCGTGATTCGTGACATGAATACCAACTGGCCATACTTTTCTTCCATTATCGATATGCTCGAAATGGTGCTGGCCAAATCTTTTCCCCTGGTCTCGGAGTATTACGAGCACCGTTTAATGCCTGAAGGAAAGTCAGGCACCGGTGATTTGCTAAGAACAAGGTTGGAAAAAGCAATCTCTTCCATGTTGGCTTTGCGAGGTGCTGATCAACTTTTGCAACAATCTAATGTTATTCAACGCTCTATTACAGTGAGAAATCCCTATGTGATGCCGCTGCATTACCTGCAGGCAGAAATTATGTACCGGCTCAGAAACAGTGAAACAACGGGAGATGAGAAGGAGGGTGTTTATGAGCAGGCTCTTAAAATTTCTATCGCAAGTATTGCCGCGGGTATGAGAAATACCGGGTAAACCCAGGAAGGCTCTGATTAAGTCATAATCGAAAGCCTTGATCAGAGCTTTTTAGGCAAAGGATTGATTTTTCTTTGCTTCGCGAAGCGCAGAGTAAATTCCATAGCTAGACTTGATAACAGGGAGCTGTTATCGCTCTTTCCAGGTGCAGGGCTGCTTACTTTAAGCCGAAGCTAACTTTAATATCTAAGCTTTTCAGTTGCCTGCAATACTCTATTAGAATTTATATTGCGAAGTGGAATGTTTACAAATCAAACTGATTATTCGGAAGTTGTTCTTTTATTTGGGAAAAACACTATTTCCAAACAAATGCCGTTTTCTGAATTTGAAGCGGTTCTTGATACCTACGCCACGATACCGGAGTTTGGTGGGAGGGAAGCGCGTGCCGCTTATCTAGTGGTGGATGCCTCTCTCAGCATTACCTCCTGCGTTCTTTTTCTCGTGGAGTTCTGTGAAGATGGCAGCGTGAATAAGTCGTGGAACGTGCCACTGAGGCATATGGCAGAAATAGCCGCACCAGGGCCAGACTTGGGTTCTGGCCCAATCCGTCTCGTATGCCATAGTCAGTGCCCCATTGCCTGGCAGCAAAATGCAACCTGGGATCCCAGTATGGGGGGCGGTGCCGATGACTTTAAAATGATGGTTGCCATCATAAAAGAAAACAAGCTATGTCTTTCTACCCAAGCCCGAAGCGGGGGCGCAAGTGAGTCGCCTTCCGCACAGCAACCCGCCTGGGCTGAGCAGCCCCAACAAACGGCCCCACAGCAAGCCCCTTTTGGAGCGCAGCCCCCTGCCTGGGGGAGTCAGCAAGCCTCCCCGCAGTGGGGAGGGCAGCCAGTGCCTCAACAGGGGATGCCAGCACAGATGCCTCAAAATGGTGCTTGGCCACCCCAGGCTCAACAGTGGCAACAACCTCCTCCTAATTGGAACGGGGCGCCTCAGCCTAACTATCCACCTCAGCAAGCACCTCAGGGCCAAGCTTATCCGCCCGCGCAACAACAGGAGGATGAGGCCAATCGTGCGAAAACAGCCAGTTTATTAAGGAAGCTGCGCCTACGCCTGACTACCCTTGAAAACGCTAAAAGTAAGGAGCTTGCTGAAATCCAGTTTGAGCGGAAAAAAGAAAGCCAGCATTTTAAAATTCAGAAACGCCGCTTACAAAGTTTTATTAACAGCTTAACCGAGCAAAACGAAGCACTAAAAGAACAACTTAATTCACAAAAAAATCAAATTAGAACACTAGAAGAGAGTGTTGGAGCGAAACTCGAACAGGCTGTCGAGCATGAAAAAAAGGAAATCATGGCGCTCAAACAAAACTTCCAAAAACGGCTTGAAGAAAATGAAGTCGAAGAAATAGCGCATTTAAAAGAAGTCTGCCAAGTAAAAGAAATGGAGCTCCTTTACAAAGAAGAAATAAGCAATCAGCTGCGTGAAGAGGTAGTGGTTTTAAGAAGGGATAAAATTCGCCTGGTGGATTCTGGCGCTGATAACTTTCTAGGTAAGCTTGAATCTTTGGGGGTTAGTTTTATTAACTTCCACCCGGGTATCGGTCATCTCTCCATTCCCCTGGAAGACATGAGTAAGTATATGGAAGACACAGAAGCCTACGTGGCTGAAAAGTGTCTGGTGCCTCAAGAGCTGTATGCAAAGTGGCGCGCCCATTACGACCAACCGACCTGTCAGTGCGAGACCAGCCCCGGAAAAGTTTGCGGTGAGAGAATACAGCGGCAACAGGTTCCGTCTCAATATAGTGAAGGCGAAACCGATCGTTGTGCCAAGCATAAAAGACAGGGCGCTAACGATGAGGGGTATAAAAGTAGTAATGATGGGGGCTAGGGCGCCTCTGACTAATTCTGAGCAAAGTAGGTCACATTTAAAGTATTCAGAGATGTCCTGGCTTAAACGTAAATTTATCGGTAAGCTCCGAGCTTTAATCATCACTTCTGCCATCGAAAGGTTCCTGGGTTTTTTCCAAACAGTTGACGAGTGCAGCCGCAAGTTTGCACGAGCCAAGATATGAAGCTCAACAGAATCGCTGTTCTAATTTTATTGGCTCTAACCCCCCTGTTTTTCACCACTATTTCTGGTTATCAGACGGCGCTTGAAAAGCGCCTGTGGGATTTAGGTCATTTGCCCTTCTTTATGCTCTTAAGTTTTGCTTTTTTACCTTATGTTAAACAAAAAATGGAGGTTTCCAAAAGACCAGTTTTTGTGGTGTTTAAATTTATTGTTTCTATTTTTATTCTGGCGGCAGGAGTGGAGGTCGCGCAGCTAATGGTTGGTCGAACGGCTTCATTTTCTGACCTTAGAAAAGACACCTTAGGTATTATTATTACCTTTCAGGTATATCTCCTGTTCAACGGAATAATAGATAAAAGATGGAGGCTATCATATGTACTTACAATCTTATGGTGTTTGTTTGAATTGTATCCCCTTTCCGAAGCTGTCCTGGATAGATGGCGTATGGGGAAATCCATGCCGAATTTGGCAAATTTTGAAACCGAAGCCGAGCTTCTGCGGTGGAGCGAGGGTAGCTATGAGCGCCTTCCTTCTGAGGTTTTAACGTTCTCTGAAAGTTTTGCCTCGCACCCGAAAAAAATCAACAATCACGTTTTGAAAATAGCGCTTAATACAAAGCGTTATACCGGTATAGTGGGTGCTGGCCTTTTTCGCGACTGGTCTGAATATAAGGTTCTTCAATTCGACATCTATAATCCTAATGACTACCCCCTTCGTTTAAATGTTAAGGTTGAAGATGCGTCTGCTATGAGTGGGGAGATGGTATACCACGATCGTTTTAACGGCATATATAAGCTGCTTCCTGGCTCTAATCGAATTCACGTGTCTTTGGATGAAATTGCTAATGCACCACGTGAGAGGAAGATGGATTTATCCGCAATACACCGTTTAAGTTTCTTTTTTTCGCGTCTTCCTGAATCGAGTTTTATTTATCTCGATAACGTTATGCTGGTCAAATAGCATTGGGATTTAAAGTGAGTAGAAACTTAACTTCTAATTAAGTCATCACTACGACTTTAAATATAGCGACTACGATTTATGAGTATGAAACTCCAAGAAGTTAGTGATTCGCCGCAAATTACAATTCAGCGCCTGTCAGACGACCTGTGCTCTAAATATGGCGTGAAGCTGGATGTGATGCGTCTGGATAAGGTGGATGCAGAGCTATCAGGAAATAAATGGTTCAAACTTAAATATAATCTCATGCATGCTCACGCTTGTAATTATAAACGCCTGCTAAGTTTTGGTGGTTATTATTCGAATCATCTCCATGCTTTGGCTGCAGCGGGGCACCGCTTTGGTTTTCAAACGATCGGCGTGATACGAGGTGCCGAGCCACAAGAATACGGGCCGACCCTACAGGACCTTGTGAAATATGGTATGTGCTTAAAATTTGTTTCACGAGAATCCTACCGAAATAAAACCTGCGATACATTCCTTTCCACTCTTAAAGAAGAGTTGGGTGATTTTTTTTTAATTCCCGAAGGTGGTAGCAATGTTCTTGGCGTAAAAGGCTGTACGGAAATAGTGACTGGGCTATGGAGCGATCCCTCTTCTGCGCCTGATTACATCGTAATGGGCTGTGGAACCGGGGCCACGCTTGCCGGCGTTATTTTGGGAACACAGGGGCGGTGTAAAGCTCTTGGGGTTTCTGCCTTAAAGGGTGCGCAGTATTTGGAACAAAATGTACTAGACTTAATGGCAGAGTTTGCTAAATACGAGGGGATTGCACCTGCCGTATCACGTGATTCGTGGCAGATATACCATGACTATCATTTTGGTGGTTTTGCTAAATTAACACCTGAACTTGTTAGCTTTATGGATGAATTTACCACAGGCTCCGGTCTACCCCTTGAGCCCGTATATGTCGGTAAAACGCTTTATGCCGTTCACGACCTTATACGAAAAGCGGTCATCCCAGAGGGCGCGCGTGTTTTGCTTGTCCATACTGGCGGCTTGCAGGGAGTTAGAGGGATGGAAGCCCAGATGCAAAAACAAAGAAATCGGGCTGTGTAATGCGCTTATCAGTCAGCAGGGTTCTTTTAGGCGAAGGGATATTACTTGTTTTTACAATTGTTGCGCAGGGAAATAATAAGGTATTGGTATGATTGAATCAGATGAAAGGCTAGAGCAAGCAGGGCAACTTGACGTGGGTTCTCTTATCCCCGTTACTACGGTTCATACCGATCAACTGGCGAAATTTCTGAAGCATCAAGAGGTTCAGTACCTGTTAAGCGGGCAGACACTTTTTAATTTTGGTGATAAAGACGACGCAACTATCTATTTATTAAGCGGCGAACTGGAGGTAATAAATAAAGAGGGGAGAAGTGAGCGTATTGTTGCCGGAACAAGAGATAGCTGGCACCCCATTGCTCACCATCAGCCTCGGCAGGCAACTGCCAAAGCGTTAACTGACATTAGCTATATCAGTATCGACAGTTATCGATATGACACCTTATTGGCCTGGGATCAAACAGCCGGTTATATAGTTTTGGATATCTCCAGCAACCGAGAGTTTGATGACGATGCTGACTGGATGATTAAACTTTTACACACTGATCTTTTCTACCGTGTTCCTCCTGGCAACATCACCAACATTTTCCGGAATTTTCAACGCATTGACGTTTGTGAAGGTGATATTGTTTTTAATCAGGGCGAAATGGGAGATAGCTGCTACTACATCAAATCAGGCGAATTTGCTGTCCTGGTGAATTCAGATTCCGGAAGCCATCAGGTGGCAACACTTAGCGAAGGCGGAAGCTTTGGTGAGGATGCGCTACTTTCAGATAATCCAAGAAACGCCACCATTAAGGCTCTAAGCGCTGGCACGCTTATGCGCTTGGATAAAGAGCATTTTGATGCCTTGTTAAAGGCCCCAGTTGTCTCAGAACTGACTTTTAGCGATGCACAGGAGATGGCAGAGCAGGGTGCCAAATGGATCGATGTACGCATGGATGATGAATTCAACTGTGGCCATCTCGAAAATAGCACCCATATGCCACTTCACTTATTGCGCCTCAAGATGCGCCTTCTTGATAAAAAGACACCCTATATTGTTTATTGTGACACCGGCCGTCGCAGTTCTGCGGCGACCTATTTGTTGTCGCAGGCTGGTTTTGAGGTGTATTTGCTTAAAGATGGCTATTCAGAAGGAGCGTTTCCTGCTCATTAGTGCTTAAGGGCTGTGCGACTCTTTTAGCCCTTAAGCATAGACGCCTCACTTAAGTACGAGCTTCTGCACAGTCTTTCGCCTAAGAGTGACGAGAGCCTGCTCCATGAGCACAGCGAGTGCATTGGGTACTGTCGGTGCACATCTGCTTCGCACTCTATTAAGATTTCTAGGCTGAAACCGAGCTGGTGTAACCCCTTTCATTTGTTTTATCATTCAGGCTTGTAGCACTCTTTTCTAAACCCTTCCCCACCAACTTAAATCATCCTTATTTATGAGTGAATTCAGAAATATAGGGCTAATCGGCCGCAGGCATAGCGATAAAGCTCTTGAAACTGTACTGGCTTTAAAGAAGTTTCTGCTAAGCGTAGATGTTAATGTCATTATTGCACCTGACTTGGCCGAGCTGATTCCCGATTGTGGTCTGCAGGTTTGTACGCCTGGGCAAATGGGGGTGAGCTGTGATCTTGTGATCGTGGTGGGGGGTGATGGCTGCCTGTTAAGCGCCGCAAGAGCACTGGTGAGGCATCATGTGCCCGTTTTGGGCATCAACCGTGGCCACCTTGGTTTTCTCGCTGATATTGCTCCGGATGAAATTGAAACGAAAGTCGCTGAGGTCCTTGCCGGAAAGTACACGCGTGAGAACCGCTTTCTTCTGGAAATGTCTATAAACCGCGACGGAATGCTGATCAGCGAAGGCCATGCTCTGAATGACGTGGTGATTAACCGTGGTAAATCAGTGCGCATGGTTGAGCTGGAGCTTTATATCGATGGTGAATATGTAAACACCCAGAGATCCGATGGTTTGATTGTCTCCACGCCTACTGGGTCCACTGCTTATGCGCTTTCTGGAGGTGGACCGATAATGCATCCGAAACTGGATGCCCTGGTGCTGGTGCCGATGTTTCCGCACACTTTGACCAGCCGCCCCATTGTGATTGATGGGAATAGCGAAATAAAAATTGTTGTTAGCCCGCAAACCGTTGTGAATCCACAGGTGAATTGCGACGGGCAGCCTGGGGTAGAAGTAGCGCCCCACGATATTATTAGCATCCGCAAAAAGCCGCATAAACTCGAACTTATTCACCCCTTAAGCTATAGCTTTTACGAAGCTTGCCGATCCAAACTAAGCTGGAGTTCGACTCTATAACGTCGCTCAACTAAAGAGATATTTAAGAACTATGAATTACGATGACCTCATTGCCAGCATGACTCCAGAAATTTACACAAATATAAAACGGGCTGTGGAACTGGGTAAGTGGCCAAACGGCATAAAACTCAATGATGAGCAGCGAGAAACCTGCATGCAGGCTGTTATTACCTACGAGAGTCAAAATCTTAATCGTGAAAAACGTAGCGGCTATATTTACAATACTAAAAAAAATGTGAGTAATTTTGACCAACTTGACTCACAAGTTGATAGTGATACACAAATTATTGACTTTAAGTAAGCCGCTTCCTCTTCTTTTTAAGCTCTAAAACTCCGTTTAACTTTCTATTTTTATTCTCAAATATAATAGGTATCGAATGACTGTAACACTCCGCAAGATGCAAGCAAGCATCGACGCGAATACCGACGCTCCGGTTTCATATAACTTTGTACTAGGGGAAGAGCGAGTACCACTTAAGGAATCGTTGGGCCAGAATGTTCAATTAAAATTTTCAGGTGAAATATTCTGTATTCACTGTGATCGTAAGACCAAAAAAAGTTTTAGCCAAGGTTATTGCTACCCTTGTTTTAAAAAACTAGCCCAGTGCGACATGTGTATCGTTAAGCCTGAAACTTGCCATTTTGATCGGGGCACTTGCCGAGAGCCAGATTGGGCAGAAAAACATTGTATGCAAGGCCACACTGTTTATTTGTCTAACTCATCGGGCTTAAAGGTTGGTATTACGCGAAACACCCAAATTCCTACACGCTGGATTGACCAAGGTGCCATTCAGGCACTGCCAATTTTTCAGGTGAACACTCGTCTGCATTCAGGGCTTGTAGAAATACTGCTCGCAGAGCACGTGGCAGATAAAACAAATTGGCGCACAATGTTAAAGGGTGATGTGCCGGTGCTTGATCTTCAACAGGAAAGGGATAAATTAATCGATACCTGTGAAGCCGAGTTGGAACAATTATGGGAAGAAGTGGAAGACTTTGCTTTAGAACCGCTTGAGGATGAAGCGATCTCTATTAAATACCCGGTGCTGGAGTACCCTAAAAAGATTGTCAGCCATAATGTTGAGAAAACGCCACTGATTGAGGGCACCTTAATGGGCATTAAAGGCCAGTACTTGATACTCGATACAGGTGTGATCAATATACGAAAACATACCGGTTACCAAGCAGAGATTTCATTCTGATTTTCTCTCTAATATTTAAATTATAGTCAGAGCTAAAGGCAGCATATTCTTGCTTGTAATTAAAAACATAAGGAAATGAAAATGAAAGATCATATTTCTCCTAAGTCCATTTATCTCAAAGATTATGAAGTGCCGGTATTTTTAATCGATAAAACTGAACTTGATTTTAATCTTCAAGATACAGAAACCATTGTAAGCTCACGTCTTACCATGCGGCGTAACCCAGAGTGTGGGAATAGCTCACTAAAACGCTTGCTGTTAAACGGTGGCGAAGACTTGGTTTTGTTATCAGTCGCATTGGACGGCCAAGTATTACCCGATACGGACTATCAGCTATCAGACGAAAGTTTGGCGCTGGATATAGATCTGGAATCGTTTGTATTAGAGATTGAAACGCGTATTCAGCCTCAGAATAATACCCGCCTCGAAGGTCTTTATAAATCAAATGGTATGTACTGCACGCAATGTGAAGCAGAAGGGTTTCGGCACATCACCTATTACTTAGATAGACCAGATGTCATGTCTAAGTTTACAACAAGAATTGAAGCCAATAAAAATACTTACCCGATATTGCTTTCCAACGGTAACAAAATCGATAGTGGTGATTCTGCTGGGGATAGGCATTGGGTCAGATGGGAAGACCCCTTTAAAAAACCATGTTATCTATTTGCATTGGTTGCGGGTGACCTCGCTGTAAAAGAAGATCACTTTATTACAATGAGTGGACGAAGTGTTTTATTGCAGCTATTTGTCGAACCTCACGATTTAGACAAGTGCGACCACGCATTACTTTCCCTTAAAAACTCTATGAAATGGGATGAAGATGTTTACGGTCGAGAGTATGACCTGGACATCTATATGATCGTGGCAGTAAGCCATTTTAATATGGGGGCAATGGAAAATAAGGGGCTAAATATATTTAATACCTCCTGTGTATTGGCAAACCCAGAAACAACCACGGATATGGCCTTTCAGCGTGTTGAAGGTGTCGTAGCACATGAATATTTTCATAACTGGAGTGGTAATCGTGTTACCTGTCGTGATTGGTTTCAGCTTAGCCTCAAGGAAGGTTTTACGGTGTTTCGCGATGAAGAGTTCTCCGCAGACATGGGCTCGCGCACGGTTAAACGTATTGAAGATGTCACCTTTCTAAAAACGGTGCAATTTTCTGAAGATGCAGGTCCGCTGGCCCACCCCATTCGGCCAGAAAGCTATATTGAAATGAATAACTTCTATACCACCACCGTGTATAACAAGGGTGCAGAGGTTGTGCGGATGATTCACACACTTGTTGGGAAAGACGGTTTCAGAAAAGGTACAGACTTATATTTTGAGAGATTTGATGGCCAAGCAGTGACAACCGATGATTTTGTTTCTGCGATGGAGGAGGCTAACAAGATAGATTTGAGCCAGTTTAAACGCTGGTATAGTCAGGCTGGCACGCCACATTTATCCGTTAGTGATAGTTTTGATGAAAAAGCCGGAACCTATACGCTTCACGTTAAACAGCAAACAAAACCCACGCCCAAGCAGGAAGAAAAAGCTGCGTTTTTTATACCCTTAAAAATAGCTCTTCTGGATAGCAGTGGAGCCGAGCTAAATCTTTCGTTAAAAAGCGGGAATTCGGCTGGTTCAGAGCAGGCTGGTGATAATGAACTGACTCTCCTTGTTGATCAGTTTGAGCAGGATTTTGTTTTTTCTAATGTTCCAGTTAAACCAGTACCCTCCTTGCTCAGGGGTTTTTCGTCGCCTGTGACGCTAGAATATAATTACTCTAACGATCAGCTCGGCTTGTTAATACGACACGATAGCGATGGGTTCATTCGTTGGGATGCAGCGCAGCAGCTTTCAAAAAACTGTATCTTTGCACAGATTGATAACGTACACAGTGGAAAGCCTGTTGTGTTGGAAGAGGCGCTACTGGAGGGTTTTAGGGACGTATTGTCCGAGAAGGGCCTGGATAAGGAGCTGGTCTCCAAAATTCTGACATTGCCGAGTGAGGCCTATTTAATGGGGCTGATGCAGCCAGCAAATATTTCGGCGATACACGCGGTACGACAGTCTTTAATCATGCAGCTGGCAAGGGCATTAAAACAAGATTTTATGGAGGTCTTTAAAGAAAATATATCGCAGTTGGCGTATCAGCCAAGTGCAGAACAGATTGCTCAGCGCAGTTTGAAAAACTGCTGTCTCCAGTATTTAATGACACTGAAGGATGAGAGTTTTCAGAATGAATGTGCGTTGCAGTTTTCAGATGCTAATAATATGACGGATGTGGCAGCTGCTTTGAGGGCAATGGTTCATAATGATGCGCCACAAACAGAGGAAGCATTGCAGTTTTATTATGATAAGTGGAAGCATGAGCCATTAGTGATAGATCAGTGGTTTTCAATTCAGGCCTCATCTCCAGTAGAAAACTGTTTACTTAAAGTAAAGAGTCTTATGGAGCATCCTCTCTTTGAATTAACTAACCCTAATAAAGTGAGAGCTCTTATTGCGACTTTCTGTTCTGCAAACCTGGTTAACTTCCATAACCCAGATGGGAGCGGCTACGAATTTCTATCGGACATTGTCCTCAAGCTCGATGCAATTAACCCGCAAATTGCTGCGCGTATTGTAAACCCCTTGTCTCGCTGGCGGCAACAGGATGATTCGCGTCGCGAGTTAATGGTTGCAGAATTAGAAAGGATTAGGTCGGCACCGGGTTTATCGAATGACCTTTATGAAATGGTCAGTAAAAGCCTAGAGTAGTTTGTAACAAAAAAAATATAAGTGTTAACGTTTATAAATAGAACCGGCTTTTTGTTTCCAAAACGCCGGTTTTTTATTTCCTCAAAGTCTGAAAGTACCTCTTTACACAATGCTTATACATGACTTTACATGGCGATGTTGTTACTCCTATCAGATCACTATTAAATACCCCTCAATGACTGGCAGCATTATTTTTGGTTTGGAGTGAAGGGTATTTTTAAAAAGAACGACCCTCTCACACTAAAAAACAGATTGTTGAAATACACTGATAGTCAATCAAGGCAAATGTTATTCAGCTGAGGGAAACAATGAAATTAGTGTGCTACTTTATTCCTGTTTTATGTGTTCTTTTAGGGAGTGGTGTATGTCGCGCGCAAGTCGCTGGGAATAATAATGGTTTTTGTTTCTCTGGGGTTCAAGATGTTGCCTCTAATCTTTCTTGTGCTGAGGTGGTGCAGGGTGGCTCGGCGTATGAAGAGCTCAGGAGCCGCTTGTGGGGTGAGGTGGTTCGGCAAGTGTGGAAAAACTCGAGAAAGCGTCATGAAAGAAGCCAGTTACAATCGGTTGAAAACTCAGAAAAAGGTCAAAAGGACGATGCCTGGAGGCGGATGCTGCGGGAAGCCGACTATGATTTAAGTGTGTCCTCCCGTCGCCTTGTTATGTCAATGAAAGTGCGATTCTAGCTCCCTCTACACCTAGCCCAACCTCAATACCTGTAAAAGCCTGCTTCTATTGCCTGCCCCGTATGCTCCTGTGCTTGCGATTGTTCATTCTCTAAGCCCCCCCTTTTTTTATCCAAAGCCTGTAAAATCCCGCGTGTACTAATTAATGAGGAAGTAACATGTTAGAAGTGAATAGCTACTTTGAGGGTAAGGTGAAGTCAATTGGCTTTAATACGGACACTTTGCCTGCAACGGTTGGTGTAATGGTACCTGGTGATTATACATTTGGAACAAGTGAGTTCGAAACGATGACCGTTGTCAGTGGTATTTTGCTTGTGAAGCTACCGGGCAGCGAGCAGTGGAAGGAGCTTAAGAGTGGAGAGCAGTTTAAGGTGGAGGCGAATCAAGAGTTTCAGCTAAAGGTTGCAAAGGATGCAGCCTATATGTGTACCTACGGTTGAGTCAGCTTTAGAGTTGGCGCTGGGAGTGCCCTAGGGCCAATTAGATGGAAAGAAAAAGGGGCGATAGTTTATCGCCCCTTTTTTTATTGAATCACCCTGCTTTATCGATTAGCTGAGTATATTTGAGACAACCTTAAGCACTTTCACCACAAATGGGGGGTACGCTCGGTTCATCAAGGGGGCGGGAGACAGTGCACCCTGGAAGATAACGCTCTTCTTGTGAGAAAACTCCAGAAAGCCGGCTTGACCATGGTAACTACCGAGGCCGCTTGGCCCAACTCCACCAAATGCCATCTTTTCATTGGCGAAGTGCAGCATCGTTTCATTAACGCAGGCGCCACCAGAGATGGTGCGACTTAGCACTTTATCGGCTTGCTTTTTGTTGTTATCAAAGTAGTAGAGCGCCAGTGGGCGAGGGCGCTCATTTACAAAGCGAATAGCTTGGTCAATGTCACGATAAGTGATAATGGGCAAAACTGGCCCAAAGATCTCTTCATGCATAATATTGCTGTCGGTATCCACGTTTAGGAGCAGTGTGGGTGGAATAATGCGTGTTCCTTCACTGATGGTGGCGTTAGTGGGGTTCACTTGTACAACCGTTGCGCCGCGCTCTTCTGCATCCTTGATCAGGTTGCTAACACGGACGAAGTGCCGGTCATTGACGATCCAGCTGATATCTTTGTTGTTCTCTACGCTTGGGTAGCGTTTAGTAAGTTTTTCTTTGAAGGTGCTAACCAGCTCGTCCACTTTTGATTCATGAACAAGGATATAGTCGGGAGCAATACAGGTTTGCCCAGAGTTCATGAATTTACCCATCATGATACGGTCTACCGCTTTGCTGATAGGGTAGTTTGGATTAATGATGGTGGGTGATTTTCCGCCAAGCTCCAAAGTAACGGGAGTGAGGTTTTCTGCCGCCGCCCTCATGACAATTTTGCCTACGTGCGTGCTGCCGGTGTAAACGATATGGTCAAAAGGTAGTTGTGTGAAGTTAGCAGCTACTTCAACATCACCGGTTACGACACTGATGTAAGACTCGTCGAAGGTGTTTGCGATCATTTTCTTGACCACTTCACCTGTTTTAGGCGTGAGGTCAGAAGGTTTGATGACGGCGCTGTTGCCAGCGGCGATAACGCCAATCAGAGGTGATAATACGAGTAGAACTGGGTAGTTCCAGGCTCCCATGATGCCTACAACCCCTTTGGGTTGATAAATGACGCGGCTTTTTGCCATGCCGGCACTTAGGCTTCGGCCGGGATTGGAAGGCTTCATCCACTTTTTAAGGTGGGACTTTGTGGCCATAATTTCGTTAAGGACTGTCACCACTTCAGTGATCCATGTTTCAGTGTCACTTCGGTAACCAAAATCTTCCTGGACGGCAGCAACGATCTCTTCTTTATATTCGCCGATCGCTTTTTTAAGCTTATTCAGGGCTTCAATACGCTGCTTGTAATCAGGTGCACCGTTGTTAAGAAATGCAGCCTGCTGCTGGTGAAGTAGAGGTAAAAGGGGGTTGCCAATTTCGGCGCTTGTTTCGGCTGCTACAGGTTGTGGATTGTTCACGGAAGTACTCCTGAATATTATTATTTGCGGTGTAACGGTTCAGCTGAGACCTAAATGTATGTGTTTTAGCGTTAAAAAGGTGTCTTTCCTTTTATTCTGCTCGACTTGGGCAGTCACTATGCTCGCTGAATAGTTTCTTCGCGGTTAGCCCCGCATTTTTCGCTAAGTAAAAATCACAAAGGCAGGGTAAGCGGGGGGCGTAAGACGTTTTTTCGTAAGAAATGAACGAATCGCACAAGATAACAGAGATAAGCCGCAATGCCAAATTCGCAGCTGCGTGCGGCTGCTTTTATTCAGTAAGTTGCTTGATGGGTTTTAGGCCAAGTTTGTAGCATAAGCATATGAAAAAACACACCCTTGTAACTCAAAATACAGCCGTCTTTGGTAATGGAGTGAACCCTTAGGTTATGACTTAATCGCCCCCCTTCTTTAAGGTTGTGGCTATTTATAATAACGGTGCGCTTACTCGGCTGTTTGTCATACCAGTGGGACTCGTAGCGAAGCTGCGGTAGTTGCTTTTGTATCTGTGGGCTGACCTCCTTTATGTTGGGGGTGTCCAACAGGTAAAGCTCAGAGCTTGCGCTTGTTACTTGAGGGGCAATATCGCGGGCTGTTTCTTGCTCTTTGCGCTGAGGGAGAAAAGGTTCTTCTATATGAGTCGCTACGACTGCTTGGGTAATGGTTATTGTTGTGTTCGGTTCACTATGTGGGAGGTTCAAGTTAGTACTGCTTATCTGGGGGCTGGTAGAGGCGTGCTGCTTTTCAAGTAGCTTTGGTGTAGCTAAGTCAGATTCCAAGGGGGTAGCATAAACTTGTGATAAATGGTGGGTAATATTGCTTTCTACAGCCAGGTTCGGACTGGTCGATTTTTTGCCGCCTTCTCCATGCTGGAAATAGTCTGAAGGAGTAAGGCTTGATCTATAAGCAACGCCGAGAACAAGTAAGCCCGCTAGCATCGCAAAAATGCCTATGGCATTGCGCCGGTTTGCAAATGACTTGGCCTGATGAGCATTAGCTTTGTAAAAGGCAGGATAAAGTGTTGGTGTTTTCGGTGCTTGATCTTCTTCCTCTGACTTCCTTAAGGCCTCTAGTATCAGCGACACCTTAGCTTGCCTCGCTCAAGCCAGTGAGGAGTGGAGAAGAGGCGTTGCTTAGATTGTTTATGGTTATGATGGTTTCTGGCCCTGCCAAGCCGTCGGCTTTTAGTCCGCTCTCTTTCTGGAAGAGCTTAATTTGTTTTTCGATAGGGGCTATATAAATCGGCAAATTCGTTTCAGGCGTGCTGGCAGCAATATTCAGTTGATCTCTAAACCATTGAATGGATTGGGCTGAGCTTTGGGCGCTGATAGCCTTTGAGTATCGAAATGGCGGCCGCCATAAAAGCTCAAATTGCCCCGTCCATAGAGAGTTTAATTCATCAAGGCTAGTCATTTGCTGCTCACCTGCTACAAGCAGCTCTGCTTTCTCATCCAAAACCTTAGTGATGGTTGCAAAATACTTCTGTCCGCTGTTATTTACCAGTTCGAGAACGGCAGGGCGGTTAAGCCTTATGAGACTTTCAAGTGAGCGCTGGCCTTGCAAACACCGTAAAGCATGGCTTTCAGCAACGGCACAAAAATCATCTCCGTATGCGAAGCTGCTTTCTATATTCCAGCGAGCGAAAAGTGTTTGGCGCGCCTGAAGTCTGTGCTCCTTAAGCCCAAGGGCTTTCGTTTTTACAGTAAGTGCCTGGGGAATATCTTTGGTTAAGCTCTTGGTTGTAGCGTTGCCTTGGCCTTGATTGAACCTTGTTTCGTAGCTTGATAGAGGTTTTTGAGTCGAGCCGGTGCTTGTTGGTGCTGAATAGGGGCTTTTTTGGGCGATTACTTGCCCCTCGTCTGGTGGCGTTGTGAGTAAATAACTTTGAATTGTGGGCGAAAGCAAATACAGGCTTAAAGCTACTATCAGGGAAGCAAACGCTGTCGCTGCGAACGTTCGGGTTTTGAAAGCGGATGAAGCTGAGCGTGAAGGGGGTGTGGCGTCGAGAATCTCGGCGGCGGCTGATTGAATTTCTTTTTTGCTGACCTGGCTTTGCGTGTGAACGTAGGTTGCCAGTAATGCACGGTCTGACACCGTATTAATAAGCCGAGGAACCCCTCTGGTTAACTTATGAAGGGTTTTGATGGCGCTTTTGTTAAACAGTGGTCGTTTAGAGCCGCCCGCAACATAAACGCGATGGTTTAGGTAATTTTCCACTTCGCTTAGGGATAGAGGGCCAATATGGAAGCGGGCAGTAATGCGTTGTGCTAACTGTTCAAGCTCTGGTTTTTGGAATACCTCGCGCAGCTCTGGTTGGCCAATTAAAATGATCTGCAGTAATTTCTTTGAATTTGTCTCAAGGTTGGTGAGAAGCCGAATCTGCTCAAGCACATCGATACTGAGGTTTTGTGCTTCATCGATAATTAATACGCTATGTCGGTTACGGCGATGTTGGTCTAGCAAGTGCCCATTTATCTTATCAATTACTTGCTTGATGCTTAGGCTGTTGTCTTCTGGGTTTAGCGGTACTTTAAACTCGTCGCAGATGCTTAAAAGTAATTCCAGTGCAGAAAGCTTCGGGTTAAAAATATAAGCAACTTCAACATAATCGGGGATTTGCTCTAGAAGACTACGGCACAGGGTGGTTTTGCCAGTTCCGATATCGCCTGTTAATAAGACAAAGCCCTCTCCCTCCTGGATGCCGTATAGCAGATGAGCAAGCGCATCTTGGTGCTGTTCGCTCATGTAGAGATATCGAGGATTAGGAGCGATGGAAAAGGGTTTTTCCTTGAGGCCGAAATAGTCGGTATACATAGCTTGTGATCAACTAATCAGAGGGATAAGCAGGGTCGATGCGTTGATTTTACAGGATGGTGATGGGGTCGCAAGCCTTATGGGAAGCAAAACAAATGACAGCCGACTGGTGAGCCTGTGGAATATTGCTATAATTATTTCCGTTAGTACCGGCTTTGCTGATGGCGGTGGAGAGCATGGGTGCCTTTGATGGCCGGTTTGCTAAAAAAATATTTTAAGACAATGCCATTTTAAGCCGGTTTATAAGGGCTGGTTTCGCGCAAGAGTATGAATAGGAACTGGAGATGTTTGTGTGTAGAATGTCCGCCAGAAGAGCCGCAGGTACTATGGATACTGGTATACGATGACTGTAAAAAGTAATAACTACGCACCCGACAAAACCTTTCAATTAAAGGGAAGTATGGTGACGGTGATGGTGATGGAGATCTTACAGAGTGATTTAAGAGGCTTTGCCACCGAGCTGAACGAAAAAGTAAGCACTGCCCCAGAGTTTTTTCAGGACACCTCTCTAGTTTTCAACTTGGAGAAACTGGAAGAGCAAGCCGAAATAGACTTTACCTCCTTAATAGAAGCTTGTCGTGCGAATGGCTTATTTCCTTTTGCCGTAAAAGGCGGCAGTGATCAGCAATTAGTTGCCGCCCGTTCGGCAGGATTAGTGCCTGTTTCTGGTGGGAAGTCTCGTGAGGAGTCAATTGATAAGCCAGTTGATAAGCCAAGGCCTAAATCCGAACCCGTTGAAGAAAATCCGACTGAAGAATTGCCATCGCAACTGAGCCCAGCGAAGCAGCCAACAAAAATGGTGACTCAGCCAGTTCGCTCAGGTCAGCAGGTTTATGCTAAAGGCGGTGATTTGATTGTGCTTTCTTCCGTAAGCGAGGGTGCTGAAATCCTTGCGGATGGAAATATTCATGTCTACGGCGCTCTTCGAGGTAGAGCCCTGGCAGGTGTTCAGGGTGATGAAAGCGCGAGAATTTTCTGTAGTTACCTAGATGCTTCTTTGGTTTCGATAACGGGTGTCTACTTATTAAATGACAATATAGAAAAAAGCCTTTTAGGTAAAAACGTACAAATTTCTCTTAATGAAGAGCAGCTTGAAATAAAGGCACTTTAATACGCTGTCAATTATTGATGGGGTAATACAAAGTTTCAGTGTGGTAAAAAAAGGAAATTGAAGGAATGGCTAAAATCATCGTAGTAACATCAGGGAAGGGCGGGGTAGGTAAAACAACTACCAGCGCGGCAATTGCCACAGGGCTTGCGCAGCGAGGTTTAAAAACCGTTGTCATTGATTTTGATGTTGGGTTGCGAAACCTGGATCTGATTCTTGGTTGTGAGCGGCGAGTGGTATATGACTTTGTGAATGTTATCGCTGGTGAGGCGTCTCTTAACCAGGCTTTGATAAAAGATAAGCGCGTCGAGGACTTGTATATACTTCCTGCGTCTCAGACCCGTGATAAAGACGCTCTCACCATGGAGGGCGTGGGCAAGGTACTTGAAGAACTAGGGAAGACGTTTGACTATATCGTTTGTGATTCTCCTGCTGGTATAGAGAAGGGTGCCCAAATGGCACTCTATTTTGCGGATACCGCCATTGTTGTAACAAACCCCGAGGTTTCCTCTGTTCGTGACTCTGATCGAATTTTGGGAATTTTGCAAAGCAAATCAAAGCGCGCCGAAGAGGGGAAAGCGCCAGTTGAAGAGCATTTGCTTTTGACTCGCTATAACCCTGACCGAGTTGAAAAAGGAGAAATGTTAAGCGTTGAAGACGTTACGGATATTCTTGCTATCCCGCTTGTTGGTGTAATTCCTGAGTCCAAGTCAGTTCTTTCGTCCTCTAATCAGGGTGTGCCAGTAATTCTGGATCAAGAGAGCAGAGCTGGAAAGGCCTATGCGGATGTGGTTTGTCGCTTTCTAGGTGAAGAGGTCGATCATCGCTTTATAGAACCTGAAAAAAAGGGATTATTTAAACGGGTATTTGGGAGGTAGAAGCAATGGGAATTCTTAATTTTTTTAGAAAACAGGAAAAAGCCAGCGCTGCGACAGCCAAAGAACGATTGCAAATAGTTGTCGCTCATGAGCGCTCAAAGCGGGATGAAGATGATTTCTTACCTAAAATGCGGAAGGAGATCCTGGAAGTTATTGCGAAGTATGTACAAGTAGATATGGACGATGTGTCTGTATCGCTGGATCAGTCGGATTCAAGCTGTTCCATTTTGGAGCTTAATGTCACTCTTCCTTCAGTTGAGGAGCAAGAGGCTTAATTAAAGAATACTCATAGCCGCATTAAATAGACCTGCCATTTCATTGGTTTTGTAAATTATCGAAGTGGCAGGTACTTAATCTTTTTGATTTAAAGTTGTTTTAACGGCTTCGTGCTTAGTTGCAAGCCTTTGCAGATAGGCATGATTTTAAGAAGTTATCTTTGGCGGGGTGCTGAGCGTATAAGCCAGGGAGGCTTACAAACTTCGAACGAAAAAGACTAAAAAATATGGTAGCTACGGGTAGATTCGAACTACCGACCCCAACATTATGAGTGTTGTGCTCTAACCAACTGAGCTACGTAGCCAAAAGAGTGGAGCGGATTATCCACGTCCTCTCCCCAGCTGTCAACATCTCAGTTTAGATTCAATGAAAAATCATGTGTTTGCCGGCTGTTCTCGCGCAGAAAATGTTTAAATCGACTGCACTACTTATTTTGTGGCTTCCACGGGGAGTGACCAGATACTGCGTCTTGTCGGTTTGGATCCACTGGTTTCTGGTTCGTTCTTTTTGCTATCGTCAATAGTCTTAGCGGTGTTTTGAGTGTTAATGGTTTTTTCTTCGCTGGGCAGCGGCATCGTTTCCGAGGGCGTAACGCTTTTTAAAGGAGGCCCATCGGCTTGAGAGGCGCCTGAATCAACGCTGGCAGTATCTGGTTCGATGGGTTGCTTGGCTTTATCACCCAGCGTCATATTTTTAATTTTCGACAGCTGATATCCCATACGTTTAAAAATTACTGCGCTGCGATAAAAATAATCTTCCAATGCTTTGTGAGTTGATGCCTTATAGGCATCTAAGACCTGAGCGCTTGTAGGCGCCCCGTTGGGGAGGGGGCGGCCCGAAAAAGCCTCACCGAAGTGTTTTGTGTTGAGAATCATCTGCCCTTGGCTGTCAACAACGGCAAGGTTTAGAAATACGCTTGGTGTGCTTCGCTCTTTCTTAAGTTTGCTCAATAGGCCCTTTTTGCGCGGGCCAGTATTAATGCCCATCATTACAATGGCGTCCACATCTAGTTGTCGACACAATTCTTTAATGTAGTCTTGGGTGGCAGGGGTGGGGCTGATGCCTGACGAAAGTGCGTATACGGTTGACGCAGGTAGTAAGGACACACCATGAAGGCCTTTATCCCTTTCGTTATCAATACCCTTGATCTGTCTACGCCGAATATCCGTATCTGCTTGCCAATGGAGCTGCGTTTCTATTTGCTTTTGTAGTTGTGTGTAAGCGAATTCAAGGAGGGCTTGGCTGTTAAAATGAGGAGGGCGATGGCTTGAGTGTACTTGGTCCGTAGTATCGTTCTTTGGTGGGACATTTCCCGATGGATTTAGCAACATGCTGACGATTGCTACTTTTTCAATCTCATCAAGGCCAGATGTTTTTTGAAAAAAGGCGGAGCAGCCTCCCAAGATAAGAATGCTCAGTAATACAGCGAATTGCCACGATTTCATCAGTCCCTTCTCCAAATATTTTCCTATTTGCTTGTTGGTTATTATAGTCAGGACGGTCAGTACCGTTTGCAGGATTAGTGGCTCGAATACTTATTTTCTCCTCTAGTGAATATTTAATATCTACTAAAGCTATAAGCGGCAAGGTATTTATAGGTGAAAAACCTTAAAGCTTTTCACTATCTTGACGCATCCGATTCAGAGCTGATAGCGCCCCCGGTAAGGATTGTTCCAGCGTAATTATTGAAAACCTGCAAGGCCGTGCGACTCGTCAGAAGCTTGTGGAGAGGATGATGGAGAGACCGAAACACCTCCCCTGAAGAAGAAAGAGGCAGCTAGCCTCTCGTTACACGATCTGCTTGAGAGTGCGACCATTGACACAATTAATGCTGAGCAAATGCTGGACTCAGCGGATGCTTTGTTGTCTGCAAGACAAAATTTGATTGATCAGTACTATCGTGATGGGGATCTGGGCTCGCTGCTGGAGTCATTGGAGAAAGCAGGATAAATACATGGAAGCGCTTATGTCGGCTTTATCGCTATCTCGTGTTTCCAGTGAGGGGCAGATTAAAGGAGAGTTTATCGATATAACGGCCTGATATTTATAAAATTATGTAGCGGTCTTGCAATAAGGTTGAAGTGTTTACTGCTCAAGAAAATCAAGAAACTCGGCAATCCACTCTATGGCATCAACAATATTTTCATCGTGGGACCGAATGCTGCTCTCAGAGGGAATAAAATTGTGCCCTGCATTTTCTAGCCAGTGCAAAGTGGTAGTGTGAGAAAAAATCGAATCATCAACCTTAGTAGAGGGCCCCAAAGGGTCATCACTGCCTTGAATAATCATCGTGGGGGTGTTCATGGTTTTTAAATGGCTCTGATCAAGAATGAGATCGGGGTCTGGTGATACAAAGGGAAAGTCCATTCCAATGACGCCACGTACACCCAGTTGGTCGGCCACACGTGTAGCGGCAAATGCGGCAATAGATTTCCCACCAATCACCAACTTTTCTGGTGAACCAATCTCCGACACCACCTTTTTCCAGTGTGATTCCAAAGACTCTGTGTTTTCGATATAGACTGGGGCGTCATGCAGCCTGCCTTCCACCATAAACGGGAACTCAAAGCGGATCACCTTAAACCCATGAGCGGCCAGGTCATCTGTGACTTTCTCCATAAGAGGGCTGTTGACACGTGAATGTAGGCCATGGGAAAGCACAAGGCTTAGGCCTTCATTGTTAATACCGTTGATCAAATATGTTGTACTATGTATCAAAGTTAAGCCCTGTTTTTTATGGCTGTATAACACTTAATGGTAGCGTTAAATTAATGCGTTGATGTGCTCAATTTGCTTATCAAATCTTATTATGGGCCTATAGCGAGGATTTCTGTTGGAAAAAAATCAAATTAAAGCCACTCTCTCCATTTTTTTTATCAAGCTAAGCGCAAAACTATCTCTTCCTGTTGCGCAACGTCTTGGGGGCGCGCTGGGCTGGTTGGTGGCGCAGCTGCCTGTCGAGATTACTAATGTGACACAGAAAAACATTGAACTGTGTTTCCCTGAGCTGCCTGCACCGGCTCAGCGTAAGCTTGTGGTGGAGTCGCTTATGCATACGGGTTATTTAATGATGGAAATTGGTTCTGCATGGTATAAATCTTTGGAAGAGAATTTGGGTCTCGTTGCCAAGGTTACTGGGCAGTCAATCATGGATAAGGCGGCTGCTAAAGGTTGTGGAGTCATCGTAATTGCTCCGCATCTTGGTAACTGGGAGTGGTTAAATTGGTATACTTCGCAACGTCACCCTGGCGTAATGGTATACAGCCCCCCCAAGCACGAACAATTTGACGCTGTTTTACGGCAAAGCCGCGAGATCGGAGGAGGGCAGCTCGCACCGGCCAATGCCGCTGGTGTTAAGATGGTGTACAAACATTTAAAGCAAGGGGGAGTGGTTTACATATTACCTGACCAAGTTCCCGGAAAAGAAGGGGGAGTCGTGGCCTCTTTTTTTGGCATCCCCGCATTTTCTATGACTTTGGTTTCTCGCTTGGCAAGAAAAACTGGAGCGAGTGTTGTCGCTGTTTACGGAAAGCGCCTGCCTGCACACAGAGGGTTTGAGGTGGTTTATATCGACGCCGACGAAAGAATCTATAGTAAAGATATTCAGCTTTCTGTAGCAGGGCTGAATGCCACGGTAGAGGCCTGCGTCCGTGATGCGCCGGAACAATACCAATGGAGCTATAAGCGGTTTAAGCGTTGCCCGCAGCTTGGTTTAAATATATATAACGGGCACCTCTAAATTGCCTTTTTACCCGATAGCGGCGTCAGCTCCGCACTCAACTCCTCATGTAGCCCTTGTACACTCGGCTTTGGCTTTCTGCTTCTCTCTACCTTCTCCATCCATGGAGTCGTGCGGGTTTCCGTGCGGTGCTTCTTTGCTCTCGAATAAAAATTCTGATTTTTAGAGATGCCCTAACGCTAACCAGCCTGAGCGCTTTTGCTTGGGTTGCCTCTGATTAATTTCGGAGAAACTTATCTTTATTCACACTATCCAGATCACTCTGCATGAATCCTTAATAAATATGCGCCTATCTAAAAGAAACATAATTTTATTTTTTTGAATATTAGTGTGGAGCACTTACTTTTCAGCGTCTATTCTTTTATTAGCCAGCAGAACAGTGTGTTTTGGTGTCTGTTTGGCTTGGAGCAGTTTTATAATTTTCTGATTGCTGAATAACTGAGAGATACGCAATGCCCATAAGCGCAGAAACAAGTAACGATGGTAAAAGTGTCACTATCGCCATTTCCGGACAATTTGATTTTAATGTTGTTCAGGAGTTTAGAAACACTTACATGAATATCGATACAGGGCAATCACATGTTGTTCTGGATATGCGGGAAGCTGAGTATATGGATAGCTCTGCATTAGGTATGTTGTTAAACATGAAGAAACACCTTGGCGTGGGGGATAACAGTATCCGGATTGTTAATTGCCGCCCGCAAGTTAAAAAAATTCTGGATATTTCTCGTTTCGATAAAAAATTTCAGATCGATTAAACACTTTGATTCAAACAACAAGAACAACTGAATAGTATTTAAGCTAAGAAGGATGTGTGATGCGTGTATTGCTTGTAGATGACATGGCGGTTAATAGAAAGCTGCTGCGCTGGATGCTACAAGAAGATGAGCACGAGACCATTGAAGCCAGCAACGGTGAGGAGGCTGTCGCGTTATTTGAAAGCGAGCAGCCAGACCTCGTGTTGCTCGACGTTATCATGCCGGTGATGGATGGTTATGAAACGGCACGTGTAATAAAACAGAAGGCGGGTGAGCGTTATGTCCCGATCATTTTTCTTACCGCTATCAGCGATGATGATGCCTTAGCAAAATGTCTTGCAAGCGGCGGTGATGATTTTTTAACAAAACCCTTTAATGAATTAATATTACAAGCAAAGATTAAGGCACATAGCCGTATTCAAGAGCTCAGTGATCAGCTTAATGAGAAAAATAAAACGCTGATGTACTACCAGGAACAAACTCAGCGCGAGCATGAAATTGTTGAGCACGTGTTCAACAATGCCCTGAGTGAAAGCTTTCTCGACTCGGGCAATCTTGATTACTATATGTCTCCAATGTCTGCTTTTAACGGCGACGTGATGCTTTCAGCGGCAAGCCCCAGTGGTGGGCTTTATGTCATGCTAGGGGATTTTACCGGTCACGGTTTATCTGCGGCAATAGGTGCTTTACCGGTTTCTCGTGTATTTTTTGCCATGACAAAAGTCGGTGCTTCAATTGGCGATATAGCCGCGGAGATGAACAAGAATTTGCTCAACCTCCTTCCTGACTATATGTTTTGCGCCGCCACTATTACTGAAATTAACGAGACGGGCGAAGAGCTGGTAATGTGGTGCGGTGGATTACCCGATGCAGTTATTACAAAGCCCAGCGGTGATGTTGACCGTTTTGTAACGTCCATGCATATGCCCCTTGGTGCCCTGGATGAGTATGAGTTTGAGAGGGACGTATATACCCTTAAAATGTCCCAGGGTTCACGGCTTTTTCTTCACTCTGACGGAATGATTGAATCGACCAATAAACATGGAGAGATGTTTGGCGAAGAGCGCTTTCATGCTTTATTTCAAGAGAAATCTGTCTTGGCATCTTCAAATAAAGTAAAAAGTATTATCGAGCATTTTAACGAGTATGTTGGCTCAGGCGACGAGCAGGACGATGATATTTCCCTGGTTGCTTTGGAGTGTAAGCCGGTTAAAGGCGTGCTTATTGATGATAAGAAAGATGGCGACATCTTAACGAATTCACCTTCATGGAAAGTGCGCTTTGAGATATCTCCAGAGCAAATGCGAGCGGGGGATCCTCCTTCTGATATCCTGAATATGCTGGGATCTTCTGCAGGCCTGGCCTCACACAAGGATTACCTTCATACCATTATCACCGAACTATATCTCAATGCCCTGGAGCATGGAGTGCTGAACCTGCCATCCAGCCTTAAAAGTGAAGAGGATGGGTTTTTAGCATTTCAGGCCGAGAAGGAAAGCCGTTTGGAATGCCTTGCTGACGGTAAAATAGTGGCTGTTTTATCCTTGGTGAACCTAGAGGATCGCCCCGGAGTAAAAATTTGGATTCAGGATAGCGGCCAGGGCTTTGAGTACCAATCAATTGAAGCGGCTAATGATGATGACTGTTTTGGTCGAGGTCTCATGTTGATTAGATCGTTATGTGATGACAGGCTTAGCTTTAAAGACGGTGGAAGAGTGGTTGAGGCTATTTATTCGCTGTGATTTTTAGCCCACTCTTTTCAATTCACTTTATTATTTTTGCTCTATAGATTCTTTCCCAGCTTCTCCGATAGCAATATGCCCTCCTGAAAACCTCGTAACGGCGCCTTAAAACATTGTTTGGCGCCTTTCCCATTGGCACTACTTATTAAAAGCGCTAAACTCCGCTAGCCCAAACATCAAACGACCGTTTGAATTTGTGCTCTAGGGGGTACCCCAGGGTTCCCTTAAACAAAAAGCTGAGGAAAAAACCATGTCCGAGCAAGCAAAATTATTTGATCTCACGCTCACCGAAGAGCAGAGAATCACCCGAGAAATGATGAAAAAATTCTCCGAGGTACAACTTAGAGCAATTTCTCGTGATGCAGATGAAGCTGGGGAAGCGCCAGAAGGTTTCTATAATAAAACCATGGAGTTAGGCCTCAGCTTGATTCCTATTCCAGAAGAGGTGGGTGGTGCAGGCATACCTCGCTCCCCTGTTTCTAATATGCTTAACGCAGAAGACCTTGGTAAAGGCGATATGTCTTTGGCACTTGGTGCTGTAACGCCGCTGGCATTTATTAATACGGTTATTGATAACGGTACTAAAGAACAGCAAGAGGCCTTCCTGTCTCCTTTTATTGCTGAAGAGTTTGTTCCTGCAACCATTGCACTGATGGAGCCTCGTGCTACTTTTGAACCAAGTGAGCTGCAAACAAGCGCCGTAAAAGAAGGCGATGTTTATGTAATTAATGGCGTTAAATCCATGGTGTTGCTGGGTGACAGTGCCCAACAGATTCTGGTTATTGCAGAGGAAAATGGTACTGCAGCAGGCTATGTTGTGCCAGCAGGTACGGAAGGCCTGGGCATTGAGAACGAAAAAAATATGGGTTTACACGCTGTAAATACCAGCAAAGTGACTTTGGACAACGTAAAAGTCCCAGTTATTAACAAGCTGGGTAGCGAAGAGCAGCCTTTTGACTTAGAACGCTTGCTAGATCTTAGTCGTCTTGGTGTTTGTGCGATGTCTTTGGGTTGTGCAGAAGCGATGCTTGAATACGTGACGGAATATGTTAACGAGCGCGTTGCCTTTGGCGAGCCTATTTCTCATCGTCAATCTGTTGCGTTTATGGTGGCCAATATTGCTATTGAATTAGAAGCCATGCGCTTGATGGTTTACCGCGCCGCTTCCCGTGCCGAGCAAGGCCTTGATTTTCACCGTGAGGCTTACTTAGCCCAAGTGATTTGTGCTGAAAAAGCGATGGAAATTGGTAATAACGGCGTTCAGTTATTAGGTGGCCATGGTTTTATCCGCGAGCATATGGTTGAACTTTGGTATCGCAACTTGCGCTCTGTAGGTGTTCTGGAAGGCGCCGCCTGCATCTAGGCGTTTAGCCTGAGCAGGTAAGAACAAAGCCATTAATAAACGAATTTGAAGGGTTAATATTATGATTAATTTAGAAATTTCTCCAGGTCACCAGAATCTCAGTAATATGATTAATGGGATGGCAAAAAGTATGATCCGTCCCTTGTCTCGTAAGTACGATATCAAGGAACATGAAAAAGCTGTAGAGCTTGAAAACCTTGCCAAGATGATGGAAAAAATGGGCGGCGGTGGCCTAGGTGGTGGGGATAAGAAAGATAAAAAAGAGGCAAGTGGCGCTCCAGAAATAAAAAATGGCATGCAAATGTTAGGCGTTATCGGTGCAATGGAAATGTGTTGGGCATGCACCGGCCTAACTTTAGCAATTCCAGGAATGGGTTTGGGTAACGCAGCTATTGATGCTGTTGCCTCCGACGAACAAAAAGAACGCTTTGGTAAAGTTTTTGCTGCAATGGCAATTACTGAGCCAGGTACCGGTTCTGACTCGGCAAATGTTTGCACCACTGCCGAAGCTGATGGCGATGAATGGGTTATTAACGGTGAAAAAATATTCGTAACAGATGGCGGTCAATGTACTCATGTTGTTGTTTGGGCAACACTAGACAAGTCTGTTGGTAAGGCGGCTATAAAATCCTTTGTTGTACCAAAAGATGCGCCCGGCCTTGAAGTAGTTCGTCTGGAAAAGAAGATGGGTATTCGCGCCTCTGATACAGCAGCGATCACCTTTACTAACTGCCGCATTCCCAGAGATAACATCCTCGGTGATGCCACCATCGCGAGAACTGCTGAAGAGCGTAAGAAAGCCTTCGGTGGCGTGATGCAAACGTTTGACAATACCCGCCCAGCAGTGGGTGCAATGGCGAACGGTGTAGCACGAGCTGCTCTGGATATGACCCGTGAAATTCTTGAAAAAGAAGGTGTTAGCTTGGACTACGGCAAACGTCGCTGGAACAGCTCAGCCCTGCAGGCCGAGTTCTACAACATGGAAGCAGATTACGAAGCCGCACGTTTGTTAATCTTAAAAGCTGCCTGGTTGGCAGATAATAAGACGCCAAACTCCAAAGAAGCCTCTATGTGTAAAGCAAAATCTGGTCGAGTAGGTAGCTACATTACTTTGCGTTGTGTAGAGATTTGCAGCAGCCTTGGTTATGGCGAAGAATACCTGTTGGAGAAGTTTGCGCGTGACTCGAAGATTCTTGATATTTTTGAAGGAACACAGCAGATTCAGCAGTTGATTGTTGCGCGTCATCAGCTAGGCTTGAGCTCTCGCGAACTCAAATAATGGGCTTTTGATCTTTAGTAAAGTCTTGCTTCGGCAACTCTGAAAACCCAGCCAAATGGCTGGGTTTTTTTTAAAAAAGAATTAACCGGGAGAGCTATAAATACTAAGGAATTTAGCAAAACTATCTGTTGCGATGAAACATGAGTGGCTTTTGATATAGCCTATTTGTTATGCAGCGAGGAGGTGCCCAGCTTATTCTCCAAGGGTGGAACTCGAGTCATTGCTTTATTAATTAGTTGATCTAGAATGGCTTATGTACGAGAAGTAATCATACTTTTAGACTTACTAGGGGATAAAAAAATGGACAAGTCAAAAACAGCACCTTCTCTTTCTAAACGACAATTTTTAGGGGCAGCTGTAGCTGCATCGGCAGTCAGTATTAGCCCAAGTTTGATGGCGGGTAATCAACATGGCCACCATAAGGCTTCATATTCCAAAGCTGTCGTTAAGGCGGCCGAAGATTGTGTGAGTGTCGGCCAAGCCTGTAAGGCGCATATCTATCAGACACTGAAATCTAAGGATCTAAGTCTTGCCGAGTGTTTAATGTTGGTGAGGGATACCATCGCAGCGTGTGCAACGTTGGTTGAAATTGTTACCAATGGTTCAGTTCATAGTAAGGCAATGGCAAAAGTTTGCATTTCAATTTGTAAGGATTGCCGGGATGAGTGTAATAAACATGTATCTAAGCACAAGATTTGCAAAGATATGGCGGATAGCTGCGACGATACAATCGACGCTTGCTTGAAATATATAGGCTAAATTTTATTAGTTGTGTATTAGAAGAAGATAGTATTTGAAATTTATTCCCTCCACATTGGCTAGTCGATGTGGAGGGGGTTTAATAGATATCAGCCAGTTGAATTATTATTTCCGAATGAACCCGCTACACAAATGCTGGGATGATTAAGCGAGATATTTCTTTAAACAGTCGGTTTCCCTGTTCATCATACAGAAAAAGAAAATATGCTGTCGGGGGGCATAAAATAGATGGTTAAAAATTGCGCTTCCCAACGTGTGCCATCTGCACGTATTTTTACTACAATGGCTTAGCCCTGACTCAGATAGCGGAAAAGTTTCAATCACCACAGCCAGCTTTGTATCGGCTGAGCATTGTTTTATTGTAAAGTTTGTTCCGCACGCCCTCCTTTCTAGCTCGACCATATTTGATAGCAGTGATAACGTTCTTAGGATTGCTGTTCCCACTCGGTGGAATAGCGGGCTATAGGGCTCACTTTTCCATTCCTGTGTTTTGAATGTGTATGGGTGACAACTGAGCCTCGCTCAGGGAGTCTCAAGCTCTTTTTTAGCTAATATGGTCAAAAAATTTGGAGCTGAAGCGGGTGCTGATTCTATTAGCTGGTACGGTTAACTGTAGTTTTAGGTTTATGCTATTATTTTGTAATTATAATAAAAATATGAGCTGTTTTTGATGTTAAAAATCCTTTCTTTTCTTGTGTTAACTTACTTCTTTTACCTGGGTTTTATGATGCTTTACTTCGAGCTGAAGACACGGGGAGATAACTATTTCGCCTTGCCTTTGGCTGAACGCCGTCGCTTGCGCACAAAGATACAAAAGCATGGCCGATTTATTTACCCGTTTTTTGTTTTGGTAGCCAAGGTCTTTCGTTTGTCGACACCTCCTTTGATGCGTTATAAGGGCGTTACTGGCCCATTTATGATGTCCAGTAAAAAGTCTTATCGGTTCACTAAAAATCACCAACCACAATCCAACGATATTTTTGTTGCCACGCAGATGAAGTGTGGCACCACCTGGATGCAGCAGGTGGTGTTTGAAGTATTACATCGGGGCGAGGGTGATTTAAGTGATAATGGTTATCGCCATATGTATGCGCTGAGTCCGTGGATTGAAACTACCCCTACATCCAGCGTGCCTTTCGAGAGAGCGCCTTTGGTGGGTGAGAAAAACAGCCGCATTATCAAAACGCATATGCCTGCTGAGTTATGCCCGTATAATGAAAAGGCGAAATATATTTATGTCACCCGCCATCCAGTGAGTTGTTTTGCCAGTTGCCTCGATTTTATTCATTTACTTGCCGGCCCAGCAGTTCCTAATCGCGATAATATGCTCAAGTGGTATTGCAGTGATGACATGTTTTGGCGCTCATGGCCTGATCATGTTGAAGGCTGGTGGCGCAGGGCTGAGTCACACCAAAATGTTTTATTTGTTCATTATGAATCCATGAAAAACGATCTTCCTACGGTGGTCAATAAGGTCGCTGAGTTCCTTGAGATGGATTTATGTTCGGAGGAAATTAATAAAGTGGTGAATCGTTGTTCCTTTGAATATATGAAAGAGCATGAAGAGCACTTTTCCATGTTCTCTCCCAATGTGTTTTCTGAGTCCTTAAAGTCAGTTCGTTTTATGCAGGCTGGCACCCTTGATCGTTACAAGGATGTCAGTAATGAAGAATTCAAAACTATTATGGATTTTTGTCACACCCGTTTAAAAGCAGCGCATTACCCCTTGGATCGATATTACCCCGACGCCCAGGCGCTTTCTGATGACATTGAGCCTGTTGATGCCCATGCGGTGAGGATGAACAACGTGATATGATTGCCGCTTGTTAATCTTCGATTTACGAGCCATTTGAATACTCTCCCAGACCTTCCCATTCAGGCTGTGCTGGCCGATATTGTGTCAGCATTGTCATCCAATAATCAGCTTGTTCTTGAGGCGCCGCCTGGTGCCGGTAAAACCACGCTTGTCCCTCTGGCTTTGCTTGAACAGCCCTGGTTGGCTGATCAAAAAATCATTGTGCTTCAGCCACGGCGCATGGCTGCACGCTCTACGGCAACACGTATGGCTTCGCTTCTTGGTGAGAAAGTAGGGCAACGTGTGGGTTATCGTGTGCGGATGGAAAGCCGCATTTCCCAGCAGACAAAAATTGAAGTGGTAACGGAGGGCGTGCTCACGCGGATGTTGTTGGATGACCCCGCACTCGAAGGTGTTGGTCTGGTAGTGTTTGATGAATTTCACGAGCGTCACCTGGAATCGGATGTGGGTTTAGCGTTTTGCTTGCAAGGGCGGATGCTTTTTCGTGAAGAGATCAACCCGCTGAAAATTCTTTTAATGTCCGCCACCCTTGATGGGGCCAAACTGGCGGGTTTTCTTGATTCCTCCCCCTTGGTACGCAGTGAAGGGAAAATGTACCCCGTGAGCCTGGAATTCGGGGCGAGTCCAGCCGTGGGGCAGCCTGTTATTGAAGCGGTGGCGCGCACCATTCTCGATGCGCTTAAACAACATAGCGGTAGTGTATTGGTCTTTTTGCCGGGTCAGGGCGAAATCCAAAGGGTTAAAGAACAACTTGAAAATCGTCTAGCAGACGAACTCAAAACAACAACGGACATTTATCCACTTTATGGTGCCTTGCCCTTGGAAGAGCAGCAGCGTGCTATTGAACAATGCAGCGACAATAAGCGGAAGGTGGTTCTCAGTACCGATATTGCGGAAACCAGCTTAACCATCGAAGGCATTACCGTCGTGGTGGATAGTGGCCTAAAGCGAGTGGCGGAATTTGACCCGAATAATGGTATGAGTCGTTTGCATACACGCCGTATTTCCCACGCATCCAGTGTGCAGCGAATGGGGCGGGCGGGGCGGCTATCGGAAGGGGTTTGCTATCGTCTTTGGAGTGAAAGTGAACAAAAAACGCTGCAGCCTTATGACTCCCCAGAGATTCTTCAAGCAGACCTGTGCCCGCTCGTGTTACAGCTATTGAGCTGGGGAGTTGCTGACCCGCAAGAGCTGGATTGGCTCGATCCTCCCCCCAGCGGGCCATTTAACCAAGCGCTGGACTTATTGTGCACACTGGGTGCTGTGTCGAAGAATAAAGAAACAAATCAGCCAATATTGACGAGTCACGGTAAGACCATGGCGTCTTTGGCCTTGCATCCCCGCTTGGCGCATATGCTGTTGTGTTCTGCCAGGCAAGGTTTGGCAGAGGAAGGCGCTTTGCTTGCGGCCTTGCTTGCCGAAAGAGACCCGCTTCGACAGCAGGGCAGCGATCTTTTTTTTCGTATGCAGATACTCAAAGCGGAGACTCCCAGCGCGCCTAGGCACCGTGGCTGGGTGAAGCGAGTTAAGCGGCAGGCCGAGACTTATCTTCGTCAAATTAAGGCAAAACAAGGCCTAGAGGCTTGCAACATCCATCACTCTGATGCACTGGGTTATCTCGTTGCCTGTGCATTCCCAGATCGAATTGCCAAACGCCGAGCTGGAATGAACGCTTCCCTATGGCAGCTTAGTGGCGGCTCAGGTGTCGAGCTAGCGGAAGAAGATACTCTCGCGCAAGAAGACTGGCTAGCCGTGGCGGAAGTTGGAGGAATGGTGGATAGAAGCCGGCAAGGTCGAGCTGCCAAACGGGATAGAGTTTATCTTGCGGCGCATTTAAACCCAGCCTTATTCTCTGACCAACTATCAGACTTGCTTGTGTCTCGAGAAGTGGTGGAGTGGGATAAACGTACGGAACGATTTATAGCAGAAGAGCAGCGTTGCATTGGTAAGTTGATTGTTCAAAAACAAAGCTTGAAAGAGCTGCCGCTAGAAGCGAAACGGACGGCTCTCATTGACGTAATCAGGCAGCGCGGTACGGAATTTCTGCCATGGACTGATAATCTGCGGCAATGGCAGGCGCGGGTGAACTTGGTTTATCAATATCTCGAAGAAAAGCACGAATGGCCCGACCTTTCCGAGCAAGCCTTGCTGGGTTCACTGGAAACATGGCTAGGGCCATACTTGAATGATGTGAATTCGATGAAGGACATCAGCAAGCTAGATTTGTCATCCATTTTGAAAGCCTTGCTGCCCTGGTCGTTGTCGCAGCAGCTGGAAAGCCTGGCACCTGTCGTTTACCGCGCCCCAAGTGGCTCAAATATCTCCATCGATTATCTTCAGTTTCCGCCAGTTCTCGCGGTAAAACTACAGGCAATGTTTGGCTGCGCTGAAACCCCGAGCATTATTAATGGTAGAGTTAAGCTGCTTGTGCATTTGCTGTCACCAGCAAGGCGCCCATTGCAGGTCACGCAAGACTTGGCTGGGTTTTGGGGGAGCAGCTACAACGAGGTGAAAAAAGAGTTAAAGGGGCGTTATCCCAAACACCCCTGGCCAGATGACCCCATGAGTGCCGTGGCGACAAATAGAGTAAAACCTCGGCGCTGATTTATTCCGAGAAGCCCAAACTGATTAGTTCCCGTTTTCGTAAATGACCGAGCTTTTAGCATGACACCGATCCAGTTAAATATTTTTGCCAGCCGTGTTGAATCTATTTGTGATGAGATGGGTGAAATCCTCAAACGCACAGCGCTTTCTTCTAATATAAAGGATCGCTTGGATTACTCCTGCGCATTGTTTGACGCAAAAGGGCGACTCTTCGCACAAGCGGCACATATACCCGTGCATCTCGGTAGTATGGCTTTTGCCATGGAAAAAATAGTCAGCAGTGTCGAGTGGGCCCCTGGTGATATGGTGATGCTGAATGACCCTTTCTTAGGCGGAACGCACCTACCTGATATTACCTTTATTGCGCCGCTTTTTATTGCGCATGGGCCTAAACAGCAATTAAAGGCCTTTGTGGTAAACCGTGCCCACCATGCGAATATCGGTGCTTCTTCGCCGGGCTCCATGCCTCTTTCTACCACGCTGGAGGCGGAAGGCATTATTATTCCGCCTACACATATTGTGAAAAATAGTCGACTGAATGAAGCGCGCTTGCTGGAAATGTTCTGTGAGAAAGATTCTATTGAGGCGGGGGCGCGTCTACATATACTGGGTGATTTTACGGCCCAGGTCAGCGCTAATCGTGCGGGGTGTAGCGGCCTTGCAACGCTGATAGATAACATGGGGGCGGAAGATTTTGAAAGCGGGGTGAGGGCGCTAAATGATTACGGTCGCCGCCTTGCTGAGCACACCTTGTCCGCTATCCCCGATGGCACCTATCGTTTTACCGACTACATGGATGACGATGGTTATGGACACACAGATATCCCCATACAATGTGAGCTAAGAGTTAGGGCATCGTCTGTGATACTTGATTTTAACGGCACGGCTGAACAGGTTGCGGGCAACATTAACTGCCCCATGTCGGTGGCAGCGGCCGCGGTTTATTATGTCTTTCGATGTTTGATGCCTCCCCAGACACCCGCCTGTTATGGCACTTTTTCAGCCATTACCTTGGAAGTGCCGGAGGGCTGCTTGTTGAATGCTGATCGGCCAGCAGCTGTGGCTTCGGGCAATGTGGAAACCAGTACCCGCGTTGTGGATGTCGTGCTGGGGGCCTTGGCCCAAGTGTTGCCAGAACGTATACCCGCAGCAAGCCAGGGCAGTATGAATAATATCGCCATGGGAGCAAGGGGCCCCCAGCCTTGGGATTATTATGAAACCCTGGCCGGGGGCACCGGCGCTAGCGCAAGTGGCTCAGGCCTTTCTGCACTGCATAGCCATATGACGAATACTCTCAATACCCCCGTCGAAAGTCTCGAAATGCACTACCCTCTGATGATTGATCGCTACGCCATTCGTGCCGGCTCAGGTGGGAAGGGGGAACTTAGGGGTGGAGATGGTTTGATACGCTCCTATCGCTTTTTGCGAGACACCGATGTGACTTTGCTTACTGAGCGTCGTCGTCGCAGCCCCTGGGGCTTAAAGGGCGGTCAAAGTGGGGCGGCAGGTCTAAATACTCTCAACGGCCAAGCGCTGGCTGGTAAGTGTCAATTCTCAGCCAAAACAGGCGACGTACTGAGCATTCAAACCCCAGGTGGGGGTGGATGGGGTGAATCCACAGAAAGTTAATGGTTAGAAAAACTCAAAGATCGTATAAAATACGCCAGGTGAGGGCGTGTAACGCCCAATTTTGGCATCGTGCCATCTAAAAGGCAGAGCTTTCTGTCACTTTTTTCAGTAATAAAGAGGTAATTATGGACATCATGCAAGTGATTGAAGATCAAGTTAAAGGCAATCAGGTCATCCTTTATATGAAGGGTACGCCTCAATTTCCTCAGTGTGGGTTTTCTGCTCGGGTTGTTGAAACATTAACGCCCTATGGTGTCCCCTTCGCTTACGTCAATATTCTCGAGCATCCAGATATTCGTGCAAACCTGCCAAAATATGCAAACTGGCCTACATTTCCGCAGTTATGGGTAAAAGGTGAGCTTGTTGGTGGTTGTGACATCATTATCGAAATGGCACAAAAGGGTGAGCTTGAACCGATTGTTAAAGAGGCTGGCGGAGAAGCTGCTGCAGAGTAAGTGTAAACCACTAAATGCGTGCTTTTTTTCCAAGCCATCAGGTGGTAATGTTTCCACCTGAAATAAAATCAGATTGAATTTGAGCATCACATTGGCTTGCTGTGAAAAACATAGCCGCTTTCTGTGAAATATTTTCTGTACCGAACTTAAACAAAAGGAGAAACCCTTATGGGCGTACTAGTAGGAAAACAAGCACCTGACTTCACAGCTGCTGCCGTAAAAGCGAATGGCGAGATTGTTGATACGTTGACAATGTCTGCTGAAATCAGTGGAAAATATGGATTGCTTATCTTCTACCCACTTGATTTTACTTTCGTTTGCCCATCTGAGCTGATTGCTTTGGATCATCGTATCGAGCAATTCAAAGCCTTGGATGTTGAAGTATTGGGTATTTCTATCGACTCACAGTTCACCCATAACGCATGGCGTAATACCCCTGTCGAGAACGGTGGTATCGGGCCGTTGGGTTACACCCTAGTAGCTGACACAACACACGAAATCTGCCAGGCTTATGATGTAGAAGCCGAAGGCGGCGTGGCGTTTCGCGGCGCGTTCCTTATCGATAAGGATGGCCTTGTACGCTCTCAAATCGTTAACGATCTACCATTAGGCCGTAATATGGATGAGCTGCTGCGTTTAGTAGAAGCCCTTCAGTTCCACGAAGAGCACGGCGACGTTTGCCCAGCGGGCTGGCAGAAAGGTGACAAAGGTATGGATGCATCTCCTGACGGCGTTGCAAGCTACCTAGCCGATAACTCCGACAAGTTATAAGGCAGAGCACTTTACTGTACTAAAGTGTTAGATAAAAAAGGCAGCTTCGGCTGCCTTTTTTTGTGGGCGGAAGTAAAAAGGCGGCTAGTAGAGGCGCACGAAAGAATCCATCGAAAATGGCTAGACAGGGGTAATTTTTGACATCCAAGCCTGTGCTGCTTAGCTAAATTTGGTAGCTGAGCATTGCCTCCGTTCCCGCTAATAGAGGCTTGTAGGGAAAAAGCCTGTATTGAGCGAAGTGTTAAGTTTACATATATGTTTATACATATATAATGAAATCCATATATTTCGCTGAGTGGCAAATACGAAAACATTCTTAGCGGGAGCATAAGCCAAAAGGAAATATCCCACGCATGAATCCCGTTCAGTTCTATAAATGCCTATCAGACGAAACCAGGCTCCGTAGCCTTTTACTCATTGAGATGGAGGGCGAGCTATGTGTCTGCGAGCTAACAGAAGCTCTTGATGAGATACAGCCTAAAATTTCACGTCACTTGGCACAACTTCGAAAATATGCGCTGTTGCTTGATCGCAGGCAGAGGCAGTGGGTTTTTTATCGCATTAATCCAGCATTACCAGAGTGGGCAAAATTTGTTTTATCTTCCACTGCTGAAAATAACCAGGTTTTTTTGAGCGAGAACCTAAAGCGACTGAGAGCAATGGGTGAACGACCAGAGCGCGCTAAAGCCTGCTGTTAAATTTATAAAGGAAGTCATGGCACAAGTAAAAATATACGGAGTCTCTAACGTACTTTCAAAAAACAAGAGCCTAATTTCGAAAGCAATTCATGAGTCACTAATGGACGCTTTTGGTTTACCTGAAAACAAATTGTTTCAGCGCTTCATATCGCTAGATACAGGCGATTTTTTCTATCCATCAGATAGAACTGAAAGATACACAATAATAGAGTTGTCGATATTTGAGGGAAGGTCAGTAGAAGCAAAGAAGCAGCTTATTAATTTGCTGTTTCTAAAAATTAAAGAGTATGCCGATATTGAAGTGCAAGATATCGAGATAACTATTTTTGAAACGCCAATGTCCAATTGGGGTATTCGAGGAATGCCTGCTGACGAATTAGTATTAAATTACAAAGTTAAAGTTTGAACAAAACAATGCAAGTGCACTCAGCTTACAAAAGCTGCTCAGCAGTGGCATGTGGTTTCTTGCAGCCTGTTATCTGCGGCGTTAAAAACAAGGCGGCAAGCTATACCTGGCTTCATTGATGGCGTTATCAGTGCATTGAGAAAAACGCCGTAGATATATTCGTTTATTTTGAAAACACACTATTTGAGGTGAGCATGAGTATTAAAGTGGGTATTAATGGTTTTGGTCGTATGGGGCGTTTAACCATGCGTGTACTCCATAATTGGGATGATATTGAAATCATTCAAATTAACGATCCAGCAGGCGATGCTGCCACCTTGGCGCACCTGATTAATTTCGACTCTGTTCATGGGCGTTGGCATCATGAAGCCGAAAACGTTGGGGAAATGATGCTTATCGGTGATCAGCGTATCGCGTGTTCTCGCAATAAAGCCATTAACGAAACGGATTGGTCGGGCTGTGATTTAGTCATTGAAGCCAGCGGTAAAATGAAAACAAAAGCCTTGCTGCAAGCCTATCTTGATCAGGGCGTAAAACGGGTGGTGGTCAGCGCACCGGTAAAAGAAGAGGGTGTATTGAATGTGGTGATGGGTGTCAATCATCAAGATTTCAATAAAGAACAACATTCAATCGTCACGGCGGCATCCTGCACCACCAACTGCTTGGCCCCAGTTGTTAAAGTCATTCATGAAAAACTGGGCATCGTTCATGGTTCAATGACAACCATTCATGACATTACGAATACTCAAACCATTCTGGATGCACCCCATAAAGATTTACGACGGGCTCGCGCGTGTGGAATGAGCCTGATTCCAACGACCACCGGTTCCGCAACTGCCATCACCCATATTTTTCCAGAGCTGAAGGGTAAGTTAAATGGCCATGCCGTGCGCGTTCCCCTTGCGAATGCATCGTTAACTGACTGTGTATTTGAGGTGAGTCGAGCAACCACCGTCGATGAAGTAAATGGGCTGCTAAAAGATGCAGCAAATAATGAGTTGAAAGATATTCTTGGTTACGAAGAGCGCCCACTGGTATCCATTGATTATAAGACCGACCCGCGTTCTGGCATTGTTGATGCGCTTTCCACAATGGTTGTTAATGGCACTCAAATAAAACTTTATGTTTGGTATGACAATGAATGGGGCTATGCGAACCGAACCGCTGAATTAACGCGCTTAGTGGGGCGTTTAGATCAGGAGTAGGGCCCCCATGACCTGGTTCTCGCAGCTGTCTCCTGAAATCCGCCAATATATGGTGGTGACGGGGAACTACTGGGCATTTACTCTGACCGACGGCGCTCTGCGCATGTTGGTGGTATTGTATTTTCATGGGCTGGGCTACAGCCCCTTAAGTATCGCCATGCTGTTCGTTTTTTATGAGATCTTTGGTGTCGTTACTAATCTCGTTGGTGGTTGGTTAGGGGCTCGGTTTGGCATTAACAAAACCATGAATATTGGTTTGTTTCTACAAATTGTGGCGCTCGCAATGTTGCTGGTGCCCACTCCTCTGCTAACTGCTCCTTGGGTTATGGCTGCTCAAGCCGTGTCGGGTATTGCTAAAGACTTAAATAAGATGAGCGCGAAAAGCTCCATCAAACTGTTAGTTCCTTCGCATGCAGATGGCCAGCTCTACAAGTGGATTGCGATACTCACTGGCTCGAAGAACGCACTGAAGGGCGCTGGGTTTTTCCTCGGTGGTGCCTTGTTAAGCCTGTTTGGATTTAAAGGCTCAGTAATGGGTATGGGGCTTGTTCTTGCCTTGGTCTGGATTTTTAGTTTGGTCAGCTTAAAGGCAGACCTGGGTAAAGCGAAGAACAAGCCGAAATTTACCGAGATTTTTTCTAAAAGTCGCGCGATTAACTACCTCTCAGCCGCTCGAATGTTTCTGTTTGGTTCGCGGGATGTTTGGTTTGTGGTGGCCTTGCCTGTCTACCTCGCAAGCTCTTTCGGTTGGGATTATTGGAATGTGGGAGCCTTTCTGGCCTTGTGGGTGATTGGCTATGGTTTTGTACAGGGTATCGCGCCAAAAATCACCGGTACCCAAAGTGGCCAAACCCCAGATGGTAGCTATGCACTCCGATGGGCACTGGCACTTGGCATTTTACCCTTAGGCATTGCTTTCTCTCTCACCTATGAGTGGCATGAGGCAGAAGTTCTCCTGATGGGCTTGCTCATATTTGGTGCTTTGTTTGCGGTGAATTCATCGCTACACAGCTACCTTATCGTGAGTTACGCAGGTGAAGATAATGTCTCTCTGGATGTCGGCTTTTATTACATGGCCAACGCAATGGGTAGATTAATTGGCACCGTGTTATCTGGCTGGTTATTTCAAGATTACGGCTTAGTAGCTTGTCTTTGGGTATCGGCGTTGTTTATTGGATTTACAGCGCTGATATCGATGGGACTTCCTAGGCACAAAGAGGTAGGGCGGTGACAAAGTGTTCGAGTAAAGTCAGTCTAATCCTCCCCCGATTTGACGCACACTCTTTAGTGGGGAGGTGAATTTATAAATTTAACAGAACAAGAATAAAGCTATGTTAATTTTCCAAAAAAAGAATCCACCTTCTTCACACTGAATATTTAATTCCCGAAGGTCGGCTTTATGAAAAAGTTAAAAATATCCAGCGTTATCCAGGTAGTGCAAAGTCGTTTTTATTTTTTTTGTGAGTGCTGTTGCGCCCTTCGTTTATGCAAGTGGCCCGGACTGTGATGCCCCCGGTACGGTGGTTTACGGCACGTCAGATGTCGATATGGATGGCTTTTTTATAGGTGCGAACGGATGCCTGTATGATCCGGGTTTTGTTTTGTCCGATGATGTTCCGGTAGTGGGGGGCGAGTATCGCTTGCGCAGGTCAGGCACGAAACGACGCTCAGGCTTTTCTTCGCAACCGCTTTAATTCAGACACGATGGGCTAGGGGCGCTAACAGTTGAAGTGAAATTGAGAATAATAGGCCAATTTTTGAATTTATTGGCATTTGAACTTGACTCGAACTTTATTACAAGACGATCAATGGGCACATATAGAGTGTTGTCTGGTATGTAGTGGCATAGTTAGTTTGGTCAGCCTAATCGTTAATGCCGCCTGGTAAATAGTACAATAACGGCGATTTAGAAATTATAGTAGTAACCCAGATTAACAAAGAAAATCTGGAAGGTGTCACTACCATCAAATCGGTTCTCAGTGTCGTATAGACTTGCACCGATTTCAAAGTCAAACGAGTGGGATTTTCTGTAATCATATTTTGCTCTGAATACAGGCTTGAGAATCATTTGATTTCGACTATCGTCGTATTTTCTCATCTGAATCGCGAATTTTGGGTATAAGCGCCACAAGTCAGACAAAGGATAGCGTAATTGAGCGTTTGCCGAGTAGAGTTTGGATGTTGAAAGATTTCCATAAGTCACTCCTAGCAAAGTTGTATCGTAGGTAGAAAATAGCCCCTTTCCAACCAGTTGACTAGAAAAATAATACTCGCTTCCTGTTCCATTTACGGCTGCTACCCCGCCGGACGCGGGAGCACCGGAAAGACTTGAAACGGTAATAGTGCCATTTATATCAAAGGTTTTATTCAACGGGTGGCTAAGGTTCAAGCTGGTATATTGACTATCAAAGGTTCGATCCAGAGCAAGTTCTGTTATTTCATCAGCCGAAGTGAATGTTTCAGTAATATCTGTTATTGAATCAACTTGCTGTCCAATGAGGGCATTTCGGGTCGTGAGATAAGGACTTTTTCGGTAGTTGAGTGATAGGTTGGCAGTTGTACCACTCTCAAACAGATAGTAGCCGTTTAACAGAGCAGCATTTAATTCGGCGAAGTGAATATCGTAGTCAAGCAATCCAAATAGATTATAGTTTTGCTTAAAGTATCTGAACTCCCCTCCAAGCGCTCTGCGGTCAACCAGATCTTCTAGCCGATGCTCAATCACAAAGAGATTGAAATCCAGTGAATCGTTGTACGTGCCAAAATCAATATTGGCACCGAAAAAGTGACGGTCTGTATTTATAAAATCATCGTTTGGGCGGTCAACAGGATAACCCATTACTAAGTTAAGTGTCGCTATACTAGTGACCTGAGTAGACAGCTCGGCGCCGTCAAAACGACCGATAACACCGCCCTTGCTGGTTCGTTGTCTGCCCAGCTTTACTGAGTGGTTATTGACTCGGTCTTCAGCAAAAAAGTAGATATAACTGAACCGGCTCAGATCTTCTCTTCCATCATTTAGCAAGTTTTTATCAAAGCTGCCACGCAACCGAAAACTTGCTTCATATTTTGAACCTCGATAGCGGCTATTTAAATCAAGGTTGCTATAGAGTGACGATAAACTGGTTTCAGTATTCCCACTGTCTTCTCGATTGCTGGCAAAACGGTAGAACTGAGAAAAATTGCCAAAGGTGTCATAGCTGGAACCCTGTTTCTTGGATTTGGTTTTGCTACTTTTTAATGTCGGAGATGCCCGCTCCAGCGATAGTAAAGATGCCAGACGCTGCATGACTCGATAGGAGCCTTCTGACTTAGGGTATAACTTGAGGTAAGACTGATACTCCAGTTTGGCCCTTGCCTTTTTGCCTGAACGCTCAAGCGCAACGGCAAAGTACTCATGGGCCAGTTGTTTGTCTGCAAGGTTGTTACTATTCATCACGCGCTTAAATAACGTGATTGCGTTTGCATACTCCTTGTCGGTTAGCGCTTGTTGCGCCTGTGTCATTAGATTCTGTGTTGTTGGGTCGGGAGTGACTGAGGAGCTAACTGCTTTTGTGATGAGGGGAAGGCTTTTCCACTTTATTTCGATTTTTCGCGGCTTATTTTTTTGTGATACCGTCAATGATGTCTTGGTAGCAAATTCTAGCGTAATCAGAATATTGCTGGGGCTCACGGCCACAAAGTTAATCTCTTTGATATCATCATTTCTAACTGAACTGCTAAGATGCCTTAAAGCGGTTTTGTTAATGAGCTGATGCGCGGGCAGCGCTGAAAGCGGCTTGATAAGAATCGTATGCAGTTTTTTCGCTCCCTGGGCCACCCCGGAGAGCTGCTGTACTGGTAGGTTAAAATTAATAAACAGTGATTGGTTTAGCGAATCAAGGTCAATACTGCCAACCAAACCGTTAGCGGGTATCGTTCGGGCCTTATCTTTGATAGTTGGGGCTGGAGATGTCTGTTTGGGTAGGTCTTTAAAATCCATTACCAGCCGATGGCCATAATTTCCTGCTGGCCTCATTTTAAAAACCGGCGGATTCAACTCCGAAGTGCATAACCATTTAAGCTCTCAAGGGAGCCATGTGCTCAGCCAAAAAATTACCTAAAGATATCAAGCGGCTGATTCTACTTGAAAACTACAAAGCAGTGATCCCAAAACTCAAACCGTTAGCGAACAGCGGAAACCCAGAGGCACAGTTTCAAATAGGGTTGTTATACCTGCATGGTAGTGGAGTAAAAAAGAGTAAAAGAGAGGCGCTGTTCTGGTTCGAGAAAGCAGCCAGTGTGAACCATACAAAGGCCCTGTTTAATGCCGCCACCTTATTATTGAAACAAAATGGATCAGCACCCAAAGCGGAGCAGTATTTAAAACGGGCTGCCCAGCAGGGCCACAAAATGGCGGCAAATAAATTAAAGCAGTTAACAAGGCTCGATACAACTACCTATCAAAACGAATCAGGTAAAGAGCGCTTGTGGTACGCGGCCAAAAAAGGGGACCAGCAGGGAGTTCAGTCACTCATCAGTGGGGGCATTGATATCAATAGCCCAAACGGTTTGGGCCAAAATGCACTTACTATCGCCATTGATAATGGGCATGAAATATTAGTCACTTATTTAATTGCGAATGGGGCGAATACCAATGCTCAGGATTTGTTGGGCGAAACACCGCTGCATCGCGCGGTTAAAACCCACCAAGCCGACCTGTTAAAAGTGTTGTTAAAGAGCGCCAGGCTTGACATGAAAAACAAACAGGGGGTGACTCCACTATTTTTGGCAGTGATGCTCAATGATATGTTAGCCGCCACGTTATTGCTTGAGGCTGGGGCCGATGTAGATACTCAAAACAGCCAGCAGCAATCTGTATTTGCTCTGGCTAAAGCAAAAAATAATAAAAAAATAGTACGGTTGCTAACAAAGTTTGGCGCTGATGCCGCAACAAATGATCATAAAAAAATGATCAATAGCCGCTTAAATAATCTTCGGAAACAGTTGACGCAGCCCCAATATAAAGGATGGAGTGAGTTAATGCTGGCTTCTTGGCTTGGTGAAAAAAAATTGGTGAGCTGGCTTCTCGGCAATACGCCTTTTGATAGTCAGTACACAATAAAAGCCTACGAATTAGCATTGCAGGCTGGCCATAAAAGCACTGCCATGATATTGGCCCAGCGACTTGTTAGACGACCAATGAGTGAGACGGTTATTGTTACGCTTTTAACTCAAGCGCTTCAAGCTGATGCGCTTAACGTATTTAAAAAAGTATATCGAGAGGGCGTTGATCACTCCGCTGGCGCAATAAAGCGAGTAGGGCCACAATTGTTTTTTTCTTCTATTACGATGGATAAAGAAGCATTTACCCGCTATCTAATTGATCAGCAGGTTAATACTGACTTTATCGCAGAGGATGGGAGCACGAGCCTGATTAGGGCGTCAGTGCGACAAGCGAAGCTTGTCATAACTTGCAGGGTGAAAGTCCCTGTCGGGCAAGGCGTAGCCTGCCACCCGTATCGAGTCTTGCGCGTTGTGCGGAGTCTGAGATTAGTGAGTACTTTTCAGCGTGAGGACGCAATCAGGCGAACAAACATCGTGAAGCGTAGACAGAGAATTATATAGGCCATAGGGGGTGTCGTGCCCCTGAAGTGTTGGTATTGCTCCGAAAATAGCGAGTCTCAGTTGACCAGGCTTATAACGCAGTCGAAGTCCAAGCAAAGCAACCGAACTGGCAAGGTTGTGGCGAACTGACGGAGTTCTCAAACCGTGGCATGTATAAAGAGTTATGACNNGGAACTTGTGAGATCCGAGGGTGCTCCCAAAGGAAATGGGTAGGGAAGCCAAGTAGAATACGAGGCCAACGAAGGCACCCCGGAAGTCGGATCAGCTCATAGTAGTCTGAGATTGGGAAAGCCAATCACATAGCACCAAAAGTAGGTGCTCTAGGCAAAGGGGCTGACAGTAGTATCACGGCGTTTAATAGACACATAGACCGGACAAAGTAGGGCTGGAATCACTATGACAACTGCCTTAAACGCCATAGCATTTAAAGCACAAACCCATCCGCAGCATCGGTTTCAGAATCTCTATGGACAACTGAATACCGACGCGCTGTATCGCGCATGGAGTAACCTTAATAAACAATCGGCTGCGGGAATAGATGGCGTAACAGCCGGCCAATTTGAACAGCGATTGCCCGAAAACCTTCACACCTTAGCACAGCAACTCAAAGACAAACGTTTTCGAGTGAACGATGTTAAACGCGTGTACATCCCCAAAGCGAACGGCAAAGAACGCCCCCTGGGCCTGCCCACAGTGGCAGACAAAGTTGTGCAGCAAGCAGTCTCCGAACTACTGCAAAGTATTTGGGAGCAAGACTTTCAGCGCAACAGCTACGGCTACCGCCCGCATAAAAGCGCGCACCAAGCCGTACACAGTCTGCAACTGAACCTGCAATTCAAAGGCTATGGTTATATTGTTGAAGCGGATATCAAAGGCTTCTTCGACAATATGGATCACACTTGGCTCATGCGCATGTTAGAACAGCGCATTGAAGACAAGCGACTGCTCAACCTGATCAATCAATGGCTGAAGGCCAGAATCAAAGAACCGGACGGCTGTTATCACAAACCCGAAGCGGGCACCCCGCAAGGCGGAGTGATTAGTCCGGTACTCGCGAACATCTACCTTCACTACGCCTTAGATCTCTGGTTCGAGAAGAAGGTCAAACCACAGCTCCAGGGCAGAGCTATGTTGATTCGCTACGCGGACGACTTTGTAGTGGCGTTTCAGTATCGCCACGAAGCGCGCGCCTTCTACCGAATGTTGACGCCCAGACTGAAGAAATTCAAGCTGGAAGTCGCACCTGAGAAGACCGCCCTGAAACGCTTCAGTCGCTTTCATCCCAGCCAACACCGCTACTTTGAATTTCTGGGGTTTCGCTTCTACTGGGATACGGATTTCAAAGGCGAGCCACGGCTCAGAAGGAAAACCGCCCCGAAGAAACACAAAGCGGCCATGCAGAGTTTTTACCTGTGGATCAAAGAAAATCGTCATAGGCGATTGAATCACCTGATGCCACAGCTAAAGCGCAAGATCGTGGGCTTCAGAAACTACTTTGGATTACCGGACAACAGTTTGAGTGTGGGCCGCATTTACGGCCATATACTTCATAGCCTGTACAAATGGTTAAACCGAAGAAGTCAGCGGCGTAGTTTCACCTGGTCAGGGATGAAAGAGATGTTAAGATATTTCGGAATTCAACCCATGCGCGTGAGTAAACGACTCATTGCTGTGGATTGGTATTGAGGACCTGTGCTTTACACGGGCAACGATATTATTGAAGAGCCGGATGCGGTAATTCCGCACGTCCGGATCTGTATGGGGGCACCTCGGCAACGGGGTGTTCTACCATGACGAGAAAGGGCAAATATCTATCGTAAAGCTACTTATTGCAACAAGATCCTCTATTAATCATATTGACCAAAAAGGCCGGTCAGCTCTTTGGTATGCGGCCAGCGGAGGTTACCGATCAATCGCCCATCAACTGATTTCTCATCAAGCGAATCTGAATTTCCCTGATCAAAATGGAGTTACACCGTTGTTTAGAGCGATTCATCAAAATAATTACGACGTTGTGAAGCTGCTGGTTCACCGTGGTGCTAGCCTGAGTTATATCTCCCAAAACGGTAACACCGCGTTGATCGCTGCAGTAGTGAAAGGGAGTAGCAACGCTGTTGCATTGTTGCTTGAGCAAGGGATCAATATGTCTCATAGAAATAACAACAGTTTCACTGCATTGATGGTTGCGGCTAAAGAGGGGGATGAAGGCATCGTTGAGCAACTACTAAAAGCTGGAGCCAAACCCCGCCGAAAAAATCGTCATGGCCAATCGGCCCTGGATATGGCAAACAGCCAGCAGATGATAGAGCTGCTTAAACGTTAAGTTATTATGGTAGTGTTCATAAAATAGAAACCCTACATATATTTCTGCGGAAACGTCCTTCTTGCCATAGATCTCATACTGCCTGTCTGTCTTCATAGTTCATGCGGAGTCATTTTAACTCTACCCCAATTTGACGCGTGCTCTTTAGCGGGGGCCGTGAATTTATAGACTTAAGGAAACAGGAGTAAAGTTATATTAATTCATCACTTGAGCCCTTAGTTTTTCCATCACTTGAGCTCTTAATTGTTCTTCTGTAGCTTCCGACCTGCTGCTCGAAATGATACAACTTGGAAAGCAGCTTATATTAAGCCAGTCGGATCCTCTGCTTAAAAAATTTAATGTATATCTCTGATTGACCATATCATTTACCCAGTTAAAAGCCGGTATCGATTCAGCGCTAGATTCATTATAAAAATTGGGACTTGTGAAGGGGGTTGGCTGATCCGGTGAATCCAGCAACAAGATATGCCCCATTCCTTCACCAATGTAAAAGCGGTAATTATATCCAGAGGTGGAAAGGAGCATGTAACTTCGTGCTCTAGCGCTCCACTCCATCATTGACGCCAACAAGGTGGCTGGGTCCAACCATAGATCCTCATTATCGGGGTATTTAGTGACGTTATAAAATAGACTTTGTGTAAAATCGTAGGCAGTGGTGTATTGACCAATTCTTAAAGTTGGGTAGTGTAGCGTCAGTGCGCTAAGGGAAGAAATTAAGAGTAAGCGAGGGCTGGTAGCAATAGTAATATCAAACGGGTGAGAAATATTGTGCTCTATACCCCATACGCCTCCGGTTACGCCACGCCCCCCCATTGCTGTTTGATAAAAGCTCTCTGAAACAACTCCGTTAGCGCTATCTAATAAAAGAGAAACCTGGCTAGAAGAAGGCACAATATCCTGGATTGCCGGAGTGTGGTAGACCGCACCGTAACCTCCTGCACTGCTACCGGCAATAACAACCTCTTTTGGAGTAAGAACATTTTCAGCCATTTTACTTCGTAGCCAACTTAAAACGACCGTGACATTATCCGCGCCGCGATGGTAGACGCTAAAGGTATCCCCCTCAGATCGAGGGTCGGAATATTCAATATCGCGTGACCCCCAATGAACATCGCCCGTACAAGATGGGATAAGTATTTTGGTATACCCCATAAGAGGATTCTGCTGTTGCTCCGAAATTATCCCACCAGATGGGCTGCTACTGTGTTCGTTGATAATAGCGATGTCGGTGGCAACGTTTGGGGTGAACAGAGGTGTATCGCCTAGATTAGAAAGGCAGGTGGCTGCGTTCCAGCATGCGCCTCCCCCTTCAAAATAGATGAGTAACTTCTCAGGGTCTCCTGGCCGGTAATAAAAGGAGTAGTCAGTTTCCGATTGGACTGCGTCGTTGTCATCATAGAATGGTGCGCCAGAACAGCCTGGAACAATTTCGCGCAGAGATTCGGCTGTTGCGCTAACACGGCCATCCTGACGTTTTATTGTTTCACCATAAAGACCTTCCAGTAAATTTTGATCTACTGGAATAGTTTGCCAAGCATTTTCTGCTTGTGCTGAAAGGCAAATCAACAAAAAAGACCCAGCTAAAATATGAACGATTTTCATAAAATGCGACTCTATTAAATAAGAAAAGTATACATTTTTAGTGATAATTCATGATTCACGCGAGAAGGCGATTAACGGTAGCATTGATGGTTCGGAAAATAAAGAGAAGCGAGGGCCAAGGAGAGGAGCAGGGTTCAGTGATGAATTAATATAGCTTTACTCTTGTTTCGTTAAATCTATGAGTTCACTGTCCCCGTTAAAGAGGCTGGGTCAAATCAGGGGAGGATTAAGCGTTGCAATCATACCTTTTTTGCCTTTTTAACTGCTCGACTGACGGTTAAATAAGGGATTTCAAACTAGGCTCACATTTCCTTCATCGTATAATCACCCGAGAAATAGGCTTGTGCGATCGTTTCGTCTCGGGCCGCGTATTTTTGTTCATACCAAACCAAGGGTTTAGCGGTAGGCCTTCGCTGTAAGCGTGGTATTTCTTTCAGGTCGTGATCACTTTTTTCTTCGCCATAAATTTCCTGGAACTTTTTCACCAAGGAAGTTAAAGGGGGCGGACTCGACTGATTTCACTATTTTCACCGAAGGATTTAATACGCTCCTTGGCCAGGAGCACTCAGAGTGGGTGATCAACCATATCAGCGCGAACAGGATTAAGTTCAATACAGCCATAATAGACTAAAGCAAAATGCTCACTATGCAGACAAAAGTGGTATTATTACCATTAATACGCTGATCAATTGGTTCATTATAATGGCACTGCCCGGTTCCACCAATTAGGGCAGAAAATCGAGTCCAAGCATGCTTTAAACTCACCTCAAAGCGCCCTTGGGGTTTCTTGGATCTCCATATTTTTTATCCTTCCAAAGGTCGGCTCTCATGAAAAAGTTAATAAAGTCCAGTGTTATCCAGGTAGTACAAGTCGTTTCTATTTTTCTTGTTAGCGCTGTTGCACCCTTCGTTTTGGCTAGTGGCCCAGACTGTGATGACACCAGTGCGGCGGCTTACGGAACGCCAGATGTCGATATGGATGGCTTTTTTATAGGTGCGAACGGATGCCTGTATGATCCGGATTTTGTTTTATCCGATGATGTTCCGGTAGTCGGCGGCGAGTATGATGCGGGCCAAGAGCTTCTTTTTGTGATTAATGGCGTGCATACAACATCATTACAAACTGATGTGCGCTTGAGGTCTATTGCGATAGTAAAAAAACGGCCGGTAATTGGCATTTTTAATGCTCCCTACGAAAATGTGCTCGAGGAAAGTTTTAAATTTATAGATCCCAGAAATAAAGTTGCTATGACTGTTCGTAGCGAGGCGTATCGCAGAGTTATGAATGGTCGACGTTTTGCAGTAATTGCGATGAGCCAGTCCGGCTTTATGGTCGGGCGGGGGCTAAGCCGTTTATCTTCGGATCTGTTCTCGGATTTTCCGCTTAGGTACTTCTATCGACAAAAATTGCTCGGCCTGGTTGATGCTGAAACGGTCGGCGCAGTCGGCCTGCAATACCCTGATGGCCCCAGTTATGTGCACTATGTAAATAGAAGAGATATTGCTCCTTTTCTTGCTGGGGTAATGGCCTCTGGTGCACAGCCTGGCAGAGGCTCTGTCATTGCTACGTTTTACTATCAAAATGAAAATTGTCTTTTTGGTAGGCTGCCACTGGAGGAGTACCCCGGAGAAGGCGCTGACTTGTCAGAGGATTTTCGACTCGTAGTGGGGCCATCGGTGCACAGTATTTGTAGTTACGCCTCAAGCGGATTTCCGTTTGAAGCCTTAAGAGATTTTGCGCCAAAGCGAGGGTTCGCCGAGGTCCCTTTGGATTTGGAATAACGGAAACGTTAGCATAAACGCCTTTCGGCGGGTCGTCATAGTCCCATTTAGACGGCCGCTGAGCGGGGCTGATTACTTCATTTCTCATGCCGCTTGCTCTACCACCTTCTGCTTTGTCGACAATCTGGCGGCTTTAGTCTTGACGCATGCCTAGTATGCGCATATATTGCCGACACTTTCATGCAGGCGATAATTTTGGTTTCTACAGCATATATTACCGAGCAGGCCGTTACTGTCGCGGATAAAACGTTTTTTCAGCTCAGAAAAGACATCGTCGAAGGGGATATTCTACCTGCCTCAAAGCTAAGTGAAACTGAATTGTCGACAAAGTACGCAGTGAGTCGTTCGGTAATTCGAGAAGCTATTAACCGTTTGGAGTCATGCCACCTTGTTGAGCGCAAAGCCAATGTGGGTGCCCGCGTAGTTGCGCTCACACCCGAAGGGTTGGTGGAACTGTATCAGGTAAGGGAATCCCTCGAGGGTATGGCGGCAAGGCTTGCGGCAAAAAACATGACTGACTCGGAAATAGCCGACTTAAATAGCTTATTAAACTCCCATTTCGAGGGAGTGAAAGCCGAGGGCTCCTACTACCAGGAAGCGGGTGATCTTGATTTCCATTATCGGATTATTTTGGGCAGCAAAAATAGACCTCTCATTTCTATTCTTATCGATGGAATTTACCACTTAGTTCGCATGTATCGTGTTCAGCTTGGCATGGCTGGGCCTCGGGTAAGCACAGCATTTGATGAGCACAAACATATTGTGCAAGCGATTTCTAATCGCGATGAAGAATTGGCAGAAATCCTGATGCGTCGCCACATTTCTTATTCAAAGAATAATATCCAAACAAAATTAATTAAAAATTAGCTATTTATATCGTTAACCAAAAAGGAAGAAAAATATGAGCGCAGGAAAAAAGTTCCGTCAGGCCTTGGTCGATAATAAGCCTTTGCAAGTGGTTGGCACCATCAACGCCTACTCAGCAATGATGGCAAAAAAAATTGGCCATCAAGCTATTTATTTGTCCGGCGGTGGTGTGGCAAATGCGTCTTACGGTTTGCCAGACTTGGGAATGACCTCATTAAATGATGTATTAGTAGATGTGCAGCGTATTACTGCAGCTTGTGATTTACCTTTGTTAGTGGACATTGATACCGGCTGGGGTGGTGCATTTAATATTGCAAAAACCGTTCGTGATATGGAAAAAGCCGGTGCGGCAGCGGTGCATATGGAAGACCAGGTTGCACAAAAACGTTGTGGCCATCGCCCGAATAAAGAAATTGTTTCTACCGAAGAAATGGTCGATCGAATAAAGGCCGCTGTTGATGCGCGTATTGATCCGGATTTTTTTATTATGGCGCGTACTGATTCTTTTGCACAAGAAGGTTTAGAAGCGGCGATTGAACGTGCCAAAGCCTATGTGGCTGCCGGTGCTGATGGTATTTTCGCTGAGGCAGTCAAAACCGAAGAGCATTACCGTGCTTTCTCCGAAGCCCTTGATGTGCCGATTCTAGCCAATATTACAGAGTTTGGTCAGACCGAATTATGGAATAAAAAAGAGCTGGGAGAGTGGGGTGCCGATATGGTGCTTTATCCTCTAAGTGCTTTCCGTGCGATGAATAAAGCAGCAGAAAATGTTTACCAGTCCATTCTTGAAAAGGGTGATCAAAAGGCCGTGGTGGATACGATGCAAACACGTATGGATTTGTATGATTATCTTGGTTACCACGATTATGAGAACAAGCTGGATGCGTTATTTGCAGAAGGTAAAAACAAATAGAACCTTTGCTCGTTTTATTACACATAATTATTAAAAAACAAATGTTTCGGGAGAATATCCAATGGCAAAAGTATTAAGTGGTGCAGGGCTTCGCGGACAAGTAGCAGGTAAAACCGCCTTGTCGACAGTTGGTAAAACTGGCTCAGGCTTAACCTATCGTGGTTACGATGTGAAAGACTTGGCTGAATCCTGCCAGTTTGAAGAAGTGGCTTATTTAATTTTGAAAGGCCAGCTACCCAAACAGTCTGAGTTAGATGCCTATAAAGCAGAGCTTCGCACCATGCGTGGTTTACCGGACGCCTTAAAGGAAGTGCTAGAACGTATTCCTGCCGATGCTCACCCAATGGATGTAATTCGGACAGGTTGTTCTATGCTGGGTAACCTCGAAACCGAAACGGATTTTGCGCAACAAAGTCAGGCGACTGATCGCATGCTGGCTTGCTTCCCCAGCATAATTTGTTATTGGTATCGTTTTTCACATGATGGTGTGCGTATTAACGTTGAAACCGATGACGACTCCATTGGCGGTCATTTTTTACATATGCTGCATGATAAAAAGCCGAGCGCACTGCACGAGCAAGTGATGCATGTGTCTTTGATTCTTTATGCTGAGCATGAATTTAATGCCTCTACGTTTACTGCGCGTGTTTGTGCTTCAACTCTTTCTGATATGCATTCCTGCATTACCGCTGCGATTGGTTCGTTACGTGGCCCCTTGCATGGTGGTGCAAATGAAGCGGCGATGGAGATGATTCAGAGCTTCTCATCTGCTGATCAGGCCGAAGAAGAAATGATGGGTAAGTTGGCGCGCAAAGAAAAAATAATGGGTTTTGGTCACGCTATTTATTCCGAGTCAGATCCCCGTAACGATATTATTAAGCAGTGGTCTGAAAAATTAGCCAAAGACGTGGGTGACGAGGTGCTTTATCCAGTTTCCGTACGCTGTGAAGAGGTCATGTGGCGGGAGAAGAAACTGTTTTGCAACGCGGATTTTTTCCACGCATCGGCCTACAACTTTATGGGAATCCCTACTAAATTATTTACGCCCATTTTTGTTATGTCTCGCCTTACCGGTTGGGCTGCTCATGTGATGGAGCAGCGTGCAGATAATCGTATTATTCGTCCATCTGCCGAATACATTGGTGAAGAGCCGCGCACCGTTTCAGCAATTGCTGAACGTTAAATAGATAAAGAAAAAGAGTGGCCTGTCATTTTAAGGTCACTCCTTGTGATTTAAATTTGGAACGTAGTTGTGGTTCACGCAGCTACCCCTTACTCAAACATTCTCTTGTGGACTAAGTTATGAATACGAATAACCGCAAACCTCTACCCGGTAGCGACCTGGATTATTTCGATACCCAAGCAGCGGTCGATGCGATTCAGCCCGGTGCTTATGAAAAGCTACCTTATACTTCTCGCATATTGGCCGAGAACTTGGTGCGTCGCTGTGACCCAGCTACCTTAAGCGATTCGCTGACACAGATTATCGAACGCAAGCGTGATCTCGATTTCCCATGGTTTCCTGCGCGCGTTGTTTGTCATGACATTCTTGGCCAAACGGCGCTGGTTGATCTGGCCGGGTTGCGAGATGCGATAGCTGATCAAGGTGGTGATCCTGCGCAAGTAAACCCCGTTGTGCCAACGCAGCTTATTGTTGATCACTCCTTAGCTGTTGAACATGCTGGTTTCGAGAAAGATGCATTTGAGAAAAACCGTGCGATTGAAGACCGTCGTAACGATGACCGCTTTCATTTTATTAACTGGACTAAAACGTCCTTTAAAAATATCGACGTAATTCCTCCAGGTAATGGCATCATGCACCAGATTAATCTGGAAAAAATGTCTCCTGTTATTCAGGTGCGAGACGGCGTCGCATTCCCGGATACTTGCGTTGGTACCGATAGTCATACACCCATGGTGGATGCCCTTGGCGTTATCTCCGTAGGTGTTGGTGGCCTTGAAGCCGAAAGCGTGATGCTTGGTCGTGCCTCTTATATGCGCTTGCCAGATATCGTTGGCGTTGAACTGACGGGTAAATTAAAGCCCGGAATTATCGGCACTGATATGGTGTTGGCACTGACGGCCTTTTTACGCAAAGAGCGCGTTGTAGGGGCTTATCTTGAATTTTACGGCGAAGGTGCTTCGAACCTAAGTCTGGGTGATCGCGCCACCATCGCCAACATGACGCCTGAGTATGGCGCAACAGCGGGCATGTTTTATATCGATGAGCAAACCATTGACTACTTGAAACTCACGGGCCGTGATGATGAGCAAGTGAAGCTGGTGGAGCAGTTCGCAAAAGAAACAGGGCTTTGGGCAGACACTCTGAAAAACGCTCAATACGAACGCGTTTTAACATTTGATTTATCCGCCGTTGGTCGTAACCTTGCTGGCCCGTCGAACCCCCATGCATTGTTGCCCGTATCAGAACTTGCTGCCCGCGGAATTTCCGGCAAAGTGGAAAACGAAGAAGGCCTAATGCCTGATGGTGCGGTCATTATCGCTGCAATCACCAGCTGCACCAATACCAGCAACCCACGCAATATCATTGCCGCAGGTTTAATTGCTCGCAACGCAAACAAGCTTGGCTTGACGCGTAAACCCTGGGTGAAGTCTTCTTTGGCGCCAGGTTCCAAAACCGTGAAAATGTACCTTGAAGAAGCTGAATTATTGCCTGAGCTTGAACAGATGGGCTTTGGTGTTGTGGCATTTGCCTGCACAACCTGTAACGGCATGAGTGGTGCACTCGACCCCGCTATTCAAAAAGAAGTGATTGACCGTGACCTGTACTCAACAGCAGTGCTGTCCGGCAACCGTAACTTTGACGGTCGTATTCACCCTTACGCCAAGCAGGCTTTTTTGGCGTCGCCTCCACTGGTAGTCGCTTACGCCATCGCTGGAACCATCCGCTTCGATATCGAGAAGGACGTGCTGGGCCACGATCAGAACGGCAACCCAGTCACTCTGAAAGATATCTGGCCAAGCGACGAAGAGATTGACGCTATCGTTAAGAAAAGCGTCAAACCGGAACAGTTCCGTGAAGTCTATATCCCGATGTTTGAGCAGAAAGGAGAGGTGGAAATTGGGCAGCCGCAATACGACTGGCGTCCTCAAAGTACCTATATCCGACGTCCGCCATACTGGGAAGGCGCGCTTGCCGGTGCCCGTACTATGAAAGGTATGCGTCCTCTGGCGGTATTAGGTGACAACATCACCACCGATCACTTGTCACCATCCAATGCCATTATGCTCGATAGTGCTGCTGGTGCTTATCTAGATAAAATGGGCCTGCCTGAGGTGGATTTTAATTCCTATGCCACCCACCGTGGAGACCACCTTACTGCACAGCGCGCTACCTTCGCTAATCCGAAGCTGAAGAACGAAATGGTGCAAGAAAACGGCGAGGTCAAACAAGGTTCATTCGCTCGCATCGAACCAGAAGGGAAAGTTTCCCGTATGTGGGAAGCTATCGAAACCTACATGGATCGTAAACAGCCACTTATCATTGTTGCTGGTGCCGACTATGGACAGGGTTCATCTCGTGACTGGGCCGCAAAAGGTGTGCGTTTGGCCGGTGTGGAAGTGATCGTTGCGGAAGGTTTTGAACGAATTCACCGTACTAACCTAGTGGGCATGGGTGTTCTTCCGCTTGAATTTAAGCCGGGAACAGACCGTAAAACCTTGGGTATTGACGGTACAGAAACCTTTGATGTGACGGGCGAGCATACGCCAGGCGCAACCTTGACACTGCTTATCAACCGTAAAAACGGTGAGATTGTTGAGGTGCCGGTAACCTGTCGTCTAGATACCGCTGAAGAACTGGCTATCTACGAGGCAGGCGGGGTCTTGCAGCGTTTTGCCAAGGATTTCTTGGAATCAGAAAAAACCGGCTAAGTGTTTTGCCCACCGCTAATTACTTTGATTGGCGGTGGGGTAGTGCAGCTAAAACGTAGCCTATAAACAGTCATTCAAACTTAAGGTAAAAGCCCATGGCTCACCTTCCTCAAATTAAAATTCCTGCCACCTATATGCGTGGCGGAACCAGTAAAGGCGTATTCTTTAATTTACAGGATCTACCAGAATCGGCCCAGGTCGCGGGCGCAGCCCGTGATGCTTTACTGCTTCGTGTTATCGGTAGCCCTGACCCCTACGGGAAGCAGACCGACGGAATGGGTGGTGCAACGTCTAGCACCAGTAAGTCCGTTATTTTATCTAAGAGCAGCAAGCCCGATCACGACGTTGACTACCTTTTCGGACAGGTTTCCATCGACAAGCCCTTTGTTGACTGGAGCGGTAACTGCGGCAATTTATCCGCTGCGGTGGGTGCGTTTGCTATTGCAAGTGGCTTGGTGGAGGCCAGTCGTATTCCGCAGGATGGTGTTGTAGTTGTGCGCATCTGGCAGGCTAATATTTCCAAGACCATTATTGCTCATGTGCCCATTACAGATGGCCTTGTGCAAGAGACGGGTGATTTTGAACTCGACGGGGTTACATTTCCTGCCGCTGAAGTGCAGGTGGAATTTATGGACCCTGCCGACGGTGATGGCGCGATGTTTCCCACTGGCAACCTTGTGGATGATCTTGAGGTGCCAGGTGTCGGCACATTAAAAGCCACCATGATTAACGCCGGTATTCCCACGGTTTTTGTTAACGCCGAAGAAATTGGCTACACAGGCACCGAGCTGCAAGATGCTATTAATAACGATGACAAGACTCTTGCCATGTTTGAAACCATCCGCGCCTACGGAGCTGTGCGCATGGGTCTTATCGATCATATCGATGAGGCAGCGCAACGGCAGCATACGCCTAAAGTCGCCTTTGTTGCCAAGCCTGCGGACTACGTTTCTTCCAGCGGTAAACAAGTGCTTGCGACCGACATCGATCTGGCAGTACGTGCCTTATCAATGGGTAAATTGCACCATGCCATGATGGGCACGGCCGCCGTTGCCATCGGTACGGCTGCGGCCATTCCAGGCACGCTGGTAAACCTAGCTGCAGGCGGAGAAGAACGCAGTGCAGTGCGCTTTGGCCACCCCTCCGGCACCCTAAAAGTCGGCGCAGAAGCGCAGCAGGTTGATGGTGAATGGACAGCAACCAAGGCCATTATGAGCCGCAGCGCCCGTGTGTTAATGGAAGGCTGGGTTCGTATTCCGAGTGATAGCTTTTAAACGGCAGGTATTTGAGTAGGCGAAAATGAAAAGGGGCTCAGCTTTTATACAAATCTTAGATGCTGCTCCCTTTTTTCTGCAGATAGGTGAGGCTTTATGCAGATTATCAGAAATTTAAGTGGACACTGCGGAGTTTCCTGTATATGCTTTCTTGCAGCTAGAAAGAAGGTCTTTTATTTATATACTACATTTCGCTGTTTTATTCGTAATTCGTAATAACTCGTCCTGCAGTTTTTAAGTTTCAGTCAAGATTTCAGTGCTACCCAAGCCTTTAAAAAGGCCTAAATACGAACAAAATCAGGATGTTATTATGTCAGATACAGTAAACGGTACAGTTAAGTGGTTTAACGAATCTAAAGGTTTCGGTTTTATCGAACAAGAATCCGGCCCAGACGTTTTCGCACATTTCAGCGCTATTGAAGGTTCAGGTTTTAAAACACTTGCTGAAGGTCAGCAGGTTCAGTTTAAAATCACACAAGGCCAAAAAGGCCCACAGGCTGAAAATATCGTTGCAGTCTAAATGTTTTGTTGCTACTTACCCTTAGGGTAAGTAGCTTAATGAAATAAAAAAAGGGCGAGCCTGTATGGGCTCGCCCTTTTTTGTGTTGTAAAAAAATAATATAAGCATCGTTGCCTGTAAATTATTCAAATAAAAGGGATGCATGAAAGCCAAAAAAGCCAGTGATACAGCCGGTTACACCAGCGCAATGCGAGCGATTGCAAACCTTGCTCCCAAAGATAAAAAATATCTCATTGATCCGTTTTCCATTGAATTCTTACCCTTTCCCTGGTCATTGACCAAACCTCTATTTCAAGCAAAATTATTCGATCCGCTTATTTATCGGTTCGGAATGAAAGCGCCAGACAAAATGGTAGGCTTTCCAGGGATGACGGCCTTGGCATGTCTGCGACATCGTTATATCGACGATCAGATTTTATTGGCCTACGAGAAGGGCATCAGGCGTTTTATTATATTGGGAGCAGGGTACGATACACGCGCATTAAGATTTAGCCTGCCTGATGCTTCAATGCTGGAAGTCGATCACCCCGATACGCAATTAAGAAAAAGAAAAATTCTACAAAAAAAACACCTGCAGCCCAGCTGTCGGCTCGAATTTGCGGCGGTGGATTTTTCACAGTCCTGGTCAGAAGAGTTATTTTCTCATTCCTATATAAAAGAAAATACCAACGAAGCCACGATGGTGGTTTGGGAAGGCGTGAGCTGTTATTTACATGAAGCTGACGTCGTTAACACTTTCGAAACAGTTAGCCACTTACTGAAGGCCGGTGGGGTATTTGTTTTTGATGCATTTTCCGCCGAACTTATGAAGCCCGATACACGTATTGAAATATTAAGAAAGATGCGGGATTTTGTTGATAAAAAAGGCGAACCTTTTTATTGGGCAGAGGATGAAGCCCCTTTAAAAAAAACACTAGCTCAATATGGTTTTAAACAGCTTGATTCTGCCAGTATCTATGATATTGCTGCCGACCTTGCTGAAAAAGAAAGCCTGTCTATTTCAAAGGACGAAATATTGAAATATTTGGCTATGTTTCGTTGTCAGCGCTAGTGAGAATACTAAATTGATTAGCAGATGACAGCTGAAGGACACTGGCTGATTAAATAGTACCGGGATTTTAAAATCCATGTGGTACCTGGTCTATACGGAGGGTTTGTCTTGCTTTCCAACTTCTCCTATTTTATGGCTGGTTCAGCGATATGGTCATTCGCCGGTGTGGGATTCATCTTGATTCTTACGTTGCTAGACCGACATCTGAGGGCTGACCTTTTGCACAAGAAAGCTACCCTGGTCGGCTACTGCGTTTTCCTTATAGGGAGCTGTGCCGTACCCGTTGTGGTGCATAGTACGTCGAGTACCCAGAAGGAGAGTGCGTGGCGCTAATATTCGTTTCCCTTCTTTCGATCTTATTCTGTATTTTTCTGCCCTAGTTTCATACGCCGGAACGATTTGAAGCACTAGGTTGGCAGAATATAAGCGGGTAATGTGGCTGAAAACCTAAAAGCCAAACGCGTTATTGCATTTCGTCCTGCTCCTGGCTCCATAAAAGCATTAATGGGTCAGAGAATTGATGCTTCGGGTTAATCTGTTAATGCCAATTACTCTGACCCTTTTGGTTTTAGTTATATTCCAGTAGGGGCTCGATAAAAATGCGCTTTTTCTAATACGCCTCCAGTGCTATATTTTCATCGGACCCCTAAAGATTTAGGTCACCCTGTACATTACGGTGAGGACATCAAACTGACAAAGCCTGTGAGTGAGCCCCTGTGTGCGATGGGCGGCTTATATCCGGGCAGTGTTGTATTGAATAGAGGAGTACTTGTTATGACATCCGCCACACTCGACGTTAGGTCTCCCTACAATAACGAGTTATTGGGCAGCGTAAAGTGCGCTAACTCTCTCGATGTAGACACCGCATTAAAAACCGCTTATGAACTGTTTCGTTCCCGCCGAAACTGGCTATCTCTCACTCAGCGCATAGAAATACTACAGAAAACGGCCCAAATTATGGGTGAGCGCGCAGATACGCTTACATTGCAAGCGGCGAGAGAGGGTGGTAAACCTCTAATGGATTCGCGCGTGGAAGTCCGTCGCGCCATTCAGGGGATTCATTGCTGTATTGATAGTTTACGAAACGAGGGCGGGGAAGTGGTTCCCATGAATATAACTAGCGCCTCAGTCGGTCGGTTGGCGATGACCACAAAGGAGCCCGTCGGCGTAGTGGTGGCTGTGAGTGCGTTTAATCACCCCCTGAACCTTATCGTTCATCAGGTGGCACCTGCCATTGCAACAGGTTGTCCGGTTATTGTTAAGCCGGCGAAAGACACGCCGCTGAGTTGTCTAAGCTTTGTTGAAATACTCTATGAAGCAGGTTTGCCAGAGTCTTGGTGTCAGGCCCTCGTCATCGACGATCATGAGCTTGCAGAGCAATTAGTAACGGATGAGCGGCTGGGGTTTTTTAGCTTTATCGGCAGCGCATCGGTGGGATGGATGCTGCGTTCAAAATTAGCTCCCGGTGTACGCTGTGCTCTTGAACATGGGGGCGTTGCCCCGGTGATATTGCTTGACGATGCCGATTTAAGCTGTGCCTTACCTTCGCTTACTAAAGGTAGCTTCTATCACGCTGGGCAAGTGTGCGTTTCTGTACAACGGATATTTGTCCATCAGAGTATTGCTGAAAAATTCGTAGCAGCGCTCGCTAAATCAGCAAGCCAGTTAAGGGTGGGTGACCCGACATTAGAGAGCACCGAAGTTGGCCCACTAATTCGTCCAGCAGAGCAGCAACGGGTTAATGACTGGGTTCAAGAGGCAATCAAAAGCGGCGCAGACGTACTTTGTGGGGCGAAGGTCAGCGACCACAACTGTTATATGCCAACAGTACTTTTTAACCCCTCTAATGATTGCAAAATAAGTAAGCAGGAAATATTTGGTCCAGTGGTAGCCGTATATTCGTACACAGATATCGATGAAGCACTTCGTATAGCGAATAGATTAAACGTTCCTTTCCAGGCAGCAGTTTTTACACAAAACATCGATAATGCAATTTCTATCTATCGTCAGTTTGATGCTTCAGCTGTAATGATTAATGACCACACTGCATTTCGGACGGATTGGATGCCATTCTCTGGTTTACGCAATGCTGGTTTAGGCGTTGGTGGGATTTCGCATACCATGAGAGATATGCAAGTTGAAAAACTATTAGTGCTAAATTCTCCAAAATTAATTGGCCTGTGAAAAATAGCGTATGAAAGTCGGCGTAGCCACATGAAGTCGTCACATACGGTTCATCACAAAGTTTATCAATTAAAGCACCACTTTCCCCGTGTCCTATCTTATAAGGACAAAGTGCCAAGAGAAGAGCTGCTAGGAAGAATGCGAGAGCTTAACAAGCATTCCATATCCACATAGTTTGTGGAGTGGGTGAGCAAAAAACACCTACGCATTCAGGTGATTCATCCCCCAGAATATTGCCAAGTGGAGTTGGGAAACGGATCAAGGGCAGTAATTCGAGTAAACGTTTGCCCCTGTATCGAGAAAAGGTGCGGGGGTAGGGATTTCTCTGCGCTACAATAGGCCGATTATTCGCAGCGTTATTTTTTGGTCTGAGCTAAACCAAAATTTTAAGATGAAACCCAATCAGGACGTGCCGTTTAGTCGACGCGTACCCAGTTTGGGTTTATTGCTATTAGCCGCTAGTTTACTTTTACTTACGTCAGTAACCTCATTCATCCGAGAATTGAGCGTGTACAGAAATCACTGCGTTGCTTTTTCATTTTAAACAATACTGCAACGCAGTTGAAAACGATATGAGTACTCATGTCTCGAATCTTTCACTGATTTTGACTAGGCCCAAATTTCCAGATCAGTGGGTACAGGTTTTTCATGCACATATCCTATACGATGTATATTGATGAGGTGTTTATAGTCTAAATTTTCTGAAATGGAATTGTTTCCCCATGACCCGCAACCGAGTGTAGTGGTCGGCGCGAAGCCATTTTGTAAACTGCCCCCTGCGGTCAACGAGCTTGCTTCATTAACGACTAGACGACTAACAGGTAAAGATAAGCCGGCATTCATAATGCGTGCATCATTATTAGAATGAATTGCACTCGTATGACCTTTACCTTCTATATTGAGATTGAAGCGGGCTATCTCTAACGCATCGCTGAAGCTATCATATTCAAATGCGACCATAACAGGGCACATTTTTTCCTTGCGTAAAATATCGTCATCGCGATCATTCGATTTAATTAGGATCACCTTGGCGTCATCGGGGATTTCTATACCAGCCATTTCTGCAATAGCTTGTGGGCTTTGGCCAACAACTCTACCTGCGATATGTCCGTTTTCGAAAAGCACATTGCGTAGTTTGTCGGCTGTTTCTTGATCATCAATATAATGAGCGCCTTTGGAGGTAAACGCTGAAATAACTTTGTCGTAATCATTTTTTTGTGCGATGACCGATTGTTCGCCAGAGCAGATAATTCCATAATCAAATTTGCGCCCATTAATGACCTTTTCTGCTGCAGCATCGTAGTCAATATCTGTGTCCAAAATAACCTGGACATTGCCTGGGCCTACACCAAAGGATGGTTTTCCGCTACTGTAAGCAGCTACAACCATCGCTGGCCCACCTGTTGCGACTAATACATCTACTTTCTTCATTAGTTCGTTGGTTTTATCAATGCTGGGGTTTTCGATGCACTGAATAAGATTATCGGGGCCACCTAAGCGTTTTATTTCCTCGTTCATCAAATTAACGGTTTGATTGCTGCATTTTTTTGCCCTTGGGTGTGGAGCGATGATAATGGAGTTTCCACCTTTCAAAGCAAACATTGCGTTACACATCGGAGTGACAATGGGGTTAGTGGTAGGTGTTACTGCGCCCACTACGCCAACTGGCTTTGCGATACTAACAATACCATTACTATTTTTTTCATCAATAATGCCAATAGAGGGCTTACCTTTAAGGTTGTTCCAAATGGCTCGCGATTTACCTCTATTTTTAATTAGCTTATCCTCGTAGTTTCCCATACGAGTTTCAGTTACCGCATTCTGGGCAAGTTCTTCTGCATTATCGTAAATTACTTTCCCAATCGCTCGCACTATTTCATCAACTTTTTCCTGAGAGAATGTTGCATACTCTTTCTGCGCGATTTTTGCTTTTGAAATCATTTCATCAATCATTGGGCCACCTTTTCTTCTATTAAAGAATATTAACTCGACAAGATAAGTTGCAAACTGTTTAACCGTGTTTATAGCTCAAGGTAGTACTAAATATTTGGTAAAAATAACCCCCCTTTACGTAAAACTATAGTGTGATTAATATACTGATGTACTTCAAAATATCAGCTAGACGAATTTATCTTTGATGCTTTTTTAATACGGGAAGTAACCTCGTTAGAATTTTCTGAACTCTGTTTTTTCGTGTTAATCTCAAAAACATGTGGTTTAACTTTTCTTTCATCTAGCGAGTCGCCTAGCTTTAAACGCATAAAAGCACTGGTGGTGTACTGGACGTTGCTAGAAAAATAGTTGCTATCCATGTAGTCAATAAAGGTTGAATAGGTTTCTTTAATAAGAGGGTGCATTTCACACCCATTGTAATTTGCGACAAGTCCAACTTTATGGCCGTAGGACTGTATTTTTTCTTCTAAGGTATACTGTATTGTTTCCACGTCTTTTCTTGTTTGGATGCTGTGGCCTTCTAAGTTTAAAAAGAGAAGGTTGCGAGAAGGGTCATAGCTAATGCGCTCTTCAAGTTCACTTTGCAGTAATATATTATCTAGAGCCATAGGGTTGTCGATAAATATTCGACTATCCATGATGATAGGTTTGTTAATAATTGGAACGAAATCCATATGGGCGAGGATATCTTTTTCAATATCGATACCCGGTGCTATTTCGGTAAGCTCTAAGCCTTTTTCTCGAAGCCGGAATACACATCTCTCGGTGACGTAATAAACCGGTTGAGAATTCTTGATGGCATATTTTCCGTTAAAAGTAATCTGCTGAACGGCGCTAATAAATTTCTTTATTTTTCCTTCCTGTTTTATATGCAGCATACCTTCGCTGACTACGACGCGCAGCCCGCCTGCGGTAAACGTGCCTGCGAAAACCAATTTACTGGCGTTTTGGCTAATGTTTATAAAGCCGCCCGCGCCAGCGATACGGGTGCCAAATAAACTGACATTGACATTGCCACACTGATCAACTTGAGCCATGCCGAGGGTGGCCATGTCTAATCCACCACCATCGTAGAAATCAAACTGCTGATTTTGTTGAATAATGGCGTCAGTATTTATAGCTGCACCAAAGTTGAGTCCAGCCTGAGGCATTCCACCTATTACCCCAGGCTCGGCGGTAAGGGTGATATATTCGAGAATATTTTCCTCTTGGGCGACGGAAGAAACTCCCTCTGGCATACCGATACCAAGATTAACGATTCCCCCCATGGGTAATTCGAAGGCCGCTCGCCTTGCAATAATTTTTCGATCGTCCAGGCGAAGGGGCGTTATATTATTGAGCTCAGTGGTGATTTCACCAGAATAGGCAGGGTTGTATTGGGTCGCGTAGGTCTGATAATGGTTTTTTGGTTCAGATTGAACAATACAGTCGACCATTACGCGTGGCACATGGACTTTTCTAGAATCAAGACTGTTGCGAGCAGCAATACGTTCAACCTGTGCGGCTACAAAACCACCCGAGTTCTTTGCAGCCATAGCTATAGCAAGGTTGTCGAGATAAAGCGCTTCACGCTCCATGGTAATGTTGCCAGCGGGGTCAGCTGTGGTTCCTCGAAGAAATGCGGCGTGAATGGGAAACGCTTTGTAAAATAGCCATTCTTCACCATCAACTTCCATAATACGCACAAGGTCTTCAGTGGTAACAGAGTTTAGTTTTCCGCCACTTTCACGGGGGTCAACAAAAGTGCCTATGCCCACTTTCGTTAATAATCCTGCCCGGTTCGCGGCAGTATCTCTAAACAACTGAGTAATAGTGCCCATGGGTAAGTTGTACGCCTCAATCTCATTCGCGACAGCCATAGCGGCTATTTTGGGAACAAGCGCCCAGTGTCCACCTATAACTCTTTTGAGGAGGCCTTTATGTGCAAGGCGATTGGCGCCCTTATCAACGCCATCTCCCGGAGCAGCAGCAAACACTAAGGTAAGGTTGCGAGGGGAGCCCGTTTCAAGAAAACGCTTTTCTAGGGCAATGATTAATTCTTCTGGTGTGCCGGTACCCACAAACCCAGATGTGCAAACGGTATCGCCATCTTTAATAAGAGCAACAGCGTTGGCGGCGGATACAATCTTATTTTTTATAGACATTACGTTATTCCTGCTGTTCTGGTGGCTTTTATTGTCGTTCCATCAACCAATTAACGATTCCCGGAGCGAGGATAGCTTGTGACCGTCCACTAACAAAAAGACCAACGTGCCCGGCGTTTAATGCCATTTCTGTGTAATCTGTTGTACCCACATGGCGTGATAATGCGGAAGAACAATCTGGGGGGATAATATGATCTTGCAATGCAAAGATATTTAGCACTGGCATTTCCAATTTTTTTAAATTGACCTGCTGACCATTCACGATGATTTCATTTTTAATAAGTTTATTTTCCTGGTAATAGTCTTTAAACCATTGTTTTGCTGCTTCCCCAGGGTGGTCTGGCCTGTCTGCAATCCATTTTTCCATGCGCAAAAAGTTTATGAGCGAATCGTCATTCTGGGCCACATCAATAAGGTCTAAGTTGTATTTAGTTAGGCTTCTAATTGGTGTCATCATTTGGAAAAAATAGCCCATAAGTTCACCAGGCATGCAGCCATTTGCATCAATGAGCTTGTCGATGGTTTCACTATCCCAGCTGCGAGTTAATACATTTAAAAGACCATGGTCGAAACGGTTTTCTTCCTGGTCGGCATGAAAATCGATAGGAGTGATAGCGAGCAACAAATTGTGTACTTTTTCTGGGTAAAGGCAGGCGTAACTTACGCTGAATGTTCCGCCTTCACAGATGCCCATCAGGTTTATGGCATCGTAATTGGTTTCTTCACGAATAAAGTCAATGCATTCATCCATATAGCCATCGATATAATCGTCAATAGTTAGCCATTTGTCGGCGCGATTTGGTTCACCCCAGTCGACTGTATAGACATCGATTCCCTCCGCTAATAGGTTTCTTACCAGGGATCTATTTTCTTGTAGGTCAGTCATACTTTGCCTTCCTATCAGGCCGTATACAATGAGTACCGGTTGTCCGATTTTCTGGTCAGCTATGGCTTTGTAACGATATAAGGTTGTTTTATCACTACGAAGTTTTTCCTCCTTTGGTGTCGTAGCAATATCCACATCACTGTCAGTTATGTTGCTGAGTTTTCGACTGGCATTTTCAAATTTTTCCGAGAAACTCTTGAAGTCATTAATAATTGACAATGTTTCACTCATAACAAATTGACCATATTGATTTCATATTTTATCGATCTGCTTTTGTTTTCACAGCAGGCTTTCTTGTTGAAGTGGTTTTGCTTTTGTTGGAATTATTTGATTGTCGTTTTTCTTTACGCAGTTCTTTTATTTCTTTATTTAGTTCATATACCTTTTTATGAAGGTCATCGATTTCACTTCTTGTCGGCAGGTGATAAAGCTTGCAAGATTCTTCTACGATAGTTTGTTCAGCTAGGCGGTATTCTGAGTTGGCATCGATGGCCTTCTTTTGAGCAGCTAAGTAGCCCTCAGATTTCTGCATTTCAACAAGAGCTTGGTTTGCGATGTTTAACCAGTTATCCGTTAGGTCTTTCCAGCTGCTCGGTGGTGTTTCCGATTTTATTTTTTCCTCGGTATCTTCACAAAATTCCTCATAAGCCTTCATCCAGGTCTGCATAACGACGTTAGAATATTCTGATATATCTTTCTGTAAGGTGTTCCATTTATCGGTAACGGAGGCGAGTTTTCTATCCAGATTGGTAATGCCAGCAAATGAGGGGTTGTCACTGAATTGTCTATCAAAAATAGCTGGGTTCTTAAATGCGTTAGTCGTCCAATATTCAGGGCTCATTGTTTTTGTAAATATTTCAAAATAGTTTTCGTTCTCTGTGTCGCTATTTGTTTCTGTGCTCCAGGCAGAATTATTCGATATAGATTTCCAAAAGCTTTCATTGTTTGACCATAATTCGGATAGCGTGCTTTCTATTACTTTTTCGGAATCATCAAAATAATCCTGTGTGGTCTTAGGTTTAACTGGTGACATTGCTTGGGTGTATTGCTGTGTCAGTCTTTGGCTACTTTCTGCAAGCATCGCCATTACAGGGTTGTTTTCGAAAGGGAAGTCGTTTGTTTTTTTCGAACCACCGTCTTGGATGTTTTTTGAATAGGAATCCAATACTAACTGTTGTGTTTTAAGCCATTCATTTGTCATGTCCTGTGCTTGCTTGAACCAGTCCATCAATTTTCTCCTGATTAGAAGGTAATAACCTGTCTAACGGCTTTACCTTGTGCCATTAGGTCGAAGCCTTCGTTGATATTCTCGAGTTTTAAGTGCCCAGTGAGCAGTCTATCTACGGGCAATCGTCCTTGTCGGAATAGAGAGATATAGCGAGGAATATCTCGCATGGGTACGCTGGTGCCGATATAGCTGCCTTTTAAGGTTCTTTCTTCTGCAACTAGGCTTACCGGGGCTAATGCAAACCTTTTATCAGGGTGAGGAAGCCCAGCAGTGACGGTGGTGCCGCCTCGGCGTGTCACGTTATAAGCGGTTTCGAGTGCTGGTACGGCACCGGCCAGTTCGAAGGCATAATTAACACCCCCTTGTGTTGCCTCACGTATCTCGCCCACGCAGTCAGGCGACCTGGCGTTAAAACAGTCCGTTGCCCCCAATTCTTTCGCAAGTGCTAATTTGCTGTCGTCGAGGTCTACCGCAACAATGCGGCTTGCGCCTGATAGTCGCGCCCCAAGGATAGAAGCCAAGCCCACGCCACCTAATCCGACGACGGCAACTGTTGAGCCAGGCTCTACTTTTCCTGTGTTGACGACTGCTCCGACACCAGTGAGTACTGCGCATCCAAATAATGCAGCTTGGTCAAGGGGGAGATCTTTATCTATTTTGATGACAGAGTTGCGTGACATCGTGGCGTACTCGGCAAAGGCGGAAACCCCCAGGTGGTGACTGACGCTTTCCTCATTGCGTGATAGGCGTGAGCCGCCTGATATTAGCGTGCCGGCATTATTTGATTCCGCACCAGGTTCACACAGAGCGGGACGGCCCTCACAGCATGGCAAGCAGTGTCCACAGCTGGGGACGAATACCATAACAACGTGATCGCCTACCTTTAGATCCGTTACAAAGTCTCCTACTTCTTCGACAATGCCCGCCGCTTCATGGCCAAGTACCATCGGCGTAGGGCGAGGACGGCTGCCGTTGATGACGGATAAGTCCGAATGGCAGAGCCCTGCGGCAGCCATTTTAACCATGATTTCACCAGGCCCGGGGGGCTGAAGGTCAATATCTTCGATTCGGAGGGGTTTGGAATTTGTGTAGGGTGCCTCTGCTCCCATTTCATTTAAAACTGCGGCTTTTATTTTCATACTATTTTAATCCCGTTATCCGTTAGATCTAGGCGCGCATCTAATCGTGATTTTTAATATAACTTCCGGCATCTCAAGTGGATCTATTTCACATCACGTTTTTATAAATGGGGCAGATTGCTATTTTTTGTGCCTTAAATTCTTATAAGCATATTTCGAACCATGTTTTTCTAATCACTGTTTATATGCGTGTAGATTTAATCTTTGATAGTTCTCATTGAGAGTGATGCTACATACTGCTGTGCTTTATATTGGCCCGATATTGCGCGTGGTCATTAGGTATCAAGAAATACATGTCGCTCCTAATGCCTATCTATTCGGCTTTTAGTTGTGTGTGTTTCATTACGGTGCGCTCTTTGAAAAACCTAATTATTAATGCCCAAAATTGTGCGCAGGTTTTTTCTAGAAGAATCAATAGATAGGATTCTCAATAGGGAAATCTTTTTTCTTCTTCGCTTATTGTGGTTAGAGCGACGCTGTGGGGGTTTTTACTCAGTGGTATTCTGTGATGACGTGGCACTGCCTATTCAATCTAAACTCTTGTGGTATTTAGATAAGGGATCAGCTGTGGAATAACCTAGCATGGATCGAGATATCCTCATTAAAACGGGAGCGTATTATATTGATATAGTATAGTACTAAATGATTGTTATTATTGGAGTTATGATCTATTCTTGCTGCGTATATAGTTCTGTTGTATTTCTATTTTTCAGCCCACTTTAGATGGCTTATTTTGGATGCTAGATATTTATGAATAAAAGGCGAATTAAAAAGTATACCAATCGACGCCTGTATGACACCGTCGATAGTCGTTATGTCACGTTGGAAGACATACGTAAGCTAATTGTTAGTGGTATTGACGTTGAAATCGTTGATGAGGCAAAGCAGGTGGATATTACTCGTAGCTTGCTGCTTCAGATAGTTTCTGAACTGGAGTTTTCTGGTCAATCAATCTTAAACGAGCAGTTTTTAGCGCAGCTTATTCGGTTTTATGGACACCCAATGCAAGGCTTTATGAGTGACTACTTGAGCAAAAGTCTCGATGGGTTTGTTAATCAGCAGAAGGATTTGCAAAACCAATTTAAAAAAGCGATTTCGGCAAACCACATTGAAACAATGCAAGACTTAACGAAAAAAAATATCGATATGTGGCAGTCATTTCAAAAGTCATTTTTTCACCCATTGAGTGAAGACGATGATAAAACCGAGTGACGGTCACGCTGCATAAGTTCCAAAATGTTATTTTTGATTTCCACTAAAAAGACTATTTATTATTTGATTTGATTTTGTAAGACTTCCGATTGCGATCTTATATATGTTGGGTTAATCTGAAAAAACCACGTTTTTTCTTATATAAAAGGGTTTGATGTAGCCTATGCAGTCTATTAAAGAAAAGTATGTTTTAGGTTTAAGCGAAGAAGGGTTCCATCGCATCTCGTACAGGGAATGGGGTTCCCGCGGGGAAAAACCAACGGTAATATGCGTGCATGGTGTTACTCGGTTAGCGCACGATTTTGATGTTCTCGCTGAAGCGCTCTCTAAGGATTACCATGTTGTTTGCCCCGATATCGCCGGTAGAGGTAATAGTGACTGGTTTCATAATCATAAGCATTATAACTTCACCCAATACTGCGCTGATATAAATGCGCTTATTGCGCGCCTGGATGTTGAAAAAGTGCATTATATTGGCACCTCTATGGGGGGTATTATTGGCATGATACTCGCTGGGCTTCCTAATGGACCGATTGCTAGCCTTGTGGTCAACGATATTGGTCCCGAACAAAAAATGTCTGAAATTCGTCGGCTAGGTAATTATATGGGGCTGGCGCCAGAGTTCGGTGATATGGATGAAGTGACTGAGTATATGCGCACGACTTATAGCGCATTTGGTAATCTGTCTGATCAGCAGTGGAAGCAAATGGGTCATAATAGCGCCCGAAAGCATAACGATGGATATAAGATGCATTATGATCCAAGAATAGGCAAAGCATTTCGCTCAAGTTATTATTTTTATACCTTCACTCTTTGGCATTATTGGGACAAAATCGCTTGTCCAACTTTGGCCCTGAGAGGTGAGTTATCGACCTTCCTGTCTGCAGAAACCGCAGAAAAAATGACGCAGCGAGGACCGAAGTGTAAAGTGGTTGAAATTAAGGAGGCTGGTCATGCGCCCGCGCTGCAATCACCTTATGAGGTCAAGGTTATAATGGACTTTATTTCTTCGGTTTGACTCTTATGCTGATCAATAAATGAAGTAGAAAAATAATATTTGTTGGTAAGAGAGGGAAGGTCTCGTTTTAATAGACGCTGCCTCCATTACGCTATGATACTTGGCTATTTGCTGATACGCACATTTAGTAAAAACGGATTCCCTTATGCAGCGGGGAATCCGTTTTATAAGCTATTATCTAAGCCGCTTTTTTGGGAGGTGTTTTTGTTTCGGGCTTTGACTTTGCAACCTTTGATGCGCTAAGAGTTGCCTCTTGTGCTTTGTGTAATAACTCTGATGTCAAGTCAGAGTACTCGCTAACGCGTTCAGACAAAGTGTCGCCGTATGAGCTTAAGGCAGTCTGCAAGCTTTCAAAATAGGCTTTTGGCTCTGTCGCGTTGGCAAGCAAGTGTGCTTGTGATATTGAGAAGGTATTTACGTCACCCATAACTTCATAGTTAAGGTGCATGAACTTCTCGTAGGTTTGCGCTGCACTTTCCCCCAGTTTGCGAGACGGTTCAAGCGCTTGAGTTTGCCATTCAGCCATCTTTTTAATGGAGTCATTCATAAATTGCTCGTTATACATTCCCATGGTGTGTATCTCCGGCGGTATTTTTAACATTAATTGGATAAGCTTTTAACGCAAGGGTGGGCGCATTACATTTACCTTGCACAGCCCCAGTGCGTTAATTTGAATAATAGGCAAATAAATGCTGCAGCGCAACATTTATTTTAGATCTCTAACTAACCCTATAAAAGTCATCTAATACAGTTAGTTATGCTATTTTTATTTGCTGTATTAGTTTCATTTTGTGCAGTCGCAGCGAAGATGGGGTATCAGCTTAAGGTCTACGTCGTTGAAATGTCGGCGCTGAGAGCTTGAAGCTAAGTGAAGCCCAGAGCATATATCCGGTTGGATTTTGGAAGTGAAAGGGCTGCGTATAACTTACGAAATGCCAGCCACATTGATGGCTGAATATTTCGCTCGCTTGAGAGCCTGAATTGTTATGTACTTCGGACTTGAGCCTGCCAATTCTTAAGCTTAAGGGCATCTCTAAAAATTAGAAGTTTTATTCGAGAGCAAGGAAGCACCGCACGAAAACCCGCAGTGTACAAGGGCTACATGAGGAGTTGAGTACGGAGCTGACGCCGCTATCGGGCAAAAAGGCAATTTTTAGAGATGCCCTTAAGGCGGTACACATTAAATGGAGTTCTATTATTCGATACGTTTAACATCTACGCTAACGGATAGATGGGGATCTTCCCCGCCTCCAAATACAACACCTTTTAATGGTGTCACATCAAAATAATCCCGTCCCCATGCGGTAATGATATGTTGCTCAGTAGCGATGGTGTCATTAGTAGGATCGAACTCGACCCAGCCCTCTGCTGGAGAGAAAACTGATATCCAAGCATGTGTCGCATCCGCACCAACAAGACGCTCTACACCGGGAGGAGGGATGGTTTCAATATACCCAGATACATATTTTGCAGGGAAACCCATAACCCTCAAACAAGCGATAAGTAAGTGAGCGAAATCTTGACACACTCCCTTTTTTGTTTCGAATACTTCAGTGAGCGGGGTGGCGATGGTGGTGGCCTCAGGGCAGTATTTGAAGTCGCTAAAAATACGGCTGGTGAGATTTCTTACGCTAGATAAAAGGGGGGTATTGTCCGAAAAGGATGGTGCGGCGTAGTCTTTTAAAAACTCTGTGTTTTTAATCATGGGCGAGTCGAGAAGAAACTCCCTTGCGAGCAATACCTCTTTGTTACTGGAGCTTTCGATCTGATCTTTGGCATCTTTGCAGGAAATTCCGAAATCTAGGTCTTGTACAGTAAACTGAGGGTTGGTTTCTACGGCGCTGACGATATTGATGGTAAGTTGCTTGTGCGCGCGCTGAATTTCAAAATGAAACGATTCATTGCCGAAATAATCAGTCCTTCTAGAGCTCGAGGAGCTCGTAGGGTTTAGCGTGATTGTGGAGCTAAGGCAACGCTGGCGCGGGGTATTTCTAGGGCTCATATAAGCCAGGTTATAGCAATGGGAGACACGCTGCTGGTATGAATACTTTGTAATGTGCTGGATTTTATAACGCATAAATTACTCGTTGTCGGCCCATGACTTTTTAACTAGTTGTCGTGCGTCTTCTCTATGATCAAAATATCGATCGGTGATTAAGTCACTGAGGGAGTTAATCAGCTCGTTGAGCCTCATTAATTTTTCTTTTAAATTCGGCCGTTGGGACGACTGTTCTTGGGATAAATCTGATAAGGATGACATTTTTATCAACACTTGTGCTTCAAGTGCAATTTGCTCTGCAGGTAAAAGTTCGTTGGTATTCGTTTGTGCTTTCGGTAGGGCATTAAGATGGTTTAATAAGCTTTCAAGCTGAAAAAGCAGGGAACGAGGGTTACTTGTATCCAGCATCACCATGTCAAGGCAGGTCGGTACGCTGAGGTTTGCGCTGTATCTTCTGCGGTAGCTGATTAGATTTTCCAGGCACAGTAAAACCGCAGTAATCATAATGCCTTCATCTTGCTCTTGCACACTATCACTGAGTATGTGATTGATAACGCTATTGGTTCTGTGTGCGCGTTCGAGTCGTCGACCAATTTCCATAAAGCGCCAGCCGACTCCCCTAACCATGCTCTCATGAGATAGGCCGGAGAGGGCCATAAGTGCGGTCACTAAGGGGTCCAGCGCTTCTTCTGGTGCTGTAATGGTATTGTCGTCGAAGGTATGATCAAGCTCAGTAAGTGCGTCACGAATGTCATTAATAACGCGCAGTGTATCTGACGACACTTGCTCTCTGGATTCATCTGCACAATACAGCATAGCGTTGAGATCAGAGCGCACACTCCCTCTTCGTTTTCCGTCGGTTACAACGGAGAGTAGGTGTTCGATAGGGTCGTTAATTATGCTTTCATCGGCATCTACAAAACCCGGGAAGGTGTTTGTAACGTTAGTGACGGCGGATAAGAGTATCTTTTTGCATTGTAAGCTTAAGGGCTCTTCACCATTAAACATGATGAATACAGTGCGCAATAAGCGCAGTGAGGCTTCTGCGCGTTCTGCGTAGCGACCCATCCAAAATAGGTTTTCCGCAACTCGACTTGGCAGGCTGATGCGGTCTGCATCTTGTCTGATTTGTGTGGACGTTTGTACTTGCGTTTGGAGAGCGAGTGGTTCGGACTCAATGATCCAGGTGTCTTTGCTTTGTGAGCCTACCTGGTTAGAAATAAAGAATTGTGATTCTTCAACGCCTACTCTCGTTAGCCCCCCTGGCATCACCGTATAAGAGGAGTCTGACGCGGTGGTAAAGCTTCGTAAAATCGCTGGTCGTGAGGTGATTTCTTTTTCACCGTAGGTGGGTAGGTGGCTTGTATCTAATATCGGTTGTGCAACATAGCCTATTTTATTTGCCTCTATTCGTGCGAGTAGGCCAGTTTGCTCTTCAGTAGATAAGCAGCCAGCGTAGATGCTTATGTCCCCGCCCCCTCGAAAGGTAGGCTTTATGACTAACTTCGAGAAATTTGAACGTATGTAACTCATATCCTTTGGGTCGTGGCACCAATAGGTCGCCACTGAGGGGAGACGCAACTCTCGACCGATAAGTGCTTTTGATATTGCAGGTAAGTATTTTAGATAGATAGGGTTTTCCAAAATACCTGACCCTAAGGGATTCGCGATCACTACACGGCCCGCGCGCACTGGTTCTAGTAGGCCTGGCACGCCCAGAAGCGAGTCCCCGCGAAGCTCGACAGGGTCGCAGTATGAGTCATCAACACGGCGAACAATCACATCGACGCGACTCAGGCCACCAAATGACTTCATCCAGAGGTAGCCGTTACGCACGACTAAGTCCCCATTTCGAACGAGGTGAAAGCCAAGATAGTTGGCGATGTATGCATGCTCAAAATAGCTTTCATTAAGCGCGCCAGGTGTCAGCATCACGATACGTGCTTGTTCTGGGTTTGGAGATAACGAGGTGAGCTTAGTACGAAAACGGTGGAAGAAACTGGCTAAGCGATGTACGTGGCTTTCTCGGTATAGACTGGGCAATACCCGCGACATAACGGTGCGATTTTCGAGGGCATATCCGATACCGCTGGGGTTTTGAGTGCGGTCGGAGATAACGCACATTTCTCCTCTTTGTGCATCCCGTACCATGTCGACGCCGTGGAGAATAAGCTGGTGATCTCCTTGTAGCTGGATGCCGTCACAAGGTCTAAGAAAACCCGAGTGGGCAAACAGAGATTCTGGAGGAAGGATGCCGTGCTTTACGAGGTTCCTGGGGCCGTAAATGTCTTTAAGAAATAAGTTGAAAAGCTCGGCTCGTTCTAATAAACCTGCTTCGATTGACGCCCATTCTTCGCTGCTTAACACATTGGGTATTAAATCTAATGACCAGGTGCTGGCAAAATCTGTGAGTTCGCTGTAAATATTGTAGGTGGCGCCATCATCTCTGAGTATGCGTAACGCTTTGGCCTTTTTTTGTTCAAGAAGAACCGGGTTAATACCTTCTAAAGTCTGAAGAAGTCGGTTCCAGTAGGGTTTAACCTCTCCATTTTCGGCATAAACTTCATCCAGGGCGGCGTTCGACGGGCGCTGGTAAGGAAAATATTTATGCAAATCGAGTGGGCGAGACAAGTGAACTCCAAAATATCAAAGGCTTATGTCGGGTATGATATAAATGAATATCCGCCAACGAAGCCGGCATTATCCCACCCGTGTGAATTAAGGCAAGCCGGCTTTTGGCGCTAGAAATTATTATCTGAAAGCCCCGCTAGCTGGGGCGCAATCGTCTCATATCGAGTGTACAGGGGTAATCGTTGTGGGGCTCTTTCTGTGGAGACTGCATTACTTTACCTTGGTGGTTGGGGAAAAACTCCCTCACGCCGTCTAAATTGGGTTTGGGGGTAAAGCTTCCTTGGCTATGGCTAACGGTATTGAAGCGATTAACCCTGCGGGACTCAGCTTCGACAGCGTTAACAGGAAAGTTTTCGTAGCTGCGCCCACCCGGATGGGATACGTGATAACTACAACCTCCGATAGAGCGCCCATTCCAGGTATCAATGAGGTCAAAGGTGAGAGGGGTGTGCAGTCCGATCGTAGGATGCAGGGCTGATGGCGGTGCCCAAGCTCTATAGCGTACTCCTGCGACATACTCACCTTTGCGGCTTGTTTGTCGTAACGGGATATGCCTCCCATTACACGCTAAAGTATAACGGCCTTCGGTCAGACCGCTCACCTTGACTTGCAAGCGTTCTATGGATGAATCCACATAGCGGGAGGTGCCAAAGCTGCCTATTTCTTCCCCCAGCACATGCCATGGTTCGATGGCCCAGCGTAATTCAATTTCCATGTTTTCGATGGCAACACGCCCGTAATGGGGAAATCGAAACTCTTCAAATGGTAGGAGCCACTCTGCTTTAAATTCGAGACCATGGTCGTTTAAATCCTGAACGACTTCTTTAATATCCTGCCAGATATAGTGGGGCAACATAAACTGATCGTGTAGGGTGGTTCCCCACCGAACGAGTGGCTTTTTGTACGGCTCTTTCCAGAATCTTGCGACTAATGCCCGGATAAGCAGTGCCTGTACCAAGGACATCTGGCTATGGGGGGGCATCTCAAAACCTCGAAACTCTAAGATGCCTAGGCGCCCAGTGGTACCACTAGGAGAATAAAGCTTATCAATACAGAATTCGGCGCGGTGAGTGTTGCCAGTGATATCGATTAGAATGTTGCGCAATAAGCGATCAATCAACCAGGGTTGGCTGGATAGTCCATCGGGCATTTGCTCAAAGGCTATTTCAAGCTCATAAAGCATTTCATCGCGGCCTTCATCTACTCTTGGAGCTTGACTTGTGGGGCCGATAAATGTTCCCGAGAATAGGTAGGATAGACTCGGGTGGTGCTGCCAAAAGGTGATTAAACTCCGCAATAAATCTGGGCGACGGAGTAGGGGGCTGTCGTTAGGAGTGGTTCCACCGAGAGTGATGTGGTTCCCACCACCGGTGCCTGTATGGCGACCATCGAGCATAAATTTTTCTGTGCTAAGTTGTGACTTCTTCGCTAACTGATACAGCGTTTGAGTATTGTCGACAAGTTCGCGCCAGTTCGCGCTGGGATGGATGTTGACCTCAATAACACCCGGGTCGGGTGTTACCAGTAGTTTTTGTAGGCGGGGGTCCTTCGGTGGCTCGTAACCTTCGAGCACAATGGGAAGTTTTAGGTGGTTTGCGGTTTCCTCTATCGCAGTTATCAGCAGCAAGTAGCTTTCTAGGCTGCGCAGAGGAGGCAGAAATATGTGTAACTTGCCTTCGCGTGGTTCGATACAAAGTGCGGTAATGATCCAGTCGCCTGATTCGCGTTCTTTCTCGCGTTGCTTTTTAGCTTCAAGACGCTTCTTCTCGTCCTCTTTCTGCGCTTTGCTGAGTTTTCGCTTCTTCTTTGGTTCTTCTGCTTCGTTCTCGACTGCTTTGCCGGCAGCAAAGTCATCACGACTCAATAGGCTGGGACGCTCTTCGAATGTATCACGCTCAATGACGGGGCGTTCCGATGTTTGTATTTCACTCAGCGGTAAACGTAAACCCATGGGGGAGTCGCCGGGGATTAGTACCAGTTCATTTCGCCGAAAGCGCCACCGGCTACTCATCCAGACCTGCAGGTCTTCATCCCACTCCACGGGCACAACAAAGCCGGTGGTATCTTTTAATCCATCTTCGAGTAGGCGCAATAGTTTTTTTCTATCGAGGTCGCCTTTTTCCTTGGCCTTTTGTAGATCTAGTTGAATAGGGAGCTTTAGTTCTTCGCTTAAATAATGAAAGATATCTTCGTAAGCGGGGTGTAAGAATTTTTCAGTGAGCCCCAAGCGCTTGGTGAGCTCAACAACAAAGCGCTCGGCGTCTTTAATTGTGTGGCCATAATCTTGATCGATGCGTGCCAGTAAGCGAGGGTCATTCCAAGTAGGCTCGCCATCTTTTCGCCAAAAAAGCCCTAGCGCCCAGCGAGGGAGCTCCTCTCCGGGGTACCATTTGCCTTGTCCATAATGTAAAAAGCCCTTGGGTGCAAACTCATCCCGCAGGTGTAACAAAAGCGTTTTAGCAAGACGTAGCTTATCTTCACCGAGGGCTTCAGTATTCCATTGGGCTGACTCCATGTCATCGACGGAAACAAATGTCGGCTCTCCCCCCATAGTGAGGCGAATGTCATTGCTATCTAATAAAGACTCTACATGATCCCCGAGTTGCAAAATCTCATTCCATTGGTTGTCACTATACGGCTTAGTGACTCTCGGGTCTTCGAGAACGCGTATAACCTCGTTGCTATAGTCGAACTCAACTTCGCACTTGTCCATTCCCCCTTCAATCGGCGCTGCGGAGGCTGGCTCAGGGGTGCAAGCCAGAGGAATGTGCCCCTCTGAGGTGAAGAGCCCTGAAGTTGGGTCAAGACCAATCCAGCCTGCACCGGGAATATATACTTCACACCAAGCGTGGAGGTCAGTGAAGTCGGATTCTGGTCCCGATGGCCCATCGATCGATTTTTCGTCAGAGGTCAACTGCACGAGGTATCCCGACGCAAACCGAGAGGCAATACCTAAATGCCGAAATAGCTGAGCCAGCAACCAGGCCGAATCACGGCATGAGCCGCTACCCAGCTTCAGGGTTTTTTCAGGCGTCTGAACACCAGGTTCCATCCTTAGGCAATAATCAATTTTGTCATATATGAGCTGATTGACTTCCACCAGAAAATCATTCATTTCACGCTTTTCTAAAGAAATAGAATTCAGTAATTCCTTAAAGAGGGGGCTGGCTCTTCGTTTTGCAAGATACGGTGTGAGCTCTTTTTTAACTTGTCGAGAATACTGAAATGGGAAGTGCTCTGCATAATCTTCTACAAAAAAATCAAACGGATTAATGCTTGTCATATCTGCAATGACTTCTACATCAACACTCAGGTGATCAGTCTTTTCCGGAAAAACAATTCGGGCTAAGTAATTACCAAAAGCATCCTGCTGCCAATTTATAAAATGCTTTTCAGGTGAAATTTTAAGGCTATAGCTGTGAATATGGGTGCGACTATGAGGGGCTGGACGGAGACGAATGGAATGGGCTGAAAGGTTTACGCGCTTATCAAACTTATAATGGGTCTTGTGTTGTAATGCTACACGAATTGTCATACAAATACCTTTCTAGTTAACCTATATATAGCGTAAAGGAAGGGGGATAGATTAATCCCATCTCGGAAACCAAGTATCACAGATGACTTGGTGTATCTCGCCATGGTAAATCTGCAACTGGTTTAAGTATTGACTTAGCTCGCTGTTTAATTCTGTGTATGGTTGCGTATTTCTTTTAAGGTCCTCCTGTATGTCGCTAAGTTTTTGAATTACTTTTTTAGAGCTTGGTAACTTCGTGCTGTTTGCCAGAAGGGAATGGTGACAGAATGTAATTGAGCGAGGGAAGTCGGTATTATCAAGCAAAAACTCCAGCACCGGGCCAGGTTTAATGGTTGATCGCATAATCCGACGATAAGCCTGATCTGCGCATAATGAACGGAGTACGTTGCCTAGAACAATTTGTCGACTATTGATCGCTCCATCGTCATCTGACAGTACTATGTAGGCAGTTGTGCCAGCGTCGAGTATCCGAGTTGTCATGTCTGCGCGCTCAAGGTTTCTTCCTAAACAAAGAAATTGCCACGGTGCGTCATGTGGCATACTTCCGTACAACATGCCCAAGATCTGTTGGCAGCCCTTAATGATGTGATTGAGAAACTCATGGCGCTGGCGTCGATTGATGCCTTGGTTGATATTTTCTTCCACAAACATGCTCAGTTCATTTGTAAGCTCCCAAGTTGCTTCGGGAACCACATCCCTTGTTGTACGAACGTTTTCTCTCACTGATTTAAGCGAGGAGAAAACAGACGCTGGGTTTGTGGAGTCGCCCAGTAAAAACTTGATAACGTTACGCTCATTTTTTACCGAATAACGCTGATCAAATTCCGTTTCTAAACTATTAATAACAATTAAATTGTACCAGTCTATATTAACGGATCGAGGCAAATCAAAAAGTAAGTTATCGTAGATACTGATTAATCTAGCGGTACTTTCGACCCGTTCCATATACCTCGCTATCCAGTAAACACGCTCTGCAACTTTTGATAACATAGGCCTAATTATCCTCTCTCTGTGTCGACGATCCAGGTGTCTTTACTTCCGCCACCTTGTGAAGAGTTAACCACTAACGATCCTTCTTTCATTGCGACTCGCGTTAATCCTCCAGTGGTAACAAAACTCGAATTTGATTGCAATATAAATGGTCTTAGGTCGACATGTCGTGCGCCCAACTCGTTATTACCAGTGATGGTTGGTGCAGTGGACAATGCTAAGGTAGGCTGAGCAATATAATTCCGAGGGTTCTTTTTTATCAGTTGGGCAAAGGTCTCCCTTTCTTTTTTGGTTGAATGAGGGCCTATTAAAATACCATAGCCCCCTGATTCATTTGCCGGTTTTACGACAAGCTTGTCGAGGTTTTCTAGAACAAAGGAACGTTGTGCATCGTCATAGCACAAATAGGTTTCTACGTTAGGAATCAGCGGGTCTTGATCGAGGTAATACTTAATCATTTTCGGCACAAAGGCATAGATCACCTTATCATCTGCCACTCCCGCACCGGGAGCATTTGCCATCGCTATATTTCCATCACGCCATGCACGCATTAAGCCTGCGACACCTAGGGTGGAGTGCTTGTTAAATACTTCGGGGTCAAGAAATTCATCATCAATGCGTCGATACATGACATCCACCCGCTTTAATCCGGCTATAGTTTTCATGTATACGCAATTATCAGACTGCACAATGAGGTCGCTTCCTTCTACGAGTTCGGCTCCCATACGTTGTGCCAAAAACGCATGCTCAAAATAAGCGGAATTAAAAATGCCCGGTGTAAGGACGACAACGCAAGGTTCTTTGTTTTTTCTTGGTGATAAGCTGGATAGTGTTTCTAGCAATTTGTCGGGATAATCGTTAACAGGGGCTATATCGACTTTCTCGAAAATCTCGGGAAAAATACGCTTCATAATGGAGCGATTTTCTAACATGTATGACACACCAGAGGGCACTCTTAGGTTATCTTCAAGGACATAGAACTCGCCATCTGCATCCCGCACCAGGTCTGTGCCACAAATATGTGCCCATACTCCAAAGGGCGGGGATATCCCTTCGCACTCCTTGCGATAATTTTTCGACTGATCAAATACGAACTTCGGTATAACGCCGTCTTTTATGATTTTTTGATCATGATAAAGGTCATCTATAAAGAGGTTTAGTGCCTGTAAGCGCTGGATCAAGCCGGCTGACGTTTTCTCCCACTGGCGCTTACTAATGACCCTCGGGATGATATCGAAAGGCCAGGCACGATCAATACTTCCTTCCTCTGTATAAACCGTAAAGCTCACCCCCATTTCTCTTATGGTCGCTTCTGCAGCTTGCTGTCGGCTATTTAAATCGGACTCTTCAAGAGACTTTAGATAGGAGACGAGTTTCTGGGCTGGTTTTCGCGCGCGGGTAGGAGAACTGATGAGTTCATCATAAAATTTATCTGATTGGTACTTGTTCCACGTTTCTTTCATATAATTAAGTCCATGAGTCAACACATAAAAAGACACTCAATGGTATTTATATAAAGCATAGAGCATGCCAAACCCATCAGAGGGATCAGTCAAAGTGGTCGGAGTAATTGGTATTTTGAATCCAATCAGAGCGGGAATAGTTGCGCTATCTTGTTGAAGACCCCCGGTCGAGCTATTAATGGCCACCAGGTTGTCTTTTGTCTTTTGTCTGATTTCGCTCGGCTTGGTCTCACGGACAGCTCTGCTTAATACCTGCGCCGCAGTCTGATGACTGGTTGCACGGGCCGCTCTCTCCGCAGCGCTACAGCTGGCCCTTGGCGATCGAGCAGCGGCAGTTGATGTTTATCCGGTGAGTCGGGAGGTGAATAACCCGCGCAACCAATGCGCGGATTTAATTCGGCGGCTGGGTTGATGGGTTGCTACGTCAATAGGGTAAGACCAGGTCGGAGGCTTCATCTTCTGACGGTGGTTTTACTCATGCCCACAGATTCAATACAAAACGCCACTCATTCTTTTCAATCTGACGCTTATCTAACAATTAGACACAAAACTGTTCACTACTTCATTTTTAAAGTAAGTAAAATAGACCTATATCTGGCTGCTAGAGTTCGCTGACTTGGTGTCAGGTATACGGAGAAATTAAGCGAAGAATCAGAGTTTGAACGTGTAAATGAGCAAAGGCTACCCTGTGAAGCGAGTTGGGTACTTTTGGTGCGACTTTTCAAGAAAAAAGTAGGTGCCTTAAACAGCGAGGCAGCTGGCCAAATCGCCATAACTTCAGCAACCTACGTTACAAAACATACACAGCTTTTTGCCTACTAGCACACCGTGCGGTCTTTATCGAAACATAACCTACTTTGTAAAGACGAGTAGGCTATTAAAGAAGCTACTAGATATATAGTAACCCTAAAGGTCATTGAATTATGAGAAGCAGGTCAATATTGAAAACATTTATTCAAATTGCCAGCTTCTCTGGCTTTTTGATGGTACTTACTGCCTGCGTGCCAGAAGATGCTCAATATTTGGATGATAACCCCGAATTATCCCCATATGATATTGCTGCCAGCCTGGAGAGCGCTGCCACCTCGCTCGCCAGTGAATCACTGGAAGGTGTCTGGGTTTCAATCACTGAATCTAATGAGAACTATTCTTGGGAAGGTGGGGCTGAATACGAAATTGAAACAGGCAGTTATACACACCTCGAGCTGTATGCAATTAAAAGCAATGAAGACAACACGAGTATTCAAATCAGTAGGTGCTCCTCAGCTCCAGATGCCAGCATGCGCCCTGTATTTCAATATGAACTAAACGAGGACAGGAGTAGTTTTTTAGTCGAAAAAGGAGGCATGCTTAAGGATTTAGAGTTCTCCGCTCTTGCTGTTATCGAATCCAATAGTAAAATCACATTCTCACACTACTCCACATATTATAAAGAAATTTATCCTGAGTCATACATACAAGAATCAGGAACACACTCCGCCACAATGGTGAAAATTTCTGATCACTTTGACCCAGACATTGGTTATATAGAGGTAAATGGAAAACAGTCTGAAGTTAACTGTTTTCACTATACAGAAGGCTTTATTGAAACCGAAATCAGCTATGCATCAGGGATCAGGTCGGGCGCTAGGAGTATTGAACAATATCAATTTCAATCTCAGCATGGACAAACGTACCTTTCACGAGCCCGTGCGCCTTCGGATGTCACATTTGATAATGGTGATTTTTACGTAGTTTCAGACTGGCCAGAATTGTTCTCTATTTCCCATGATAGTGAAGAATACACCTCTGAACTCACTATTAAGAATAATAATTCGTTAGAGTTTTATGGGGATTTTTCTGCCATTTTAAAACCGGAGCACAAAACATTTAACACTGATTCAAGCGTATCGTTTCTGGTCATGCTGAAACCAAACGGTATTGACGCAAGATAACTCACTGAACAGTAGTACGGGGAAAGTCTTGCAATCAGCCCTCAGAGTCTTTAACTGATCGACTGACTGTTGGGTAAAGTACTGCTGGCTTGAGAAGCTCGGCGAAAGTTTTACCATAATTTAGCATCTTGGCGTTTTTCGCTTGATGGCATCCACGAAGTGTTGTTGTTTTAACACCGCACAGCTAAGACCAAACCTGCAATAAGTTTAGCCAGCCTCTAAGTCTTCATAGCTGTCCTGCTCTTCAATTAAATTTATCGCTACACCTACAAAATCAGAGTCAGTAATAATTCCCACCAGGGCGCCATTATCAATAACTGGCAAACAGCCGTATTTGTGTTTTTGCAGGGTTAAACCCGCTGCACGAAGGCTGTCTTTGGGGTGAGTCGTGAGTATTTCCTCTGTCATAATGTCGGATATCGGAAAGCCCAAAGTTGACTTGCTTGTTTGGCCAGAGCGCGCGCCAGCTTTTAATACATCTCGTTGACTAATAATGCCAATCACCTGATTTTGCGGGTCAACAACTGGAATATGACGAATGTTATTTTTCGTCATGGTTTCTGCAGCTTTTGAAACGCTATCGCTTGGTTCAAGCGTAATAAGCTCGGTGCTCATGATTTCATTAACGGTTATCATGCCTATCTCCGGTGGATTCAAACTTGTAGCTTGAACTAATTTAAGCCTATTGAGTGCGCTTAAACCAGCACCCTTTCTATCAATGTTTTCGTTGTTTGACCCAGATTAAATAATACTGAACTTGCAGGTTTATCGCTTGCTAATTGCTTGAGAATGGAATTATAAATAGTAAAGAAGCGGTTTTTCGGGGTTGAAATTATTGCTACTTACTTGGCTTTATAAATTTAAGCGTCATTCGGTCGCTTTCACCAATTGCAAGGTATTTGTCTCTATTTTCCTCTTTTAGGCGTAAAGTCGGGGGTAGGGTCCAAACCCCTTTTGGGTGGTCGGCACTATCTTTCGGGTTGGCGTTCACTTCTGACCGAGCCAATAGCTTGAATCCAGCAGATTCTGCAAGTTGAATGACGTACTCTTCGGTGACATAACCGGATGCTTTCATCGCCTCAATACTTGTTCCGGGTTTGGCGCGATGTTCCACAACACCAAGAATTCCCCCTGGCTTAAGGGCCTTGTAAAAGGATAGAAAAGCAAGTTTATCGCCTCCAGCTGACATCCAATTATGAACATTGCGGAACGTCAGTACCATATCTGCGCTGTTCTCGGGGGAAACTACGGAAATGGCTTTGGATGATAACTCAGTAAGTTTCACATTTTGATACAGAACAGGTTGGGCGGCCAATTTCTGTTTAAACTTTTCGCGGTAAATGCTGAAGAATTTAACCTTACTTTCTTTTGGAAAGTGGGCAGCATAAAGCCTACCTTCTTCCTTGAGGTATGGTGCCAGTATTTCTGTATACCAACCGTTTCCTGGCCAGATTTCGACGACTGTCATTGATGGTTTGATGCCAAAAAAAGTCAGTGTTTCCAGTGGATGCCGTGCGACATTTCTGTGTATATTTTCCGGGCTACGTTTATCCGAGGTGGTTACAGCAGCCAAGTCAGTGTTATCGGCCGTGACGGCGCTTGAAATAAAGGAGAAAAGGGAAAAAATTAGCACAAAAGAGCTCTTTTTAGTCTTCATTGGAAAATCCTCATAAAATATTTGAACTGGCTGGTCTAATGCCGCCTTTTTGTCTGCATTAGACCTTTGAATTAGGCCATATATATGGTATCTAGAGCGTTCTCGTGTATTAAGAGAAAGTGTTAGCTAACGAGTAGCACTTTAATAATAATTAAATCACTTTGAAAGAAAAAGGAAAGATAATGAGCACTCCATTACCCGTTTCAATCCGTCCTCCTCGTTCAGAAGAGAAAATTTCAGAAAACGCTAATCCTTTGTTGCCCATTTTAGAAAAGCAACGTGATGCATTTATTCAGCGCGGCATCCCCTCGGTAGAGGATCGTGTGCGTGCCTTAGAGACGCTAGGTAAGGCCGTGGGCGAATACTCAGAAAAGCTGGTTGCGGCCGTACAGGCTGATTTTGGGCACCGCTCACCCCACGAAACATATGCCACGGAAGTTTTGGGAGTGTTGGCTGAAATTAAAATGACTAAGGGGAAAATAAAAAAGTGGGCAAAACCAAAAAAACCACCTTTTGGCGGTATACCTGGTGGTCGTATTGTTTACCAACCCAAAGGGGTTATTGGCATAATGGGGGCGTGGAACTACCCAGTTATGCTTTCACTTTCGCCTTTGATCGGTGTTTTGGCGGCGGGAAATCATGCGATGATGAAACCTTCCGACATGACACCTCGTACAGCGGAAGTCTTAGATGAGTTAATCAGTCGAAATTTCTCGGATGATTACGTTAAGGTTATCACTGGAGATGTGCAGGTTGCCGTAGATTTTTCTGCCTTGCCTTATGATCACTTAATGTATACCGGAAACACTGAAATTGGTCGTCGTGTTATGGTGGCTGCAGCGAAAAACCTCACACCCGTAACGCTTGAGCTGGGCGGCAAGTCTCCTACCATTATTGCTGATAACTTTCCCGTTAAAGAGGCTGTTGCACGTATTATAATGGGTAAGTCAATGAATTCTGGTCAGACCTGTATCGCGCCGGATTATGTGCTTATTAATAAAAACCGCACCAATGAGTTAGTAGAGTGTTTTAAGGCTGCGGCAACGAAACGTTTCCCAACGGTTGCTAACAACCAGGATATTACCTGGATTGTGAATGATCGTCATTATCAGCGCGTTAACTCAATGATTGAAGATGCCCGAGAAAAGGGTGCAAATGTTATTCAGGTTAATCCACAAAATGAAACGATTCCTGAAGGCTCTCGCGTTATTCCTCTTACCATAATCACCGATACCACTGACGATATGCTTGTTATGCAGGAAGAAATATTTGGGCCAGTACTGCCAGTAAAAGGGGTCGATAGCATTGACGAGGCTTTTAACTTTGTAAAATCTCGCCCTCGTCCTCTTGCGCTCTATTATTTTGATTCCGATAGAAAGCAGGGTGAAAAAGTGATGGATGAAACCATCGCCGGCGGGGCCTGTGTTAATGATTCAGTGGTGCATCTTGCGAATATGAATATGCCTTTTGGCGGCACGGGTGATAGTGGTGTTGGTGCTTATCACGGTTTTGATGGCTTCTGTGAATTCTCTCATAAAAAAGGTGTGCAGATGTCTAGCGCGAGGTTTTCACCCACAGCGCTACTAGGTGGCTCTTACCCTGAATTTGTACTGGGGATTATGAAGAAGGCATCTAAGTGGCTAAGCTAGTTTAATTAGCCTGCTTGGGTGCTTCACGCAAACACTTAACGCTGTAAAAAAACCTCAATCAAAAAATGATTGAGGTTTTTTTATATCTTAGACTTTCTATCTCTTGTTTGAGCCAGATTAAGTCTTCACTTTTTCTGGCGACTGGTTTGGCGGAGGGCTTTCACTGTGCCTCATTATGTCCAATTCAAATGTTTGTCGCCTAGTTCTCGATAGGTGTTTAGTTCTCAAGCTTGAATGTGGTGAGGTGAGGGATATTGATCGAAATTCCGATAATATCGCCGATATTAAAATTCATATTACTGGGGAAATGAGCGTCGAGATGATTTCCTTTGGCGAGCTTTAGAGTATAAATAATGCTTGGTCCGGCAAAGGTTTTTGAGATAACTTCTGTTTTGCAGGGGCTATCGGCATCGGGGCTGATGTCGCCGGGTCGAATTAAAACCTCCAGTTGGTCCCCTTTTTGCCAGTGGGTATTTATCGGGCTTTTCATTTGACCGGCTTCGGTCTCAATTAACCCTTCGTTAATAACAGTACCCGAAATAAATTGGCCGTCGCCCACAAAGGTGCTAACGAAACGATTCTGTGGTTTATGGTAAAGGTTAAAGGGGGTATCCCACTGTTGTAATTCACCGTTTTCGATCACAGCAACTTTATCGGCAACTGCGAAAGCTTCTTGCTGGTCATGGGTGACTAGAATGGCGGTGGTGCCATTTTGTTTTAGCAGCTCTCGTACTTCTGCAGAGAGGCGTTTGCGTAAGTCTGTGTCGAGATTGGAGAAGGGTTCGTCCATCAAGAGAATATCTGGCTCGGGAGCCAGCGCCCTTGCAATAGCGACACGCTGTTGTTGTCCGCCTGAAAGCTCATGGGGGTGGCGTTTCGCAAGCGAAGCAAGCCCCACTCGTTCAAGAAAAACCATGGCTTTTTCGTGTTTATTTTTTTTGTTGTTTTTTAAGCCGAAGCAGACATTTTCTAACACAGAAAGGTGAGGAAAAAGTGCGTAGTCCTGAAAAATCATACCAATGTGACGATCTTCCGGGCGCAGGTTTTTTTTCGGGCTGCTTATTTCTTCTCCTTTAAGAATAATGCGTCCTTGCCGAACCGGTAAAAAACCAGCGATGCCTCTTAATAGGGTGGTTTTGCCGCAGCCCGATGGGCCAAGCAGTGAGCCGATTTCTCCTTGTGATAAGGAGAGGCTGAAATTTTTGATGATTCTTTCTTCATCAAAGCGGCACTCTACATGCTCAAGGCGAAGATGTGCGTGCTCAGTTGGCATTGTTCAGCAAGAATTCCAATAAAGCTTTTTGTGAGTGCAGCCGATTTTCTGCCTCATCCCACACGACGGAATAATTACTGTCGAGCATTTCTTCGCTGATCTCTTCACCTCGGTGGGCGGGCAAACAATGCATAAATAAGGCATTATTTGCGGCGTGCTGCATTAATTTGTTATTAACTTGGTAAGCACCAAAAGCAGCGCGTCGTCGTGTTTGTTCATCCTCTTGCCCCATGCTGGCCCATACATCTGTCGCTACGAGGTCGGCACCTTTAACAGCATCTTCTGGTTTTGATATAAATGCGACGTTGCTTTTGTTATTTTGGAGTAACTCCGCGTTGGGCTCGTACCCCGCCGGGCTGGATATATTGAGCTGAAAATCCAGACAGCTGGCCGCGTTGATATAGGAGTTACACATGTTATTGCCATCACCTATCCAGGCGACGGTTTTACCCTGAATACTGCCCCGGTGCTCGGTAAAGGTTTGGATGTCCGCAAGTAACTGACAGGGGTGGAAGTCGTCAGTCAGCGCATTAATGACGGGGACATCGGAATACTGTGCAAAACGTTCCAAGGTCTGGTGTGCGAAGGTGCGAATCATAATGATATCGACCATACGTGAAAGTACCCGTGCACTGTCTTCGATTGGTTCCCCACGGCCAAGCTGTGTATCGCGAGGCGATAAAAAGATGCTGCTACCACCCAACTGCGTCATGCCTGCCTCAAAGGAAACTCGTGTACGTGTAGAAGATTTTTCGAAAATCATCCCAAGGGTTTTGTGCTTAAAGGGCGCTTGCACAGCCCCGGATTTGTGTGCCTTTTTCATCTCAATAGCGCGACTTATAAGGCTATTAAGCTCCGTGGGAGAAAGGTCTTTTAAGGTTAGAAAATGTCGTACTGGCATACTGCTAAATCCATGATTCAAAAAACAACACCTATTACTGCTTAAGCAGAAAGGTGCTAATAAGGGTTGAGAGTTTTTGTATGATCTCATCCGCCTCGGTATTGCTTAATACCAAGGGGGGAAGCAGGCGTACAACATTCCCAGCTGTCACGTTAATTAACAGCCCCTTGTTGAGCGCTTGCTGGACAAGCTCGCCACAGGGTAATGCAAGTTCGATGCCTATCATTAAGCCTTTGTTGCGGATTTCTGTCACGTTTTCAAGTTCTGCGAGACGGTCATTCAGGCCATCGCTTATTCTTTTTCCAAGTTCACTTGCACGTTGAATTAATCCGTCTTTTTCAAGCGTTGTTAGCACGGCCAGTGAGGTAGCGCAGCCAAGGGGGTTGCCACCATAGGTGGAGCCATGAGCACCGGGCTGGAATAATTCTGTCGCCTTTCCTGCCACTAAGCAGGCACCAATTGGGAAACCATTGCCTAGGCCTTTTGCGGTGGTAACCACGTCTGGCAAGATGCCGTTATGCTGGTAAGAAAAATATTTCCCAGTTCGCCCGTTGCCTGTTTGAACTTCATCGAGCATTAACAGCCAGTCGTGCTCTTCGCAAATTTCTTTTAGTGCATTGAGGTAGTCGTTGGCGGGTATGTTGAGCCCGCCTTCTCCCTGAACCGGTTCCACCAAAATGGCAGAGATAGAAGGGTTATTTTTGGCGATGGTTTTAATGGCATCTACATCGTTGTAGGGCGCGCGCGTTAATCCTCGAATCAAAGGCTCGAAGCCTGCTTGCACCTTACGGTTTCCAGTAGCGCTTAAGGTGGCCAGAGTGCGACCGTGAAATGAGTCCTCCATAACGATGATGCTGGGAACTTCTATGCCTTTTTTATGCCCGTGCAGGCGCGCTAACTTTATAGCTGCTTCATTCGCTTCTGCGCCAGAGTTACCAAAAAACACGCGCTCCATGCCTGATAAGTTGCGTAAACGCTCTGCAAGTTCGGTTTGCTTGTCGATATGATAGAGGTTGGAAGTGTGGATTAAACGTGAGGCTTGTTCTGTAATAGCCTGCGTTATCGCAGGATGGCAATGCCCTAAACCACATACACCAATACCGCTCATGGCATCAAGATAGCGATTGCCGTCGGTATCCGTGAGCCAGGCACCTTTGCCTTCGGTGAAATGAACGGGGAGTCTGGCGTAAGTGGGGATTAGTGCATCAGTTGTCATTATAAAAGCCTTCCATGAAGCGGCAAGATGGTTCGGTTATATGGAGTAAGTTTTCGGTTAGAAAGTTGATGGGTTTTTATTAAAACCGCATTAGTTTCACGGATAATAATAATGAATATCAGTTTGCTATAGCGAAAATAAAAAAAGGCAGCTTGGGCTGCCATTACAATAATAGTCTGATGATAGCCAGAATGCGGCTACAAGGCAATTTAGGCGATTTTAGCCCGAACATCTTTCGCTTCTTGAATAACCCGATCCATGATTTCTGCAACAGAAGGAATGTCGTGGATACGACCTTGCACCTGTCCAACTAAATGAACGCCATTTTCACAGTCGCCTTCTTTAATGGCAAGCTCAATCGCTTCCGTTGCATTGGAGGCTCTGGCCAGTTGCTTGAGCATTTTTGGGCCCATAATGAGGGCGCCGAAAAAAAGTTTTAACCAATGCAGGCGCATTTGTTCTGCAAGCCGAAAAGAGTTTTTAAACGCACGAACTGGGTTAATGGGGCGTTTACTGATTTGTTCCGCTCGGGCTGTCTTCATAACACGACAGTCCATGCCGTCAAATTTTGGGGTGTAAAGAGTGTCTTCGATGCTTTTGCTAAGCACCGTGCGTTTGGTGTTTTCGTGGATGGGGCTTTCCTGGCTTATGGAAAATCGACTGCCCATGGCGATTCCTTCTGCGCCAAGGGCGAGCGCCGCAACGAGGCCTCTGCCATCGGCAAACCCTCCCGTGCCGATGACGGGAATATCAACTGCATCTGCAAGAGTAGGTACCAGTACAAGCGAGGTGACAGGGCCTCCATGGGCGGCAGCTTCGTGGCCTGTGGCAAGAAGGGCATCAACGCCATAACGTTGTGCTGCTAAGGCGTGTTTTTCGTTAACGACTGTCGCAATAACCTTTCCGCCGTAGGCATGGGCACGTTCTACAATCCAGTCTCCTTTCCCGAGAGAGAAATTAATAACAGGTACTTGCTCTTCAAGGCCAACTTCAGCGTTTTCTTTAGCCCCAGGCATCATGAGAGTTACGCCAATTCCAAAGGGTTTGTCAGTAAGCTCCCGAATTTCTCTAATCGCTTGGCGAGTCTCTTCAGCACTTAAGGGGCCAGTTGCAAGTATGCCCAGGCCACCCGCATTGGAAACTGCAGCAACAAGTTTTGGAACCGACACCATGCTCATTCCGGGTAGTACAATAGGGTGTTCAATGCCAAAGCATTCGGTGAAGCGCGTTTTCATGGTTTTCCCAAGTAGACCAATTTTATGTCAAAAATTAAGAATATTATTATTTGAATGGTCGTGTTTTAGTTTGATTGAGGTGTTACGGCATCGTTAGGTTCATTTGCTTGCTTATTCCGAGTATCGGTTGTAAAAACTTCAGCACAATCAAAATGATTTTTGTACCAAGCTTTTGCGTAATCAAGCCAAGCAAGTTGTGCTTTAAGCTCTATATACGCTTTTTGCGGTAGAGGGCGGCCGGACTTATAAGATTTATTCGCTTTGGAGTTTAATTCGCTCTCTAAACCGGATATTTTCGCAACGATTTCTTCCTGGTTTAAACCAATAAGTGATAGAAACGGAATTTCGATGCTGTCAGGAAAATCAGAGTTTTCACTGCTGTTCCAGTTAAGGATGGCCTTCCAAGATTGCCCTTCAGCACCGCCTTTGTTCCCGCAGCTATCATCCAGGCATTCTATCCAGTAATTGAAGCGTTTTTTTCCGGACTTTTGAGCACGGAGCGCATTTTTTATAAGACGGGCTTCGCAGCCGCATGAGCAAAAGTTTATTTCGGGATTAAGCAAAAGATCCATATTCCTGTTGGTATTTCCTCTATTGATTAATTAAATACCGTTTGCAAACTGAGTGTTATAAACGGGGTGAAAAAGCGATAGCTATTGCGTGGGTGGCTGTTATACGGGGTCACGCAACTTAATGTTCAATGTTTTTCTCGCAGGGCCTTGTTTCCAGTGCAAAAAATCCTATAGGGCATCCTGCGTATAAATTATTAGCCACTATTTATGGCGAACATATTTGCCATAAATAAATAAACCAGATTATCACCTGAAGACTGAAGCTACCCTTATCTGCAATTAAGCGTTATTTTCTAAAAACTGACTTAATGTAAACCTTGCAGTCGATCATTGGCTTCAGAGCTTGTTTTATTAGTGGTCGTGTAAGCCGAAAATAAACGAAAGCCGCCATTTAGGGGGGGGTTAAAACCCCTGTAATTTTAATTATCTCTATAACAAAGTATGACCCACGCCGAACAAACTAATAATAATGGCGGTGTTTTAAAAAACCTATGGTCAGTATGATGATTCCTTAGCGCTCAAGCCCCTTAAAGTTAAGAGGATACATAGAATGTTTTGCTTGAGGCGCATACGCTTATGGCCAGTAGTATTAAGGGTACAGTGATTAAATGCAATATCCCATTACCAAGTAAAATAACCCACATCGAAATCCATGTTTTTTTGAATGTTAGCGGGTTGTGGTCATATTGGCAAATAGAAATTGTTTATATCGGCCCATATAGCATGGGGGGCTGACTAACTGCGGGGTGGTTTACTAGGTTGTTTTGAAGAGCGCGTCATGAATAAGGGAGCCTTAGCGTGTTCAACTGCTAGAATTGGAGCACGTACGGAAAAATAATCATTTCAGGGAGTGGTGTTTTGATTACTCGGGCAATAGAGGAAGCCAGCAAGGTTATCTTGGGCAAGGACCATCAAATACGCCTGGCGATGGTATGCCTTTTAGCACGAGGTAATCTGCTTATCGAAGACTTGCCAGGAATGGGGAAAACAACCTTATCTCAGGTTTTGGCACAGGTTTTCGGTCTAAGCTATAAGAGAATCCAGTTCACTAGCGATTTATTGCCGGCCGATATCCTGGGTGTTTCAGTTTTCGATAAAGACAGCGGTGACTTTACGTTTAAAGCTGGACCAATCTTTGCTCAATTGATATTGGCCGATGAAATAAACAGGGCCAGCCCAAAAACTCAGAGTGCTTTGCTTGAGGCAATGGAGGAAAGGCAAGTGACTGTCGAAGGCAACACTCGCTCGTTACCCGAGCTGTTTTTTGTCATTGCTACACAGAACCCATCTTCCCAAATGGGAACTTATCCCTTGCCTGAATCCCAACTAGATCGATTCTTGATGCGCATTCATCTCGGTTATCCGCCGGCAGAGGCGGAAAAAATTATGTTGATGGGGGGGCAGGGAGCCGTTTCAGCAAAGGATATTAATACGATAATAGGGCCTTCTGATTTGGCTCAGCTTCAGTCACAAGTGGCTCAGGTGCATTTATCTGAGGCAGTTGTTGATTATATTCTAAGGCTGGTGCATTTCACTCGGCAGCGAGGGCATTTTCTCTGCGGTGTATCACCTCGCGGCTCTTCGGCTCTTGCCAGAAGTGCGCAAGCCTGGGCCTTGATTGATGGGCGTGATTTCGTTCTGCCAGAGGATGTTCAGGCAGTTTTGCCCGCAGTGATGGACCACCGCGTACAGATAAGCTCTGCTCAATTTGGCAGAAGCAACGACAAGGCGAGTGAGCTGCTGCTTTCACGAGTATCTATAGCTGGGTAGATACTCTATGAATATCCCGTTTTTACCCAAATCACTTATACCTGGTTGTTTAGAAGCGTTAATACGTAAGCGCGTTGGCTTTTGGCTTGAAAAGCGCATTCCTCCTTCTGACCAAGTGGTTCTTGATCATAGACGAATCTTTATTTTTCCAACATTTAATGGGCTGATGTTTTTGGGTGTAGTCGCCATCTTGTTTTTGGCAGGCATCAACTACGAAAATAATCTCATAATGGCCTTATGTTTTTTATTAGCGGGCCTATTTTTAAACGGCATTTTTGCTACTTACCGGAATTTGTCGGGTTTGTGCTTAGAAAGCGCCGGTGCTGCTCCGGTCTGCACAGGGGAGTCAATCAGCTTCTGTTTGAAAATAAGCAGCGCGAACTGTTCCACGGGCCAATCTCTCCAGCTTAAAATTCCTCGGCAGGATAGCGTAATGGGTTCTCTCAATTTAGAGGGCCAATCGCTTGTATCGCTTCCGTTTGTCACCCAGCAGCGGGGTTGGTGCAAGCCGGGTCGTTTTCACCTTCAAACGTATTATCCTCTTGGTTTAATACGATCGTGGTCCTGGGTTGATTTGCAGCTGGCTTGCCTTGTGTATCCCCAACCCACTTTTTGCCCGAAACAAAACAGCAGCGAAGAAGGTTTGGGTTATGAGGAAAGTGGCTTGCAAGAGGGCGTGGAGGATTTTGCAGAATTACGAAACTATCGTCTAGGTGATTCGCCTAAGCATGTCGACTGGAAGGTCTTTGCCAAGGGCAGAGGTTTACACACTAAAACATATCAGGGGCATTCTGGAGACTCGCAATGGGTTGACTGGTTTAGCTGGCCCGCCATAAACCAAGAAAAACGCCTCTCCGCCATGACCTATTGGATTATAAGGCATGCTAAAAAACAGGAGACCTTTGGTTTAAGGCTGCCCAATGGTGAAATTCCGCCTGGCTGTGGAGAAGCCCATGTATTTCGTGCTTTGAAGACAGTGGCATTGTTTGGGCTTATAAACGATGAATAAGCCAGTTATTGATGGGCTTCCAAGGAATATCATCGTCTTCTTAGTTATTTCTCATCTTGTGGTGGTGTTTCCTCATTTCTCCACCCATTCTTTTTGGGTGCTATCTCTTGTTTCGCTTTGCCTGGTTTGGCGAATCGGTTCCAGTCGGCGTAACTGGCCTCTACCGACGAAGGGCGTCCGGTTTGTGCTGGTGGTTCTTGGTTTTGCCGCAGTGTACCGAGCTTATGGAACAGTGATTGGCCCCTTGGCCGGAGTGGCTCTACTGATTCTTGCCTATACCTTTAAGTTACTTGAGGCGAAAAGTAAGCGCGATGCTTATACCGTGGTGACTCTAAGTTACTTTGTGGTCGCCACTGCTTTTTTGTTCGACCAGGCTTTTAGCAAAGCCTTATATTTATTGTTTAGTTGCGTGGTTATCAGTGCCGCGCTTATATCAATTAATCAACCTTCGTTGCAGTGGAAACATCATTATAAAAATGCGGTTCTTCTGGTATTGAAGAGCTTACCTATAATGGTCATTCTTTTTTTGTTTGTTCCACGAGTTGAATCGTTTTGGAGTATTCAATTTGATAATCATCAGGCAAAGGTGGGCTTGAGTGATGAAATGTCGCCGGGAGATATTGCCCGCTTGGGGGAAAATGACAGCGTCGCGTTTCGAGCAAAATTCGAAAAGGAGCCTCCCCCACCTGCCGACCGCTATTGGCGGGCTATGGTTTTGGAAGATTTTGACGGCAAACGCTGGCGACGCAGGGACGGTCGGCAGAGTTGGGGCCCGTTATTACAGTCCGACCAAGACGCGGCTAAGGAATTTTGGACCGCATATAAAACTTGGTTTTCTTTAAATAAGACCCGTCAACAAGGCAATTATTACCGTTACGATGTTGTTATGGAGCCGAGTGACAAACCCTGGCTCTTTGCCCTAGATTGGGCCAAGCCCCTAACCGGCGGCATTGATATGAAAAACGGCTTTGCCCTCAACGCCGAAAAACCAATAAGGGAGCCCTTTGTTTATAAGGTGGAATCCCTTGATTTGACGGGTGTAAGACAAGCCCCTAACTGGATGAGCAGAGAATTCCGGCGGGATATAAATTTACAACTCCCCACCTCTGGAAATAAACGTGCCAGACAGTGGGCGCTTGAGCTAAGAGAAAAAGCCGGCTCTGATAAGGCCTTTATCGCACAAGTGCTTTCGCATTTTAGAGAGAAGCCGTTTTACTACACTTTAAAACCTCCTCTTCTAGGGAAAGACAGTGTTGATCAGTTTCTATTTTCTACCCGGCGAGGCTTCTGTGCACATTATGCCAGTACATTCACCTTCTTGGCGCGTAGCGCTGGTATCCCTGCCAGGGTGGTGACTGGTTACCAAGGTGGCGAGCAAAGTAGCCTTGATAACTATTTGCTGGTGTATCAATTCGATGCACATGCCTGGTCTGAGGTTTGGCTGCCTGAGCAAGGGTGGGTAAGGGTCGATCCCACTGCCGCAGTTTCACCCACGCGCATTGAGAAAGGCATAGAAAATGCACTAGGGAGCTCAAGCAGCTTTTTGGCTCAAAGGCCGCTATCCCTGCTTCGGTATAGGGATGTGCCTGCTCTTAGCCGACTTCGCCACAGTATGGATTACCTGCGTATGCTGTGGATTCAAAAAGTGGTGGGTTACGATGGCGACCTCCAGACGGACCTGTTTCGTAAGCTATTTGGTTCTTCAGACCTCAAAACCGTAGTATTTGTTCTTGTGGGGAGTTTAATCGGCGCTATCTTGCTGATATTCCTCGTGGAACTCTACGCTAACCGGCCACCCCGGGCGTCACCTGAGCAGCGCATTTATCTCCGGTTTTGCAGAAAACTATCAAAACGCGGATATGAAAAAGGATTCTGCGAGGGAGAAACTGCGTTTGCCCAACGGGTCTCCTCCTCTTCCCCTGAGCTAGCCGAGCACGTACTTCGTATTACGGCCCTTTATATACAGATAAAATATCGCCCAGCTGGCCTGGTGAAAAATGGGAATAACCTCCTAGTAAGGGACCTGCGCAAGCAGGTAAGACGGCTATCTGTTTAGAAAGCGAGTGCGCAGGTATATTTCCGCGAGGCCCGCTCGATGCTCTGAACCTAAGGCGTAACTCTCAGTGGAACAATCTCCATCGATTGAGTATGATTACCCTGCACTCATGCTCTTCCAAGCTTCCAGGAGGGAGGTTGGAAGCTCTGATTGCTACGAGCATTTATAGCTTTGAGTGACGATAAATCCCACAATAAACAGTGATTATGAGACTTTTTTGTTGCCGATAATGTTGTTTTTTAATAAACGGAAAGTGCGTCATTAGGCTCTCATCGCTTGAGCGCTTTCAGGTTGTTATTTTAGTAAAATAAAGGTCTCACCAAGTTAAAGGAGCAGTGAAATGGCACTACCAGAAGATTCTGATAATGTTGAAAATGATACCAATGTGTTAAGCAGCATTAACCCAGCACTTGCAGCTAATTCATCTACCAGCCGAGCAGTGGATCAACCAGATGAAACTGAAGAAAGTCGTCGACCATGGGGCTTTTTACTGGCCGCAGTCGTTATTTCAGTATTCGCCACATACATGGCAATGATGACAATGGTTGTCGCTCCTCTTGAGGATACCATTGCCTATGAGCGGGCACAGAAAGTCTCTTACATCACTTCTAACCAACTCGATTTTAATACCTTCGAACCACGTATTCGTGAATTGGAAGCATCTAATGCAGCGAAGTCGAGGAAAGAAGCGGTGTTAATTCAGACGATAGATCAACTAAGCAGTGAGCTCGAGAAGCTTGTTGCGCCGTTTGAAGACGTGGCGCCTGAATAGGGGCGTTATAGATTTAGTTGTCAAGCGACCACCCCTCTAATATGTTTTAAAAATCAGGTATGGAGTGGTCGCTATTTCGTCAAAAGAAGGCCAGTTGCCGTTGTTAGATATAATGAATGCGCACTTGAATTTGCAGTTTTGCAATGTGCTAAGAGTACTTTTCACCGGCACCTTAATTCGTTGTTTCTGTGTTAATATACGGACAAACGGATAAAAATTGTTTACGTCGTTTTTGTTTTCTTTTAACGGCTTTATTAAGCCAATTACAATTGCCCTTCAACTGCCTAGATCTTCTTGGCAACCTTCATGTCATTGAGCGTTATCAATTGCTCCCATATGAGCATTATTTCAAAAAACTTTCTTTTGTAAAGCGCCTAGGTGTTCCCATCGAAAAGGGGGCAACTGTCTCTGCCAATGTAGTTTTAATGTTACGAATGTTAAGGCGTAAATCTGTGCTTTGTTTATATCGTATATGCTTATTAGACACCGACAGTTTTGCCCTGAGAATAGCGCCGACCTATGCAACAGTCGCTAACTCTTCAGATAGGGCTTGTTTGATTGCCCCAAATAAAAAATCCAATTAGTTTATTAAACTGTGAATGACGAATGATTCGAAAGCTATCCAAATGGTATTTTTCCCTGCTTGAAATTGGCATTAGGGATGATGGGACAGAAAAATCAAAGCAGCAGCTTCGCTTGATCAATCAAATGACCTTAACAATGGTCACAATCGCTGTTCCTTTCGTCACTTATTTCTGGGTTACCGGCGTGTACTATCATGCGTTTGTTTTTACGGGGGGGGTCTTTAGCGCGCTATTAATTTTATTTATAACTTGGCGTTACAATAACGGTGAGCTCAGCGCGCACCTGCTTCTTTCCGTGCTATGCATAATATTTTTTATAACAAATCTTCGGACCGGCGGGTTTAATTACCCACATTTTAGCTGGACATATGTGGTTCCTATTGTTGCAGGGTTATTGCTGGGCCGAGGGGGGATGCTTTTTTATCTGTTAATACAGACAGGCATAACTCTCGCGTTCTATTTTATGTGGCAAGTAGGGATAGATCTGCCTAATTTGATTCCGGTTGAACATCAGGCGCTTCTCGCCGTATTAAACCGCGTTACCGTCGTTGCAACATTATCTTTTATTGTCCTGGGTTTTGTTTTAGAGCGTGAGCACACGGAAAAGCAGCTGGTCAAAGCTAAATCCGATGCGGAAGCAGGTAGCAAGGCTAAAAGTGAGTTTTTAGCCACAATGAGCCATGAAATTAGGACGCCACTGAATGGTGTTTTAGGGATGGCTGAGCTGATGAATACAACGGAGCTCAGTCAGGATCAGGCGCGTTTTCTAAATAGTATTCGCAGCTCAAGTCGATCATTGTTGTCAGTCCTGAATGATGTGCTCGATTATTCAAAAATTGAAGCTGGCAGGATGGATATTGAGAAAACCAAGTTTAATATCGCTCAGCTTGTTAGCGAAGCGGTTTCCATATTTGCCCTACGCTCTGCAGAATCGGGTATCGAGTTAGTGGTATATATTGACCCAGCTCTTCCGGAGGATGCCATCGGTGATGTGACTCGCATTAAACAAGTCATTATTAATCTTTTGGGCAATGCATTTAAGTTTACTGAAGAGGGAGAGGTTCAACTCCTGGTGATGGGCGAATCAAAAGAGTCAGGCTTATTCGATATTAAATTTGAGGTGATAGACTCTGGCATTGGTATATCTCCAGAGAAACAAGTGCATTTATTTGATTCATTTTCCCAGGCAGATGCGAGTACAACCAGAAGATATGGAGGTAGTGGACTGGGGTTAGCGATTTGCCGTCGTTTGGTTTTGTTGATGGGTGGGGATATCGGTGTTAACAGTGCAGAAGGAATGGGGGCGGCATTTTGGTTTACAGTTCCAGTTGGTGCGCTTTCCTCTTCAGAAGATAATGCATATGAACCCTCACTTGAGGGCATGCAGATTATCGTAGCAGACACCTCTTCAGTTAGAAGTAATCTGCTCCAAAAAGCGTTGCGCTCTTTTGGCGTGGGAGTAGATATCGTTCGTACATTTGAAGGCATTAAAACCAAGCTTCAGAATAAAAGCGGACAAAAAAGCTATGACGCCATTCTTATGGATGCCAAGTTCTCTGGGGGCGTGGGGCCTCGATTGCTCAATGAGTTAGCTTCCGACAAAGCAGCGGTAGCTTGTAAATTTATATTGCTAGATGATTTGACTGCTTTGCAGCCGGCCAAGAATAAAAGTTTTGAAAATATCGATTTTATTATAGAAAAACCATTGTTGGTACATGATCTTCTGCCGCTACTATCAAAAAAACGCAATAAAGACAGTGTATTTCAACGAACTAATTTTTCTGAAAATAAAAAATTTACTGACTTTAAAGTATTAATTGTAGAGGATAACGAAGTAAACCAGGCGGTTATAGTAGGGATTCTTGATGTACTGCATGTGAGTTTTGAGTTGGTGGAAAATGGCCAGGAGGCAATAGACTGGCTGGAGAACAATCCCCGTTCTTGTGATTTGGTTCTAATGGATTGCGAAATGCCCGTTCTGGACGGAATAGAGGCTACTAGGCAGATTCGTGCTAATCAGTTTATGGATAAAAAAGGTAAACCTCTGCCCATCATTGCACTAAGTGCCCATGCGCTTGAGTCAAAAAAAATGGAGTCTTACGAGGCTGGAATGAATTATTTTCTTACAAAGCCGGTAGATGTCGAGGACGTTGCCAAGGTCATCACGGTTGTATCCAAGGGTGAATTAGACTTGCTCGGTTAAACCTAGAAACCTCAGTTGGATCACGAAAGTCTGTACAGGCTCTTGACGCACCTAGAAAATTTTAAAAAGTTCACATCTCCAGCCGTATACGGCGCTTACGCCCAATAAGGTGCCCACGAATTTTTAAAATTCCCTATGCACGCCAATATCTCGCCTAAGAGCGCCTACTGTCGGTGCAGATCTTTTTCGCGCCTTTATGCCCTCGGGGTGCAACTGAGGTTTCTAGGTTAAAATACAGCACGAGGGCCTCGGTGCTCTCATGCTGCTCACTTAAACATTTATTGAATTCGCATCCCCGGCTTTGCTCCTTCATCTGGATTTAATATCCATATTTCTTTTCCCCCAGGCCCTGCCGCAAGCACCATACCTTCAGAGATTCCAAAGCGCATTTTTCGAGGTTTGAGGTTGGCAACCATAACGGTTAATCGGCCCTCCAGCTCTTCGGCTTGATAGGCTGATTTAATGCCGGCAAATACATTGCGAGTTTTTTCCTCTCCAATGTCGAGGGTGAGCTGCAGTAGTTTGTCTGCCTTTTCCACTGACTGTGCTTTTACAATGCGTGCAACCCGAAGATCCACTTTGCTAAAATCGTTGAACTCGATTTCATCAGCAATGGCTTCTTGTGAGGCATTATTTACGCTTTCTGCTGCGGTGGCCTTTGCTGGTGTTACGTTACTTTGGCTTTCTGCTTTTGATTCAGCAATCATCGCGTCAATTTTTTCTTGCTCTATTCGGGTCATCAGAGGTTTGAATTTGTTAATTTGATGACTGGTGAGAAGAGTGTCTTTATCATTCCAGCTTAGTGCTTCGATATTCAAAAAAGCTTCACTTTTTTCTGCCAGTGTCGGAAGCACTGGCTTTAGATAAAGAACAAGCAGACGATAAAGGTTTATAGCGGTGGAGCAAATATCTTGTACTGCTTTTTCCTGGCCTTCCTCCTTCGCCAATACCCAGGGTTTTTTCTCATCGACGTATTGGTTTGCGATGTCTGCCAGGGACATGATCTCGCGGATCGCTTTGCCAAATTCGCGATCTTCGTAGTAGCCTGCAATATCACCTGCTGCGTTTTGGAATGTCGCGATTAGCTCGCCTTCGGTGACCTCGGAAGAAAGCTGCCCATCAAATTTTTTGTAGATAAAACCTGCGCTGCGGCTGGCAATATTAACGAGCTTACCGACTAGATCAGAATTCACCCTTTGGCTGAAGTCTTCAAAATTGAGATCTAAATCGTTAACGCGCTTATTTAATTTCGCCGCAAAATAATAACGCAGGTATTCGGGATCGAGGTGATTGAGGTAGGTGCTGGCCTTAATAAAAGTACCTCTGGACTTGGACATTTTTTCGCCATTCACGGTGAGAAAACCGTGGACGAAAATTCCACTGGGTGTGCGCAAGTCTGCACCGCTTAGCAGTGCTGGCCAAAATAGTGCATGGAAGTTTACGATATCCTTGCCAATAAAGTGATACAGCTCTGCTGTGCTGTCCTTTCCCCAGTAGCTGTCAAAGTCAAGGTCATCGCGACGTTCGCAGAGGTTTTTAAAACTAGCCATGTAGCCGATGGGGGCGTCGAGCCAGACGTAAAAATATTTACCAGGTGCTTCGGGGATTTCGAATCCAAAGTAGGGCGCATCACGACTGATATCCCAGGGTTTTAAGCCTGCCTCAAACCATTCGCTTAGCTTATTGGCTACTTCTTCTTGGAGATGACCAGCTCGGATCCACTCTGCAAGCATGTCTTGGAAGTTGGGTAGGTTGAAAAAGTAATGCTCGGATTCTTTTTCAACCGGTGTTGCCCCTGAAATGGTGGAGTGCGGGTTTTTGAGTTCGTGCGCATCATAGGTGGCGCTACATACTTCGCAGTTGTCTCCGTATTGGTCTTCGGCTCCACATTTGGGGCAGCCCCCTTTAACGAAGCGATCCGCAAGGAATAATTCTTTTTCAGGATCAAAAAGCTGAGAAATATTGCGCGTGGTGATGTGCCCTTTCGCGCGGTTTTTTAGATAGATGTATGAAGAAATCTCCCTGTTTTCTTCGGAGTGGGTGCTGTAGTAGTTGTCAAATGCGATATTGAAGCGCCGAAAGTCCTCTTGGTGTTCTTGGTTGACATCATTGATGAGGGCTTCAGGTGTGATGCCCATTTGTTCGGCCTTAAGCATAATGGCCGTGCCGTGGGTGTCATCTGCACAAACGTAAGTGCACAACTCGCCGCGCATTTTCTGAAATCGCACCCAGATATCCGTTTGAATGTACTCGAGCAGGTGCCCCATATGAATAGAGCCATTGGCATAAGGCAGGGCGGATGTTACGAGGATTTTTCTCGGGGTGTTGTTTTGCGTTACGTCGGTCATTTTATTGGTCACAGCAGTGTTTGAGGCTTGTTTCGGAAAGGGCGTCAAATATAACGAGACGAGACGAGTAAAACAATTTTTTCTGGCTCTTTAAAAGGTGTATCATGCTGCGTTTTGCATCATTGACAGGGCATTATCGGAATGAGTATTAAGTCAGATAAGTGGATTCGCCGTATGGCTCAAGACCAGGGCATGATTGAACCCTTCGAGCCCGGCCAGGTTCGATACAGTGGCGACGAACGCGTTATTTCCTACGGCACATCGAGTTATGGCTATGATGTGCGCTGTTCGAGAGAGTTTAAGGTGTTTACGAATATTAACTCGGTAACGGTTGATCCCAAAAACTTTGATGAGTCGAGTTTTGTGGATGTTGTGGGGGATACCTGTGTTATTCCTCCTAACTCTTTCGCATTGGCGCGCACAGTAGAGTATTTTCGAATTCCCCGTAGTGTTTTGACTATTTGCCTGGGTAAATCTACCTATGCTCGATGCGGGATTATCGTCAATGTGACGCCTTTGGAGCCTGAGTGGGAAGGGCATGTCACACTGGAATTTTCTAACACCACGAATCTGCCAGCGCGGATTTATGCCAATGAAGGTGTGGCACAGATGCTTTTCTTTGAGTCTGATGATGTATGCGAAACATCTTATAAAGACCGTGGCGGAAAGTACCAGGGGCAGCAGGGGGTTACTTTACCCAAGGCCTAAACTTCTGAACTCATCGCTAGGCAGTCAGCAAGCGTTTAGTGAATCGTCAATTCGCGGATGGTGAATACGTAGAGATTATCATCCGCTTCTTTTTGCTCAAGTTTAATCAACGTAAAATCATGTGCTTTTGAAAACCACAGTGTGGTTTGTTTGTTGTTGCTACCGTCGCTGCTTCTTATTACTTTAATCGCCTGAAGCGCCCCCAAAGCCGTGCTGATGCTTTCTTCTCCAACGACCTCAAAGTGATACCGTTTCACTTTTGTTTTGCGAACAACGTCGTATTCGAATTGTGTTTTGCCTTGCTTGAGGCCACAACGTAATGCGAGCTGGTAACTCAGTGGGTCAAAAGTGCCGTCAGTAATTGCTAACTTGGCCATCCTTTCTTTATGCCGTGCGCTCACTTGTCTGGCTGGCCAGTTAAACGTTTGTTGATCGACAGTCTTATTGCTGAAAATATGTTTTTTGGTGCGGGAAAAGGACCGTGGTACGGGTATGCAGCCATTCCACTGCAGAGAGGATTTTTCCTGCAATGTTGCGCCCATCATTTTCCCTTCAAAGGTAAATAATCCATGATTGGGGTTGTTGATTTGCAGAGTGCGCGTAGCGCTGCCTTTAAGTGAGAGCGGGTACCAGACAGAATCGTAAGTGGCCGTAAATGGCTGAATATGCATGGCGCTTTGAGGAGCAGATTGACCAAAGCCTGGCGCTGACAGCAGCGGCAATAGAATCAGAGCGCTAACAATGATTGCTGGCAATCTGTGCTTTGGCTTTTTAATATTCACTCCAAATAATAACGATCATAATTTGATTGGCGAAACTTGATACCACCGCTTGTAAGCAGCTGCTTATTTAAGACAGGTGCACCATCAATTAATTCCAGTTTTGTTTGAGCGATTAAGCCGATACAAAAAGGGTAGAGCTGGTGTTCTTCTTTCTGCACTCTGGCGGCCAGAAGCTGCTCGGTATCGTTAGGATAGATGGGGACTTCCGATTGGGCAACTACGGGGCCTCCGTCCAGCTCTTCTGTGACATAGTGGATGCTACAGCCATGTACGGAGTCATGAGCCTCCAGGGCACGCTTATGGGTTTGAGTGCCTTTGTAGCGTGGCAGTAGAGAAGGGTGGATATTGATTAACTTGCCGCTTAAAGCGCTCACAAACTGTGCAGAAAGGATGCGCATAAAGCCAGCAAGCACCACTAGGTCAGGCCTACAGGCTTTAAGTGCATCCAGCATGGCCTGATCGAACTCCTCGCGGCTAGAGTATTGGGTGTGCTCGATCAGAAGGGTGGGAATACCCGCCGCTTCGGCCCTTTTAAGGCCCTTGGCATCAGCTCGATTGCTAATTACGAGCTTGATGCTTGCGTCGAGCTTCTTGTTTTGAATGGCATCAATAATCGCTTGCAGATTAGAGCCGTTGCCTGAAATTAGTACGGCGAGTGAAAAGGGCTGCGAGACGGACATTTAACTTCCTATTCCGGCAGCACAACATAAGGTTCGACGTTGCTACCGGGAGTGATGGAGCCAATTACCCAAGCATTCTCTCCCGCATCATTAAGTACGCCAAGCGCCTTCTCGGCGTGGTCAGAGGGAATGCAAAGCACCATGCCTACGCCACAGTTAAAGGTGCGATACATTTCTGCTGTTTCGACTTGGCCCTTTTTCTGGAGCCATTGAAACACTTCTGGCCACTGCCATGAGTCGGTGTCAATTTCAGCTCGGGTATTTGGAGGTAGAACACGGGGAAGGTTCTCGGGTAGACCGCCACCGGTAATATGTGCGATGGCGTTTACGGGAACCTCTTTCATCAACGCCTGAAGGGATGAGACATAGATGCGCGTAGGGGTCATGAGGATATCTGAGAGGTCTTGCCCATCCACGGTTTCGTCAATGGATACATCGGGCAGAGACAGGATCTTGCGTATGAGAGAATAACCGTTGGAGTGAGGGCCTGATGCACCCAGAGCGATTAAGACATTGCCTGCGCTGACCTTCGAGCCATCAATGATTTCAGATTTTTCCACCACGCCAACACAAAAACCGGCGAGGTCGTAGTCTTCCCCTTCATATAGGCCGGGCATTTCGGCGGTTTCCCCACCAACTAAAGCGCAGCCTGCTTGCTGACAGCCTTCTCCAATACCAGAAATTACACTGGCAGCGGTTTCGATATCCAATTTGCCGGTGGCATAGTAGTCGAGAAAGAAAAGCGGTTCTGCACCTGTGACTATAAGGTCATTGACACACATGGCTACGAGGTCAATACCCACTGTATCGTGTTTGCCGAGCTCTATAGCAAGCTTTAGTTTGGTACCAACGCCGTCGGTACCTGACACGAGAATGGGATGATCATAACCCTGAGGGATCTCACACAGCGCACCAAATCCGCCTAAACCGCCTAATACTTCAGGGCGTTTTGTTTGTCGTGTGATGCTTTTTATACGCTGAACGAGTTCATTGCCTGCGTTAATATCAACACCGGCGTCGCGGTACGTAAGGGAGGGTTTGCTCATAAGATTCTCAGGTTCTTGGGTAGTTAACTTGGAAGGGCCGCACACTCTATTTGAGACCAGCTTGCCTTTAATATAGCGGGTAGAAGGCTATTACGAAGGTTTTCTCCAGCAGTAGGCTCTTTTAGGCGACGAAGAAAGCTGTGTATTTCGGATACAAGATACAAGTTCATGAATTATCCAGATGCGCCTTAGCCGCCTAGTTTACCAGTTTCGATGCCTCTCACCAATCGTCGAGTTGGAATAGACCGTGATTTCTCCACTTTCCGGGATTATCCATTCCTGTAGTTGTTGTGTTTTTGTGTGGCTTGGCAACATAGTGAAGTTGTTGACTATAATTTTAATTAGTCATTATCGTAGGCCTTTGCACGAGAGCTATTTTTCTCTCATCTTATTAAGGGTCTCGTCTTATGGAGAGGGGTTATTATGGCAGAAAAGAGACATGGTGAAACCGGAACCGGTACGTACTACCGCACAGATCGCTTTTATAGTGAAGAAGGCGGATGGTTTGCAAAGTTGCGGGAAGGAGATGAGCTTGGGCCCTTCGACTCAAAAGAAGAGGCCAAGCAAGCACTGGCTGATTTCATTGAACTTTATAAAAGAGAAAACCCTGGGAAGTGAGCCTAGCGGGGTTTTTTACTCCCTTACCCTGCACCCTAAGCACACCTGCCTGCACAAGCCACCTTGAAGGCTGACAGCTCACTGGGCCGGTCGACTATTCCTTTCCAGCCTGGGGTTCCGGTGCTTTTTTCTCTTGAGGCCTATTCTGATTGGTTTTTTCAGAAGCTTTTTTCACTATTTTAGCTTCGTTTGTATCCGAGCTTTCCTTCGGCTCGCCTTTTTCCAGGCATATTCTTGCTTCTTTTGTTTCAGACAAGTCTTTATCCAGGGCCGAAATTTGGTCGCGGCGCTTTTTAATTTCAGCCTCAAGATCGCTAATCTCGTCTTTTAGTGATGTTACATGTGCGGAAACCTTTTCTTCTTTAGCGCTCGCGTCAGTGATGATGTCGCGGATAACAACATTCATAGATTCTAGGGTGGTTTTGGCTACGACGATCTTAACCTCATCGTCAATATGCGTAAGCTTGCGTAACAGTTTTATGGTGTCGTTGATACCATATTTGGATTTTAGCTTCTGTGAATTAAGAACGGCTCGTGATTCATTCTTCTCCCTGTACTCTTCGTCAGAGCCGAAGCTGATGTTACCCGGCTCTCGAGCATCGGGGGCCGCTGGTGCTTGATCAGCGTCAGTACGTTCTTTGGAAAAAAGTCCCATAGGATCCTCCGTGGTTAATTTTGATTAATATCTTGATACCCTGCAGAAAGTATATTAGACGATTCCCAATTTTGTAGTGAACAGTTGAGGTCTACATTGCCGTTAATGCTTTCATGCAGGGGATTGATGGAAAGGCGACATGGAGTTTGCGGTATTTAGAATATGTTTCTTACGGAACATCAGCTCCCACTCGCTTCCGCCAAGTTCTCGCCAAAGGTGTGCGGAGCGTACGCCGGCAAATAATACGGCGCATAGTTTTTCCTTTTGCGCAGGGGACATTAGTAGCGATGGTCGGCCGTGAATAATAACGCGATACTTGGAGCTCCCTGCTGTATCCACATACAAACTTCCCAGCTTTGAGATAACGCTGTGATTTGTTACTGAATCAAAAAACTCTAGATGCCGTTTATGGTGCTGGATTCTGGTTTTAATCAAGGCATGAAGCGCTTGGTGACGTGATATAACGCGCTCAATGCGAATAAGCGCTTTGGAGTATGCCAGCCAACGGGCCGCAGATTCATCTCGGGGCTTACTTAGGGCGACCTGTAAGGCGCAGATGCCAAGTTCAGCCTGGTATTCAGCATCGTAGACATCCGATACCGAGCGAGGGTTTGTTTGAAAAACACTATTGATAGACTCAGCGAAACTTTCTTCTGGCACCTGGCCAATTGTCGAAAGAGAGTCCACGAGATTGGCTGCTTGAAAAATCCCCGCGAGGGCAAGGGTTTTATCTTGCTGCTTGCTGTCTATCATAACGAACCGCCGTAATGAGGGCATATCGGGAGCCCCAAGAACCCTTTATGTTTTTATTATAGGCGTGGCAGATTCGGGTCAATGTATGATTTACGGCGTTTTTATATATTTTTGTAACTAAGCTCTGGCGGGTACTTAGCTGGTGGATTCTATTACGCCTCCGCCCAGGCAGGTCATTCCATCGTAAAATACAACGTATTGGCCTGGGGTCACTGCGCGCTGTTGCTCATTAAAGTCCACTTGGTATACGCCGCTTTCAGACATTTTTAAAACACATTCCTGATCTGGCTGGCGATAACGGGTTTTAGCAAAGCAGTGATAAGGAAGACTGGGTGCCTGCCCAGATACCCACTCGATTTTGCTACAGGTGAGGGTATGGGAGAATAACATGGGGTGATTATTGCCTTGGGCGACAATCAACTGGTTGCTATCAAGGTTTTTCCCTACAACGTACCAGGGTGATTCACTATGGTCACTTAAGCCACCTATGCCAATCCCCTGCCGTTGGCCAAGGGTGTAAAACATGAGCCCCCGATGTTTGCCTATGGCTTCGCCTTCATCGCTCACAACCTCACCAGGCTGGGCGGGAATATAGCGCTCCAGAAAATCGTTAAAACGACGCTCTCCAATAAAACAGATGCCCGTGCTGTCTTTTTTATCGTGATTAGTGAAGCCAAGTTTCTCTGCAATTTTACGCACTTCGGGTTTTTCCAGAGCGCCGATGGGAAACAAGGTTTTTGCAATCTGTTGCCCGCTGACGGCATGGAGGAAGTAGGTTTGATCCTTGTTGGTATCCGCACCTTTTAGGAGCTTGGCGGTATCGCTATCGCTTGATCTCTGCGCGTAATGTCCGGTGGCTATATAGTCAGCCCCTAGCTCGACGGCGTAGTCAAGGAAGGCTTTAAATTTGATTTCCTTGTTGCAAAGTATGTCGGGATTGGGAGTGCGTCCCGCTTTGTATTCAGCGATAAAGTGCTCAAATACATTGTCCCAGTATTCAGCTGCAAAATTAGCCGTATGCAGTGTAATGCCGAGTTGTTCGCACACACTTTGGGCATCTTTGAGGTCTTCAATAGCTGTGCAGTATTCGGTTCCATCATCCTCTTCCCAGTTTTTCATGAACAGCCCTTCTACTTTATAACCCTGCTGAAGAAGAAGGTAGGCAGCAACGGAGGAGTCAACGCCGCCAGACATGCCGACGATTACGTGTTTCTGGGTCATAAAAATGCTCTTATTCGTAATATTCTTCGATGGTATCGAGGGGGAATCTGCGACCAGCACAGTAGTCTTCGGTGCATTTTAATACAATGGGGCTGCGTAATGATGTTTTACGGGATTTTATTTCATCCAGCGTCATCCAGTGGGTGCGAATAATATCTGAGTCCAGTGTATAGCCGGGGTTGAAGTGTTTTGCGTCAGCGACAAAGGTTGTGCGATAAAAAGTCATGGTTTTGCACTGTGTCATATAGGTGTAGAAACCAAGCAGCGCCGTGGGCTCGACTGTCCACCCAGTTTCTTCCAGGGTTTCTCGAATCGCTGCATCAATGAGTGTTTCATCGGCTTCAACATGACCAGCTGGCTGGTTTAGTACAACTTTATTATTAATCCGCTCTTCCACCAGTAGGAATTTGTCGTCTTGCTTAACGATGGTGGCAACGGTTACATGGGGAGTCCAGGTCATATAGATGGCTTCTCTCTTGGTATTAAGCACGCTTGCGCTGAAAGTGTTAATGTTACGCTATTTCAAAGCCAAGCTCACAGTTTGGCTGGAGTTTATAAGCGTGGAGTTGGTATGTCTAAATTAAGCCATTTAGATGAAAGTGGTGCGGCATCGATGGTGGATGTTACAGATAAACGTGTGACGGGCCGTGAGGCCATTGCACAAGCGGAAATACGGATGAAGCCTGAGACCTTGGTTCTGGCGCTATCTGAAAACAATAGAAAAGGAGATGTGTTATCGGTGGCCCGGATTGCAGGCATTCAAGCCGCCAAAAAAACCCATGATCTTATTCCTTTATGTCACCCATTAATGCTCACCTCGATTAAAGTTGAGTTTGATGTCAATAAGGAGGAAGGCCGCCTTGGCATTATTACTCGCTGTAAACTAGCTGGCCAAACTGGCGTGGAAATGGAAGCGCTGACGGCGGCCACTGTTGCCGCGCTCACTGTTTACGATATGTGCAAGGCGGTGGATAAAGGCATTATCATTGGTGAGATAAAACTTTTGGAAAAGCGCGGTGGTAAAAGTGGCCACTGGAATGCACCGTTGGCGTAAGCAAAAAGAAGGAGGCTAGATGAAAATTAAAATCTGTTATTTTGCCAAAATCAGGGAGCAGCTAGACGTATCTGAAGAACAACTGATATTTCCTGATGCCTGTGATAATACAGAGAGACTGCTTGAGTTTCTTCAGGCGCGTGGTGAGCGTTGGAGTCAAGTTTTTTCTAGTGATCAAAAAGTTCTAAAGGCTGTAAACCATGAGATTGTGAGCGAGAAATGCGCGCTTAACGATGGCGATGAGGTGGCTTTTTTTCCTCCGGTAACTGGGGGGTAATGGCTTGATTCACATACAGCATGATGATTTTGATGCGGGCATTGAAATAGAAAGCTTGCGCAGTATCGGCTCCCATATTGGTGCAGTGGTGTCTTTTGTCGGGTCTGTCAGGGAGTTCAGCGACGTCAGGGAGTTAATCGCCTTGGAATTAGAGCATTACCCCAAAATGACACAAAAAAGTCTTGAGTCGATTGCAGCGGAGGCCAAATCCCGTTGGGATGTAGAAGCCGTTAAAATAATTCACAGAGTAGGGCGCTTATTACCCTCTGATCGTATCGTCTTTGTGGGCATCGCCAGTCGGCATCGCAGTGAGGCCTTTTTGGCCTGTGAGTTTGTTATCGATGTGCTAAAAACCCAGGCACCTTTTTGGAAGAAGGAGTGCTTATCATCTGGGGATCAATGGGTTGACGCGAAGCAATCGGATGACAAAAAATCGTTGCGATGGGAGAAATAGAGGCCTATTTATTTGCGTTGCGGCCTTGAGTGAATTCTTTTTCCTGCGCGATTATTTTTGGGCTGTTGAGTTTCCAGAAGTATTTCATTGGGGATATCGGCCAGTTTCCATTGCCCAGATGTAAGTGTCGTAATATTCCAGGGGCCGATAGCGTAGCGAATCAAGCGTAATGTTGGGAAGCCAATGGCGGCTGTCATACGCCGCACCTGACGGTTTTTACCCTCAGTAAGAATGATTTCGAGCCAGCTGGTGGGCTTGTTTTTTCTTTCTCGAATGGGTGGTTTGCGCTGCCATACTTCTGGTGGAGCGATTATTCTTACTTTGGCCTTTTTACAGCGCCCATCCTTAAGTTCGATGCCCGAACGCAGTGGCTCTAGATCTTCTTGCCTTGGAACGCCTTCAACCTGAACCCAGTAGGTTTTTGCCATTTTTTTTCGAGGGTGGCTGATACGCTGCTGAAGCTGTCCGTCATTGGTGAGTAAGATCAATCCTTCTGAGTCGTAATCGAGCCTGCCAGCAGGGTAGTAGCCTTTATAGTGAACAAAATCGGCTAAGCAGCTACGACCTTCATTGTCAGTAAATTGAGAAAGAACCTGAAAGGGTTTGTTGAGACAAATGACTTGTTTCATGAAATGTTTTATCCACGGTTTTGAGCGCCAAAATTTGCACGATATTTTGCGTGTTGTTGGCGGCGAAAGCCGGTGATAAGAACGCACGTTTGCACAAGCAATCAACAGGGCTGCCGGAAAGTTTCCTGCGCAGCCGTTGCGTGATTATATCTTGAACTAAAGCACGAGACGAGGCCGATGCATGAGAGCCGAGATATTCTCACATAGTGGTCGTTCCTTAATAAGAATTAGGCAGGCTCTAACGCAATACTGACTGCTGAGCTTTCTTCTTGTTGGTTTTGTTGGGTAACAGGTGTTTGTGCCTGAGGCCCACCTTCGCTATTAATAAAGCTCACATCTACCGCGTGGGTGCCTTTATCTGCTTGCCGGGTGGTATAAGAAATCGCTTGGCCGGCGCGTAGACTCTTGTAGCCCTCCATCTCGATATAGGAGAAGTGCACAAAAAGATCATCTCCCCCTTCGTCTGGACGAATAAAACCATAGCCCTTGGCATTGTTAAACCACTTCACTTTCCCTGTAGCCATTATTAACATTCCTTTATATGTATTCGTTATTATTAGTATTGTTTTGTAAACTTACTTTTTGCTGCTAACTTCAACAGCTTAGTAACAAGCCATCTACTCTTTACGAAAAGATTCGGTTTGTCAAGAGCTCAGCCAGGGTTTTTCGTTAAATTAGCCTTTGATTTTTATCCCCCAGGGCCCTATGTTACTGAAAAGGAAAGGCCGATGCTCTAATTAGCTTACTGGGTTTTTTATGGTTTTTTGCGGTCATTATTCTATTTTAATAAACAGCTATTTGTTTGGTATGAGTTTCCATTATGAGTAAATCTGAATTTTGTCGGCTAGTATTAAATAGTAGAGAGGGTGAAAACATGGATGACGATTCCATCGACATAGCAACGGCGCAGCCCATTGCCAAGGAGAAAGTCACCCCTCCATCCATGTATAAAGTTGTGTTGATTAATGATGACTATACCCCCATGGATTTTGTAGTAGATGTTCTAAAAATATTTTTTGGGATGGACGAGGAGCAAGCTGTGCAGGTCATGATGATGGTGCATAGGCAAGGGAAAGCGACATGTGGATCCTACACCAAGGATGTTGCGGAAACCAAAGCCCATCAGGTATGCCTGTTTGCAAAAGAGCATCAGCATCCGCTTCTCTGTGAAATTGAGATAGTTTAGAAATAAACCATCTACTCACTTTTGGTTTTAACATATCGTACCGGTGGATACATTCAATGCTAAATAAAGAGTTAGAAGACACATTAAATTCAGCGTTTAAATCTGCAAAGGGCAAGCGTCATGAGTATATGACCGTTGAGCACTTGCTTCTGGCGTTGATTGATAACGATTCTGCCTCCATGGTCATGAAGGCCTGCGGGGCTGATCTCGACAAGCTAAAAGTAGATCTAGTTAGCTTTGTCGATGAAACCACTCCCATTATCCCTGATGAAGAGTCATTACGTGAAACCCAGCCGACACTTGGTTTTCAGCGAGTTCTGCAAAGGGCCGTATTCCATGTTCAGTCTTCTGGAAAAAAGGAAGTGAATGGCGCCAACGTGCTTGTTGCTATTTTCAGCGAGCAGGAAAGCCAGGCTGTTTATTTTCTCAAATCATTGAATGTGGCCAGGATAGATGTCGTAAATTTCATTGCCCACGGTATTTCCAAAGTCTCCGATGAAAATACGAATGACGAGTCTTCTATTGAGCCGAGTGAAGAGGACATGACGGGAGAAGGTACAAGCCAAAGCCCCCTTAATGCATACGCATCTAATTTAAACGAGGTGGCAAAAGAAGGGCGCATTGACCCCTTGATTGGTCGAGAGCCAGAAGTAGAGCGCACCGTACAAATACTGTGCCGACGTCGTAAGTGTAACCCTCTGCTGGTTGGGGAGCCCGGTGTCGGCAAAACAGCCGTTGCAGAAGGGCTCGCCAAGCTAATTGTTGAAGGCCGTGTTCCTGATGCGATCAGTGAAGGTGTTATTTACTCCCTGGATTTAGGCGCATTGCTTGCGGGCACCAAGTACCGGGGCGATTTTGAAAAACGTTTTAAGGCCTTACTCGCTGAGCTTAAAAAAGAAGAGCATGCGATTTTATTTATTGATGAAATTCATACCATTATCGGTGCTGGTGCAGCATCTGGTGGGGTAATGGATGCATCCAACCTCCTTAAGCCACTATTGGCATCGGGAGACATTAAGTGTATCGGTTCCACCACTTTTCAGGAATACCGTGGTGTGTTTGAAAAAGATCGTGCTTTAAGCCGTCGATTTCAGAAAGTTGATGTCGAAGAGCCTTCCGTTGAAGATACCTTCCGCATCCTTAAGGGTCTCAAAGAGTCTTTTGAAGCCCATCATGAGATTAAATACCGCGATGGCGCGCTGGAGGCCGCAGCTGAATTGTCTGCCCGCTACCTGACAGACCGTTTCCTTCCGGACAAAGCAATTGACGTGATTGATGAAGCGGGCGCCTACCAAAGATTACAGCCTAGCAGTAAGCGTAAAAAGGTCATTACCAAGGCTGATGTGGAAAGGGTGATTTCCCGCATGGCTCGCATTCCAGCTAAAACCATCAGCTCTTCAGACAAAGAATCACTTCGGGATCTGGATAAAAACCTTCAGCGAGTTATTTTTGGCCAAGATGATGCGATTCACACCTTATCCTCTGCCATAAAGTTATCACGAGCTGGGTTAAACTCACCCGACAAGCCTCTTGGTTCCTTCCTGTTTGCAGGGCCAACGGGTGTTGGTAAAACAGAAGTATGCCGCCAGTTGGCGTTCACCATGGGAATTGACCTTGTGCGTTTCGACATGTCCGAGTACATGGAGCGTCACACCGTATCCCGTTTGATTGGTGCACCTCCTGGTTACGTTGGTTACGACCAGGGTGGCTTATTAACAGAAGCCATCACTAAAAAACCTCACTGTGTCTTACTGCTGGATGAAATTGAAAAAGCCCACCCCGATGTTTTTAACCTGCTGCTTCAGGTGATGGATCACGGAACATTAACGGATAACAATGGCCGCAAGGCTGATTTTAGGAATGTAATCCTGGTGATGACAACCAATGCGGGTGCGCAGATTATGAGCAGGGCCTCTATTGGTTTCAGCTTGCAAGACCACAGCACTGACAGTACAGAAGCGCTCAATAACCTGTTTACTCCAGAGTTTAGAAACCGACTGGATGCTACCATTCAATTCGGCAAGTTAAGTGATGAAGTTATTAAGAGCGTGGTTGACAAGCTCTTGGTTGAACTACAAGCGCAGCTGGATGAAAAGCGTGTATCTATACAGGTTAGCGATGCGGCAGTGGCGTGGCTCGCTGAAAAGGGCTATGACAAAAATATGGGCGCAAGGCCAATGGCTCGTCTTGTTAAGGAAGCCATCAAAAAGCCGCTTGCTGAAATGATCCTGTTTGGGGAGTTAAGCGAAGGTGGTGAGGTTGAGGTGGATTTAGAGGACGGAGAACTGGTATTTAAAGTGCTGGAAGCCGCTTAATACCAGCGTTTAATAAACATCAAAACGGGGCTCTCTCTTGGAGAAGCCCCGTTTTTTATTGGTACTTAATATGCTTATTTGAGACTTGTCAGGTTTAACGCACGCGGTAGTTAATACGGCCTTTGCTAAGGTCGTAAGGCGTCATCTCAACTTTGACGCGATCACCCGTGAGGATACGAATGTAGTGCTTGCGCATTTTTCCGGAGATATGAGCCGTTACAATATGCCCGTTATCCAGCTCCACTCGAAACATTGTGTTGGGCAGGGTTTCTATCACCGTGCCTTCCATCTCAATTTGCTCTTCTTTCGCCATTAAATTAAACCAGTTGAATAATGTAGTTTATTTTTCGAGGGCGAATTCTGCCCCATTTTTTGCTTTGACGCAAAGTTAATTATTGCCATGGCTCTAATTCACGAAAAGCCACTGCCCATTCGTGAAAAGCTCAAGGGGTCTATATTCTGACTTATAGCGCATTTTAGGGCACTCCTTAATCCAGTAACCGAGGTAGACCGCCGCTAGTTGGTGCTGAAGACAGTAATCAATCTGCCAGAGTATCGCATAAGAACCTAGGCTGCGGCTGGAATAATCAGGGTCGAAGAAGGTATAGACTGCAGAGAGGCCATTTTCCAGTTTATCCATTACTGCAACGGCTAAAATCTGGTTTTCTTTTCTGAACTCAACCAGTAAGCCGTGCTCAGACCAACCTTCTGTTAAAAATGAACGATACTGCTCTTCGCTGGGTGGGTACATATCACCGTCTTGATGACGCTCACAAATGTAGTGTTCATACAGGGCGTAATGTTCTTGGGTAAATATGGGGCTCATAATTACCACCTCCAAGTCTTTGTTTTTATTTCGTATTCTCCGCTGGCGCTTGTTGGCCTTAAATAAGGCGGCAGGAATTCTTGCGGCGATACAAGCATTGCAACCAGTGCAATGAGGACGGTAAAAATGGTTGCCACTGCGGCGAAAGCCTTGCTCACTAAGCTGGGAATAAAGGTGCAAACCCGGTTGAACTTGAGGGTCAAGGAACAGCGTTGTTGCCTGCTTTTCTTCAATATAGCTGCATGAATGACTTGGAGTGACAAAAAATTTAATCGGTGTGGGCTGGGTCATACGGTTTATCTACACCTCTGCAGGGAGCTTATGCGTGGTTCCAGGCGTGACCGGGGTCTGCGTTAATATGAGCACTGAGAATCTCCTTAAAACGTTCCAGAGGGATTTCTCTCGCCCCGAGGCTTTCCAGGTGAGGGTTGCCAACCTGGCAATCAATCATTGGGAAGTGACAAGCTTGAAGATGCTTTACCAAGTGAACGAAAGCAATTTTTGAGGCATTGGCTCTAAATGAAAACATGGACTCCCCAAAAAACATTTGTCCAATAGATAAACCGTAAAGACCGCCAGTGAGTTCGCCATCCTGCCAGGTTTCAACCGAGTGGGCGATGCCTTTGGCATGCAGCTGGCAATAAGCGTGAATCATTTCCTCGGTGATCCACGTTCCTCCGCCTTCTTCTCTGGGTGCTGAGCAACTGCGGATAACAGCTTCAAAGTTATAATCGAAACGTATTTCAAAGCGCTTTTGGCGTAATGTTTTTGCCAGACTTTTGGATATTTTTAGTTCGTCCGTAAAAAGCACTGCGCGGGGGTTGGGGCTCCACCAAAGTATGGGCTGATCTTCCTCATACCAAGGAAAGATGCCCCGCTTGTAAGCTGCAACTAGGCGCTCAGCAGAAAGATCCCCGCCACCAGCTAAAAGGCCGTTGGGTTCAAGCAGGGCACTTTCGCTTGGCGGGAAATCGTAGTTATCTGCTGATAACCAGGGGATTTCTATCATTTTTGACCAAAAAAATGGTTATTGATGAGACTACTGCTCGTCGAGGAATTTCTCTGCATCAAGCGCGGCCATGCAGCCGAAACCAGCAGAAGTGATTGCCTGACGGTAAGTGTGGTCGCAAACATCCCCGGCCGCAAAGACGCCTTCTACACTGGTCTGGGTTGCGCCGCCTTCTAGTCCACTTTGAATCTTGATATAGCCATTACGCATATCCAGCTGACCCTCGAACATGGATGTATTAGGTTGATGGCCGATGGCGATAAACACCCCGTCAAGGTCGAGGTCTTTGCTTTCCCCAGTTTGAGTGCTTTTTATACGCATACCGGTAACGCCAAGGTCATCACCAAGAACTTCATCCAGAGTGTGGTGCCATTCGACTTTAATATTTTCCTTTGCCAATAGGCGATCTTGCAGAATTTTTTCTGATCGAAGTTGATCGCGACGGTGAACCAAGGTGACCTCTGCAGCGATATTGGCAAGATAAAGGGCCTCTTCCACCGCTGTATTGCCCCCACCAATGACGGCTACCTTTTTATTTCGATAAAAAAAGCCGTCGCAGGTGGCGCAAGCGCTGACTCCTTTGCCCTTAAACGCCTCTTCTGAAGGCAACCCGAGGTATTTGGCAGAAGCGCCGGTGCAAATAATGAGGGCATCACATGTGTAGGTGGCACTGTCGCCAGAAAGCTGAAATGGGCGATTAGAAAGGTCTACCGCGTTAATGTGATCAAAGATAATTTCGGTTTCAAACTTTTCTGCATGTTTCTGCATATTTTCCATCAACTGCGGGCCTTGCACTTCATCAATATTCCCCGGCCAGTTATCAACATCTGTGGTGGTGGTTAGCTGACCGCCAGGCTGGATACCCGTGATAACAACAGGGTTCAAGTTGGCTCGTGCGGCGTAGATGGCTGCTGTATAACCCGCTGGGCCTGAACCAAGGATAATTAGCTGACGGTGCTGTGTTTCGCTCATGGTTAAATTCCGAAATAAAATAAAGATCGATGAATAAGAGGGATAAACAGCAGAAACTATACTAGATTCTTGTAGATAAAGCAGTTCGGTCGGTTTTCTTTTTTTCAGAATTGTATTAAAAGAATAGAGGGCTAAGTGGCTTAATATGTCGGGTTTTGTGTCGTCGATTCTTATCAGGTAGTAAAGACTTATGATGTTAAAAATTGGTGTGCCGAAAGAGATTAAACCCATGGAAGGCAGGGTAAGCCTTGTTCCGTCTGCGGTAGCGGAGATCGTTCATAAGGGGGGGCTTGTTTACGTTGAAAAAGGCGCAGGAGAACAAAGTGGTTTTGATGATCAACAGTACCGAAAAGCTGGCGCAACCGTAGTAGATAGCGCTGATGCTCTTTTCGCTGCGGCGGAAATGATCGTGAAGGTAAAGGAACCCATTGCGGATGACCTAAAGCGCTTACGGCCAGACCATCTCCTGTTTTGTTTCCTACATTTAGCAGCAAACAAGGCCCTCCTTGAGGCGCTTAAAAAACTGGGTTTGTTGGCCATCGCCTTTGAAACCGTGGAATCCAAGGGAAGCTTGCCCTTGTTGATGCCCATGAGTGAGGTGGCTGGACGGGTGGCCATACAAAGCGCTGTACATTGGCTACACGCTTCCATGGGCGGACGAGGCATTCTGTTAGGAGGAGCCACCGCTACGGAGCGTGGGCAAGTTACGGTGCTGGGTGCCGGCACGGCTGGCACTTTTGCGATTAAAGAAGCAGCCGCAATGGGGGCGAACATTACGGTGTTTGATTTGAACCCCGATGCACTGAGGCGCGTGCGAGAACTTGGGCCGAATATTACCGGTCTATATTCTTCCCAAGGTGATATCGAAAGGGTACTTAAAACCACTGACCTCCTGATTGGCGCGGTATTGGTGCCGGGTGCCGCTGCGCCCAAGCTTGTCACTCGTGATATGGTGAAAGGCATGCCTGAGGGCTCTGTGATTGTTGATATCGCCATAGACCAGGGCGGTTGCGTGGAAACCATCAGGCCTACCGATTATCACCAGCCAACTTATGTTGAGGAGGGAGTAGTACATATGGGTGTGACCAACCTGCCAGGCGCAGTCCCCCGAACCTCTTCAGAGGCCCTCTCTGCTGCAATTCTGCCCTATGTGGTGCAGTTGGCGCAGGGGAAGCTGAGTAGCTCGCCAGCACTGAAAGCAGGCATTAACGTGGAAAATGGTAAAGTTGTGCACCCTGCTCTTATTTCTTCGGCTTAGCGCTGTTAAAACGCTTCATCTTGCACGACAATTAGGGAAGATTTTCAAGGTAGGGTAGAGACGTTTGAGTATTGTGGTTAAAAAAAGTACTACGCGTTCAAAAACAGAAGTGGATGTCAAACCCGAGTGGATAGAGCATCTGTCCCGCGGGCTTACCGAGGGCGCCATGCTTCTGCTGATTGGGCTTTCTGCCATCTTGCTTTTGGCACTCATCAGTTATGACCCCCTCGATCCCGGCTGGTCTTATGTTGGTGACCGTAAAGACGCGCATAACCTCATTGGCCCTGTTGGTGCTTGGAGTGCAGATGTGCTTTATCAGCTATTTGGGTATTTGGCGCTGTTATTTCCCGTATTGGTAGCATATAGATCATGGATCGTTTTTAGGGAGCAGCTCGCTCATACTCCCTGGAATTGGCCCATGTTCAGCATTCGCACTGTTGGTTTTTTGATGATCATGGCGACAGGCACGGGCTTGGCTTCGCTATTTCTTCATTTTTCTGAATCACAATTACCCGCCACCTCTGGCGGTATACTCGGCTGGGAAGTGGCCAAAGCACTGTCTTCTGTAGCGAGTAAGCTAGGGGCCAGTATTCTCCTGGTCATATTTTTTGCCACGGGGCTTACCTTATTTACCGGGCTTTCCTGGATCAAATTTCTGCGCTTGGTAGGGCAGGGAAGCATATTTCTTTGGACCCAGTTTATTGTCGTTTCGAACCATGTTTTTCAGTCTTTAAAAGCCAGCTATCAAAAACAAAAGCTAAAATGGCAGAAAAAACAAAAAGAAAAGCAGCTTATTACCCCAGTGCCGGCAGGTTTTGGCAGTTTGCCTCTACCTTCAAGTGCAGAAGCCTCTCCTAAAAAGGTTCTTAAAAAGAGAAACAAGAAAGCAGAACCTCCCCAAGCTTCGTCAGAGAAAAAACAAGCGGTGAGTGACCGCGCCGAACGTGAAAAACAAGTGAGCCTACTTGAGGCACAGCCCGGTGACTTACCCCCCTTAGGGCTTCTAGATCAAGAGAATGCCGCAGAGAGCAGAGGCTATTCAGGTGATGACTTACGCGGGATGGGCGAACTCCTGGTGGAGAAGCTCAAAGATTTCGGTGTAGTAGCTGAGGTCTGCGACATCATTGCTGGCCCCGTTGTGACACGCTTTGAAATCCAACCTGCGCCAGGTGTAAAAGCTAGCCGTATTACTGGGTTGGCAAGAGACTTGGCGCGCTCGCTGGCGGTGGTCAGTGTACGCGTTGTAGAAGTGATTCCCCGCAAAACCTTTGTAGGGGTCGAAATTCCCAACCAACACCGCCAAATGATCAGTTTAAACGAAGTGCTTAACTCAAGGGTTTTTGATGACGCCAAATCACCGGTAACCATTGGCTTGGGGAAAAGTATTTCCGGCGAAGCAGTGGTGGCAGATGTGACCAAGATGCCGCACTTGCTGGTGGCTGGCACCACCGGTTCCGGTAAGTCTGTGGGGCTAAACGCCATGCTGATCAGCATTCTGCTTAAAGCCTCTCCAGACGAGGTGCGCTTGATAATGATCGACCCCAAAATGCTGGAATTATCCGTTTATGATGATATTCCTCATTTGCTTTGCCCAGTGGTGACGGATATGAAAGAAGCCGCTAATTCATTGCGCTGGTGCGTGGCGGAGATGGAGCGTCGTTACCAGCTCATGGCGGCTATGGGCGTACGAAATCTCAGTGGCTTCAACCGCAAAATAGAACAGGCTATTGAAGATGGAGAGCCTTTAAGTGACCCACTTTTCACTCCTTCGGAATTTCAGGTTGCTAACGGTGAAATTGATATTCCAAAATTAGAAACGTTACCATTTATCGTGGTGGTGATTGATGAATTTGCCGATATGATGATGGTGGTCGGCAAAAAGGTGGAAGAACTCATCGCACGTATTGCCCAAAAAGCACGTGCTGCGGGTATTCACCTGATATTGGCGACGCAGAGGCCTTCAGTAGATGTCATTACCGGTCTAATCAAAGCCAATATCCCCACCCGGATTGCCTTCCAGGTTTCTTCCAAAATTGATTCCCGAACGATCTTAGATCAAGGCGGTGCCGAGCAATTGCTTGGTCATGGGGATATGCTTTATTTACCCCCCGGAACAAGCATGCCTGAGCGCGTGCATGGCGCCTTTGTGTCCGACGAAGAAGTGCACCGAGTGTGCGATGATTGGCGCAAGCGGCAACGGCCTAATTATCTTGAGGAAATTCTTGAGGGTTCCCACGCCAACATGGAAAATAGCGCTGGTAGCATGGGGCCGGAGGACCACGAACAAGATCCGCTTTATGATCAGGTAGTGGCCTTTGTAACCGAAGCGCGCAAAGTTTCCATATCATCGGTGCAGCGACGATTTAAAATCGGCTACAATCGCTCCGCAAACATCGTTGAAGCCTTGCAGGGCGCTGGGGTAGTTTCTGCGCCACAGTCAAACGGCAACCGTGAAGTGCTTGCCCCGCCACCTATTAGCGATAACTGAGCCGACTTCACCCTATAGAAAAACCTCTAACATAATCTGGAATTCCATGGCTCCAAAACTCCCAACCTTTTTAGTTTGGCTTGTTAACGCTGCGCTTGCTTTGATATTAATCGCCAATACAGCGCTTGCTGCTGAACAGGCAAATAAGGCCCAGTCAAAGAAAGATCCATCTGTTTTACAGTTGATTAAGCTCTTAAATGCTACCAGCGGCATGTCAGCAAAGTTTCACCAGGAAGCCCTTAATGCCGATGGTGAAGCATTACAACAGACCCAAGGCAGAATGAAACTACAGCGGCCAGGCAAGTTTTATTGGCATACCCTGGAGCCCTTTGAACAAAAGATTAATTCCGACGGTAAACGTATCTGGGTGTATGATGTTGACCTCGAACAGGTCTCTATTCAAAACGTCGACCCGGGTTTAGGGCAGACCCCCGCAGCGCTGTTAAGTGGTGAGCCGGATAAGGTGGTTCACCAGTTTTATGTGGAAGGTGTTCAGCACGCAGCTGGAAGTTGGCACTTTCATCTCAAACCAAAAGAAGAAAGCAGCTTGTTTTCCGATGTCGAACTACAGTTCAGCGGTGAAAAGCTTATCTATATGAAATTAAGCGATAGCCTTAATCAAACCACCACAGTTCGATTTGCGGACGTGAAATTGAACCCAGCGTTTAAGCATCAAGCCTTTATGCTGCAGTTCCCAGAGGGAGTGGATATTATCGACAGCTCCCAAGGTGTGCCCTAAAGCTTGTTCTTTTACTGCTCTAATTTCCTGCTCTTATCCCATGTTAACTATCAGGTGAGCCTTTAGCTGATGATTGATTTATATGAACCCCTCGCGGCACGAATGCGCCCTCGGGACATTGATCAATTCTGCGGGCAAACACACTTGTTAGCAGAAGGAAAACCACTGCGAGAGGCTATTGTTCAGCAAAAACCCCACTCTATGATTTTATGGGGGCCGCCAGGGGTGGGTAAAACCAGCCTTGCTCAGGTGATCGCTCACCGCCTTGATGTTCGTTTTGAGAGCCTCTCAGCGGTGATGTCCGGTATAAAGGATATTCGCGCCGCCAGCGAACGGGCAGAAAAGAATCGAGAACTAGGGGAAAAAACCCTGCTTTTTGTCGATGAGGTACATCGCTTTAATAAAGCCCAACAAGATGCTTTTCTACCATTTATTGAAAATGGCACTGTAATTTTTGTCGGTGCCACCACTGAAAATCCATCATTTGAGCTTAATAACGCCTTATTATCCCGATGCCGAGTATATGTGCTTAAAAATCTCGAATGCGATGATTTAAAGCAATTGGCGCAAACGGCACTAAACGATGTAGAAAGGGGCCTCGGCGCACAACAACTGCGTATCAGTGACGAAGCGCTAAATAAACTGGCGCTTCATGCCGATGGGGATGCACGACGTCTACTCAATTACCTCGAGATAGCGACAGACTTTGTTGAGCAGGGTGATGAGATTTCCACTTCCACCCTTGAAAACCTGCTTCAAGGGGAAACCCGGCGCTTTGATAAGGGCGGCGACTATTTTTACGATCAGATTTCTGCTCTGCACAAAGCGGTGAGAGGAAGCTCCCCCGATTCCGCTTTGTACTGGTTTACTCGCATGTTGGATGGAGGCTGCGACCCCCTCTATATTGCTCGTCGTGTAGTCAGAATGGCCAGCGAAGACATCGGTAATGCCGATCCTCGGGGTTTACAAGTAGCCTTGAGTGCCTGGGACGTACAGCAGCGCCTCGGTAGCCCGGAAGGTGAATTAGCAATTGCCCAAGCTGTGGTGTATTTAGCTTGTGCGCCAAAAAGTAACGCGGTGTATATGGCCTATAAAAGCGCAAAAAAACAGGTCTCAAACAGTGCCAGTTATGAGGTTCCTCCACATTTGCGCAATGCGCCCACCAAGTTAATGAAAGAGCTGGGCCACGGGGAAGAATATCGTTACGCCCACGATGAACCCGACGCCTATGCAGGAGGGGAAAATTACTTTCCTGAGCAGCTTGCAGACGAAAAATACTACCACCCCGTTTCTCGAGGTCTGGAAACAAAAATCGCAGAAAAACTGAAATATTTGCGCCAACTGGATAAAATGAGCGCATGGCAGCGCTACGATACAAGCGGGAAGGGCCGTCAGCATGAATCAACACATTCGGTACAAAATGCACAAACCAGCCAAAGCAACAAAGACGAAGAGAATTAAGACGTGGTAGTTCACCCTCTTATAATGGTGGGAATAGGTGGTGCTGCGGGTGCCATGTCTCGCTACCTGCTGGTAAGAGCCATCACGCCGGTTCTGGCGGACGGCCAGTATCCCTTTGGAACCTGGTTAGCGAATATTACAGGCTCGTTCTTATTTGGTCTCTTATTCGTGATCATTAGTGAGCGCTTCAATATGAGTGATCCACTACGCTTTAGTATGCTGGTAGGGTTTCTCGGGGCATTCACCACCTTTTCTTCTTTCTCCTTTGAAACAGTCCGTTTGCTTGAAACAGGGCATATCATCACGGCATTCATTTATATTCTATCCAGTGTCGCCCTGTGTTTGTTGGCAACATGGGGTGGTATGCGCCTTGGCGAATTTATTATTTAAAGATTTTGCGGGTGGCAAAAAACCTCACGCAAATGTCTCCGCTAATTTTTAATTATTGAGAACCTATAAATGCTAGATCCAAAATTACTGAGAAACGAACTGGCCACTGTCGTACAACGCTTAACAGTAAAAAATTACTCCTTTGATGAGCAAGCCTTTAACGAACTGGAAGGCCAGAGAAAAGCCTTACAAGTTGAAACCGAAAGCTTGAAAAATGAGCGTAACGTGCGCTCCAAATCCATCGGGAAAGCAAAAGCCGCCGGTGAAGATATTGCGCCTTTACTTGCTGAAGTGAATCAATTTGGTGAACAGCTAGAGGAAAAATCTGCCGCATTACATGCCGTGCAAACGAAGCTCGATCACTTGTTAATGGGCGTGCCAAACATTCCTCATGAGTCTGTTCCAACAGGAAAAAGCGAAGACGATAACGTAGAACTTCGAAAATGGGGCCAGCCAAAAGAATTTGATTTTGAAGTAAAAGACCATGTAGACGCTGCAGGCTCGCTCATGGATTTCGAAAGTGCCGCCAAAATCGCCGCTTCACGCTTTGTGGTCATGCACGGGCCAATGGCACGTTTGCACCGCGCCTTAACCCAGTTCATGCTGGATACGCATATTGCAGATCACGGTTACCAGGAAGTGTATGTGCCTTACCTGGTGTCAGCCGATTCTTTGCGCGGCACTGGCCAATTACCAAAATTCGAAGAAGATTTATTTAAAGTTCCCGGCGAGCGTAATTTTTATCTTATTCCCACCGCCGAAGTGCCCGTTACCAATATAGTGCGCGATGAAATCCTTAATGCCGATCAACTTCCCTTGAAGCTGGTTTGTCATACACCTTGCTTTCGCAGTGAAGCCGGTAGCTACGGGCGCGATACACGAGGTTTAATACGTCAGCATCAATTTGAAAAAGTAGAGCTAGTGCAAATGCGTCGCCCTGATGAATCTTATCAGGCACTGGACGAGCTGCTCGGCCATGCGGAAAATATTCTGCAAAAATTGGAACTACCTTATCGCGTCGTCACGCTTTGTGGTGGCGACCTGGGTTTTTCTGCAGCAAAAACATTTGATATCGAAGTGTGGCTGCCGGGGCAAAGTGCTTACCGTGAAATATCTTCATGCAGTAATTTTGAAGATTTTCAAGCGCGACGAATGCAAGCACGCTGGCGCAACCCTGAACAGAAAAAACCTGAACTGCTCCACACTATAAATGGTTCCGGTTTGGCAGTAGGGCGTACACTGGTAGCTGTACTGGAAAATTATCAACAGAAAGATGGTTCGATTGTTATTCCAGAAGTACTTCGATCTTATATGGGTGGCCTTTCGGTTATCGAGCCCAGCTCCTGATTTTTTAACGCTTTCCGTTCCAGATTTATAACGAGGTATCTATGGATTTTCTCCCGCTTTTTTTTAAACTCACTGGAAAAACCTGTTTAGTTATTGGTGGGGGAGAAGTCGCCGTACGCAAAGCAGGAATGCTGGTCAGTGCAAACGCGCAAGTACATGTTGTAGCGAAAGCCATGACACAGTCTATGACTGGCTTTATTGAAAAACATGGCTGTACTTATCGTCTGGGAGAATTTGTAGCGGATGACCTAGATAAAATGCAACTAGTGATTGCCGCAACTGATAACAAAGCTCTTAATGAAACTATTTCACAGTTAGCGAACGCGCGAAACCTTCCTGTTAATGTTGTCGATAACCCCGACCTCTGTAGTTTTATACTGCCAGCTATTATCGATCGCTCACCCGTTGTGGTGGCAGTATCCAGTGGTGGAAAATCTCCCGTTTTAGCCCGTTTAATTCGGGCGCGTCTTGAAACATTAATTCCTAGCGCTTATGGCGAACTGGCAACACTCGTTGGGAGTTATCGTGAAAGGGTCAAACAAAAGTTCGCAACCATTAATCAACGCCGAGGTTTTTGGGAATCGGTACTACAAGGGCCGGTGGCGGAACTAATCTTTGCTGGGAAGGAACAGCAGGCAAGTCAACTACTAGAAAAAGAGTTAACACGACAAAGCGCGCGCACTCAAGATACAGGTGAAGTGTACTTGGTGGGTGGTGGCCCTGGTGATCCTGATTTGCTGACCTTTCGTGCTCTTCGCCTTATGCAACAAGCAGATGTCGTGCTTTACGACCGCTTGGTATCCGAACGAGTGCGTGAACTATGCCGCCGTGATGCGCAAATGATACATGTAGGGAAAGCGCGCGATAAACACACTGTGCCGCAAGAAGATATTACAAAAATGCTGGTTCGTCTGGCGAAGGAAGGGCATCGAGTCTGTCGTTTAAAGGGCGGCGATCCCTTTATCTTTGGGCGTGGTGGCGAAGAGATTGAACTACTTGCCAAGGAAGATATTCCGTTCCAGGTGGTGCCGGGAATTACCGCCGCTTCTGGCTGTGCCGCTTATGCGGGCATCCCGCTCACCCACCGTGACTACTCTCAATCTGTACGCTTCGTGACTGGCCACTTAAAAGATGGTGCGCCAGATCTTGATTGGAAAGGCTTGATTCAGCCCAGGCAGACATTGGTTTTTTATATGGGCTTAGTGGGCCTCGAAAGCATCTGCGGTAAATTAGTGCAGCACGGTATGGATTCACAAACCCCCATAGCATTGGTACAAAAGGGCACTACCCTCGATCAGCGTGTTTATACTGGGACTTTAGAATCAATGCCCAACGATATAAAAGAAGAAGATATACAGCCCCCCACATTAATTATTGTGGGCGATGTCGTTAAACTGCATGACGCACTTTCCTGGTTTAATACATAGCCCTTTACTATCTAATTTCATAACACCTCGTAGAGTTTTGCTATGCAAACAGAAAAAAAAATTCTTATCACTGAATGCCCCGATCAAAAGGGCCTTGTGGCAAAAATTACCGCTATCTGTTTTAAGCAAAACCTCAATATTATTAAAAACAGCGAATTCGTCGACAACCTCAATGGGCGTTTTTTTATGCGCACTGAGCTAGAGGGCGATTTCAAAAACGGACACCTACTGACTGAGCTAGATCAGGCACTGCCGTCCGGCAGTCATTCGCGCCTGGTGAGCAAAGGCAGAAAAAAAATGGCTGTGCTCGTTACAAAAGAAGCCCACTGCCTTGGTGAGCTGTTAATCAAAAGCCACTACGGGTCTTTGGATGCGGATATCGTCACCGTTATAGGTAACCACGACACACTGAAAGACCTTGTAAAAAAATTCTCTATTCCATTTCACGTTGTCGACCATCAGGGCGTTTCGAGAGAAGAGCACGAAAGGGAATTATTACAGGTGTTATCCCGGTACGAATTTGATTACGTAGTACTGGCAAAATACATGCGAATTTTAACGGCTGACTTTGTTTCATCCTTTCCCAGCCGCATCATCAATATTCACCACTCTTTTCTCCCCGCGTTTATCGGTGCAAAGCCTTACCACCAAGCCTACGAACGAGGCGTAAAAATAATTGGCGCCACCGCCCACTTTGTTAACAATGATCTGGATGATGGGCCTATTATTACCCAGGCAGTGATTCCCGTTGATCACAGTTATAAACCCGAAGATATGGCCAAAGCAGGGCGCGAGGTGGAAGAATCGGTTTTGACCGGTGCGCTGCAAAAGGTGATTGATGAGAAGGTGATCGTGCATGGGAAGCGCACGGTGGTTTTTGATTAGGAGGGTTTAAGTCTGCAAGTTAGTTTATGCGAAAAGGAGGTTACTCCTTATAATTTTTAGATAAAGTCCTTAAAAAGGTGACCTGGAAAAAATTTTCGAGTGCTCTGTTTGCCTATGCTATCCATCAACACACTCAGTTCCGCCTGCTTTTTAAAAGACAAAACCTTCAAGTCCGTGCATAGGCGCATTTCCAGCTTGAGTAACTCAAACTCATCTAAAAAAGTGTCCACCGGCGCTTTTTTATCGGTCGTTTTATTGGCGCGGTAAATACTTCTGACCAGTTGCAGGGCATCACGTCTCATATCCTGCCCCAAGGTGTATTTATACTCCTTGGGGAAATCCCGGGTGCACTCAAAAATTTTCAGAATCAATTGGTACGTTTCCCGGTACACGGGCAAGTCATAATACAATGCCATAATAATTTTCGACCGCTTCGCGGTAAAACAAATAGTTAAATAGATAAATAGTTAAAAAGCCCGAACAGCACGTACTCTGAACGTATTGAACTTAATGCTGTAGCCCTGGAAGCCATTGTCGAAGTCCTGAGCCCACGGGACGTAAGCCGAGACCTCGGAGGAACTCCAATAGCTGACGCTAGCAAAACCACCCACATTATTCACGGCCAGGTTTAAGTACATAGCGTTTAGTTCATTCTTAGAGGGCAAGTACCAATCGCTGTATTCACCAAGGACGTAGTTGCTTGCCAACAAGGCTGCTTCTGACTGTGGGCAGTCATTCAAGATATCGAGGGTATTTTGGGCGCCACCGCCAGTGTCAACCTCATCAGCACCATCAATGTCCGTTCCGTAGCATCCCCAAGGAACGATGCCTTGGTCCTCAGGTGCAGTCTCAAGACCATGCTGTCCGTCGGCGTGTACTAGAAACACAAATCCTCCTACGGGACCAGTATCCCCGATTGCATAGACAGGAGGAGTGAAGGTAATTAATTTCCATTCAGCCGCTGCTGGCGAATCGTCAATCAGAATATAAGCATCCCCTTGATTTGTATCCACCCAGATAGAACCGACCGCGTACGTGTTCATGTCGTCATTAACCGTTGGCGCAGAATTAAATATCACTACGTTATTTCCCGATCCCGCTGGACCTGTAGCACCATCATCACCCTTTGGACCCTGAATACCTTGATCACCTTGAGGGCCCGCAATGCCAGGCACACCCTGTGGTCCTTGGGGACCTGGCGCACCATCGGCACCGTTTGTGCCATTTATACCCGCTGGGCCTTGAGGACCAGCAGGGCCTGGCGTTAGTAGAGTGGTATTAATTTTTTGGCGCAAATTGCGGGCCCAAAGGGTGATGCTGTCTCCTGCTTCAAGCGCCTGTATACGGCCATTGTTTCCATCTGCATCTGCCTCAGCCAAAACATTTCCCATTAATACAAACGAAAACAAGATTAGTACGAGAAAGCCAAACGATTGAACTCTAAAAATATCTTTAGTCTTGATTCGCATATATCTACCTTTCTATTATTTATAAACCTTCCAGGCACTCACATAAAGTGAGTATGAAAATAATTAGTTATATGAAACCCTATGAAAAACTTCGCACCCCCAGGGTATCATTGACCTACCACCTGATTTCTCTAATGGGTCAATACAGTCAGTGCTCAACTCTGGCGGAAAACATATAGGATAGGCAATCCACTAGGGGCAGCCAAGACGCTCACTAGGGGGCATCCAGTGCGCCGATTCCTCTATATAGAAAGGGCTGTGCCACAATTAAACATTTGTAACCATCTTCGGGGCTGGTATTTTCGCAGACATATAAAATGTCTAATACTAAACAGTATTGGATATTTAAGGGGGGGACGTATATAGTCAAGCTATCGCATTGTTTCGAGTCCACTTTCATGCAAACTCCCAAGCCTCTTCCCATTCTTCCCGCGTATACAGAGCTAAAAAATATTGCTCTCAATGACTACCCTGACGTGAAGCGTTTTCTTGAATCAGGCCCTCACTGGCGAATACAGCATTGGCAATGGGCTTTGGATTATCTTAGCTATGTGGGAAGAAATAAATCTGAGCACACTTACAGCCGCTTTAGAAATGAAACGGAGCGGTTTCTATTGTGGGTATTTGTGATTAAGGAAAAACCTCTGGATGAGTTCCGTAAAGCGGATGTACTGGAGTACGCAGATTTTTGTTGGAGACCGCCCGTATCCTGGATCAGTTTTGCCAGTGCCGATCGGTTTCTACTGCAGAATGGCTTTTACAAGGTAAATCCAGAGTGGCTACCATTCAGGCTTAAACGAACAAAAAACCAAAGCGTGCAAACACTTGATAAGAAAAAATACCGGCCTTCACAGGAAACCCTCAAAGCCATGTTCACCGCCATTATTGCTTTCTATAAGCATCTAATGAACGAAGAAAAGTGCTTTGGTAACCCTGCTCAGCTCGCCAAAAATGATTGCCGATATTTGATTAAAGATGCGCAAGTTAAGGAAGTAAGACGCTTAACAGACGATCAATGGCATTACGTACTAAGGGCTGCCGATAAAATGGCGATAGAAAATGTCGGCTATGAGCGCAGTTTGTTTATTTTGGTAACCTTAAAAACGCTTTTCTTACGTATATCAGAGCTTTCTGAGCGTGAAACCTGGCGACCAGTCATGAGCCACTTTTGGCAAGACCACGATGAAAACTGGTGGCTAAAGGTCTATGGGAAGGGAAGGAAAATACGTGATGTCACCGTTCCCACTGAATATTTTCCTTACCTCAGTCGCTACCGGGCCTTTCAGGGTTTGCCTCCACTTCCCTCGCCCGGAGATCAAATGCCCCTGGTTGAAAAACTCCGAGGGCAAGGTGGCTTAACGGCCAGGCACCTCACGCGATTAGTGCAAGAGGTTTTTGATGCGGCTTACACCTCTATGGCGAGTGACTACGGGGAAGAAAAAGCGAAAAAACTAAAAGAGGCCTCCACCCATTGGTTGCGCCATACTGGAGCTAGTATGGAGATAGAACGAGGGCGTGCATTAAAAGATGTGTCTGAAGACCTTGGCCATGCAAGTATGGCTACGACGGATACCATTTACGTTCAAAGTGAAACTAAAAAGCGTGCTGAAAGCGGAAAAACACGTAAAGTCGATTGAGTTAATTTGAATGTCGAAATCAGCTAAAGAATAAATGCTATAACACCCTATTTAGCTTTGGCGGTTTTGTCTAAACTATATTTATAGAGCATTTTCGGCGCAAAAAACTGGCTTCATCTTAAACCATTAAAGGCAGCTAATACTGCAATAAAGCATATGGGTCTATCTGTAAAAAACGATAATTTCACCGCAGCTGACTACCAATAATTTTCAGCAAGAGTACGTGAAAATCTGGCTGCGCTCAGGCAATTTTTAAACCAGCCCGACTATTGAAAAAGCACTCTCCACACTAAATAATTTTGCCGCTAAAAAAGATTGCCGCGTTATTCCCATAGGGATTTTCCCCACTCTCCGAGAGCCTGATATTTCCAGTGCTATGATTAGCGATTTACCGCGCTATCACGCTCTTTCCAAAGGGCTGATAAATATACGGGATGGCCCGTTTCAAATCGAAATTGATGGCAAAACCCCTCTTTCTTGCACTACCGACGATGTTGTCCTTGAAGGCGCTAACATCCTTTCAATTTCACTGGCGCATACCGCCTAGTGAGTTCGCTAATAGTTTTAATGCCGTGCAGTTGTTGACTCCCCTCGCCGTAGCAATTGGCGTGAACTCCCTCACTCTTCTTGGACATGAATTATGGGACGAGACGCGCATTGCCGTTTTTAAATAAAGCATCGATACCTTAGGAGATGGCCCATCTTTTGGCGTAAGCACCATAAGCAATCCATCACACATTGCTCTAACGGCTCTCTTTAGCCATAGTTTAGTAATCACTAATATACGGTTCGGTGCGTTAATGGAAATTGCCACAGACGACTTTCACCTTATCACCGTGGAAGTTGGTGGACGAGAGGAATCTAGCTCCCATGAGTTGGCTTATCAGGGATTAAGCCGCTACATGTCAACCAGAAATCTATACGAAGCTGGTTTAACATCTGAGGTGTTTGAAATTCTCCAACATCCTGTACGCTTAGAGATTAAAGCTGATAAAACACTTTTCTATGTTGAAAAACAAAAACCTGGCGCAGATGTCACTATTATCGCGGAAATAGAAAAGTATAATTTTGGAGAAATTCCCGCAAACCAAAATCTAGGCTGGTTAGGAAAGCACGGAATAGACGCATTAACCGTAAAGGGAACAGAAAATCAGGAACTCATAAGCGAATACTTTAAAGCCGACGGAAATAATCTACAGACGAGAATTCCGATGAAATTATTTATGGCCACGCCTGATCCGCAGCTCGCCATCGGAGACTGTTTATTCTATCTCGTAGGGATGGATCGCTGCATTTAACGATACGCATCAGTTAGCCTGGTTTTTCACAGGCTCTTGAGCCAGAGGTGAGCCTTCCTTTTTCTCCTGACCTTTAAAAATCGGTATAGGCATTAAAAACACAGCAATCACCGCAACAAAATTTAAAGCCATATAAAGGCTAAATGCTAAAGAATAATCACCATTGCGGTCAGCCAGAATACCCGCGGTAACGGGCCCGACCCCAGCCAATAGCGTAACCACAATGCCCCGAACCGCCATCAGTTTGGCATTATTCGCCACGCCGAAAAAGTTAACCACGAGAGAAGTGGAAGAAACAGCCGCTGTACCGTAACCCAGACCAAAGGTTAGTACGAATAGATAGACGTGAATAGGATCGCTCGCAATTTTTAGAAAATAATAACCGACAAGCTGCCCGATAAGCCCCATCATCAAAAGTTTTCGAGAATCAAATTTGTCACCGAGTGCACCAGCCATTAAGCGAGCACCCGCCCCGATGGTGCCCTGCAAGCCGAGAGCCGAACCAGCAAGCACTGGATCAATACCAACATCCTGAAGATGTAAAACCAACTGGCTGGTGACAATGGTTGCCCCCATTACCGATGCACTTCCACCAACAATAATTAACCAGAAACTGGGGCTTCTGAGCGCCTGAGATCGAGTCCAACTGCTTGTAGTTCGATAAACAGCCCTTAAGGGCTTCTGGTTTGAATTGCTAGGGGTAGAAACCTTTCCACCATCAACTTCTTGTCCCAGGTCAGAAGGTTTTTCTTTTACGACAAAAAAAGAAATCAACGAAGCAAGCAAAGTACATCCAGCCATGGCCAACCAAATATGCTGCCAATGGCCAGTTGCATCGATGTAAAAGGAAGCAGGGATTGCACTCAATGCGCCTAGGCCACCGATGCTCAGAAATATTCCTAAGGCTAATGAGCGACGATGATGAAACCAGTTAGCAATAAGTTGATTACCGGGAATAACAGTTTGCATGGCCATGCCGATGCCCATTAATACCCCTGCCCCAATATAAAATTGCCACAAAGAGCTTGTATAACATGTGATGACTGCCCCACTTGCATTGATAAAACCACCATAAAAAATCGTCATGCGGCAGCCAACTCGATCAATAATCCGTGCCACCATGGGTCCGGCTAAACCGTAAATCATAGCAATTAGCGCAAAACCAAAACCCACCTCAGCGCGGGACCAGCCAAAGTCCGCCACCATCGGCGGCAGCACCACACCAACCCCTGAAAAAGTTAAACCAATGGCGAGGAAATAAATCGCACTGAGCCCAGCAAGGAGCTTCCAACCATAAAACATTGAGAATTCTCTAATCGAATAACGAGGTGCTTAAATGAGCAGTGATTCAGCTTATATTGATAAAGGAAAATAGCTTGCTACAGCCAGATTTTAGAACTGCTCGGATAGTTTACTACTATATATATCTAATTTACGAAATATTTAGCGCTGACTATCGCAGCACAACAAAAGGTGGAACCTTTCAAGGGGTTGCTACATGTCATTTGAGATGTGATTTTGCTAAACAACAGGGGTTAATCTGAGTCGCAATTGATGGCAATGCTCTTAGTTACAAATAAAAGGCGGCTTAAAAAAAGCGGACGACCAACAACAGTACTCTTCGTGAAGATGGCTTCTGGCCGAGCATCGGGGAAATAAAGAGAGGTTAGAAAGACGCGAAAAAGCGTCGGTCTCTAGAAACTTCTAATGTATATATTTTGAGGCAGCAAGCAAAACCATCGACTCTAAGAAATGGATAACTTAGACGTATCTACATCAACTACGGTGACAGGTTTTTTCTCAACAAGTATATCAGCGCCCACCGGTGCTACGCTTATCTGGCTAATATCAACTGAAACCGGAGCACGGGCGTCTTTTATTTGGTTCATATCAGAGCCGACTGGTGCAAGGCTCCAGTCATCTTTCTGTGCTGCAGCAGTGTCAGCAGCCAGTACAGGCTCAGGCGCTGCTGGCAAGTCCGAAGGTTGTTGTGCTTCGTCCGCCTGCCCCAATGGATTAAGAGAGGAAATCATGCCCAACCTTTTAAGCTGACCTCGAAATTGCATGCCGTCGCGATAATCGATATTTTTCTTTAAAATTATGGGCTTACCGCTAAAAAGTGCATCAAGCCGCATGCCGGTAACTTTAAAGGTGTTAGAGAAATTCTGCTTGGCCACTTCTGGATCCATGCCGCCGATAATTTCCCCTGTAAAAACAACGTTATAAGTCTCTTCGCTCATCAAACCAACCCGTATATTCGTCGTAAAGAAAACAAACCCTCACTTCAATTATAGTTGCATTTGGGTTCTTTAGAGCGCAGAGCCGTCAAACTTATGGGCATCTCTAAAAATTAGAATTTTTATTCGAGAGCAAGGAAGCACCGCACGGAAACCCGCACAACCCCATGGATGGAGGAGGTAGAGCTACGCAGGAAGCGAAAGTCGAGTGTAGAAAGGTTTCATGAGGAGTTGAGTATGCCACTACAGTACGGAGCTGATGCCGCTATCGGGTAAAAAGGCAGTTTTTAGAGGTGATGAGATGGACACTCCAGATTACGGCATCGCAATGTGCCAAACTTGAGTTTCAAACCAACAAGCAACTGGAGCATCCATCATGAACAATAGCGTAATTAGTGTTGATCTTGCAAAAAACGTTTTCCAAGTTTGCGCCTTAAACAAGAACCATAAGCCAGTTTTTAATAAAAAAGTAAACCGCTCGAAGCTACTGGATACACTGCGGAACCTGGAGGCAAATCAAGTTGTCATGGAAGCTTGCTACAGCTCAAATTATTGGGGCCGCGAAATAGAAAAACTGGGATTTACTGTTGGGCTGATTCCACCTCATCAAGTAAAGCCCTTCGTGGTTGGAAATAAAAATGACCACAACGATGCCATAGCAATTGCAGAAGCTTCTTTTCGCCCAAAAACCACTTTTGTGCCCGTAAAAACCTTGACTCAACAAGACATTCAAAGTTTGCACAGGATACGAGAGCGCTATGTAAAGGCAAGAACGTCGGTAGCCAATCAATTACGAGGCCTTTTAGCTGAACACGGGATAATCGTAAAAAAGAACATCGGCATGTTACGTAAAAACGTTCCCTGCATTCTCGAAGATCCTGAAAATGACTTAACAGCCACCGCCAGGCAATTTATTGCCGAGCTCTATGAGGAGTTACAGTATTATGATGATTTAATCGGGCGAAAGGAAATCGCAATAAAAGCATTACTAAAAGATAATGCTGATTATCATCGATTACTAGAAGTGCCCGGCATAGGACCTATTGTTGGCAGCGCCGTTATCGCATCAGTTGGTAATGCGAAGCAATTTAAAAATGGACGCCAAATGGCAGCGTGGATAGGGCTCACACCAAAACAATATGCCAGTGGCGATATTTCACGCATCAGCGGAATAAGTAAGCGAGGCAACCAAACCTTACGCAGGCTTTTTATTCATGGCGCCAGAGCTATCGTTAATTGGTGCGAAAAGAAAGATGATGCTCTCAGTCTCTGGATAAAATCGTTACTCAAAACCAAGCATCCCTGCAAGGTAGTGGTCGCCGTAGCGAATAAACTGGCGCGCATGACGTGGGCGGTGTTAGCAAAAAATGAGCACTATCTGGCACCGTCACTAACGGCCGCTGGTTGACCCAAGTACAGATTAATGCATCCCGCCCATCCTCGGTATAACACAGTAATGAACTAAAACGGTATTGACTCTGCCAGAGCCTGAGAGAGGACAGAGGCCTACGAGGCCTTGTGGGTGATAAGGCGGCAGAGTCATCTTTGAATCTCATTAGGGCTCAGTGTAGCTATAAGTAATACGCGACTAAGAAGCCGGATATATGTCATAACCGTTATTTACTGCAAAGAATTATCAAGGCGGCAAGGAGTAAAGATAAGAAAAGCTAGCCCCTTTCTTTTTAAAACGACGGGGGTAGGTAAGTCGCATGAATAACCAATTTTATGCCCGTCTTTGTTTTAAAAAGAAAGGCGCTTGGTATTTTTTGCCTAAAAAACCTTGACGGCGTTGGAGTGTCCATATATGTCCTTAAACTCCCACCTCGATTTTTAAACGTTCATCTTCAACTTTTACAGATTTCAGCATTCGTTTGGCAAATTTTTGTTTTCTGTCTTCTTCATCAAACTTAAAAATGGAAATGTCGGAAAGTGTGCTTTTCATGATGCTCTCAAACAAGCCCCTCACCTCTTCCTGATACCGTTTCGGTAACCCCTTAACGTCAAAATTTTGCAGCTCTGGGTCAAAAAAGAAGAATTCACCACTAGAGCCAAGGTAGTCAATCTCCCCATGCACTAAACCTCGCCCTTGGGCTTTAAGAAGGCCTGGAATCTTTACTTGCAGAGATACTTCTACACCGATCCTGTCTACTGTCTCAGGAGGAATAACGACAACTGGGTCGAATACCTTAAACACAAATATGAACTTTTTAACCTTTAGGGGAAATACGCTGGTAATGCGCTTTTGTAATACCTCAGGGCCAAACTTCAGGGTATAGCTTGGAATAAAGTTGGCAATGGTTTTCCAAGCTTGTTTTAGCAGCCCTTTTATTTTTTTCATTAAGGTATCTCTCTTTTTTCTCAGATAGTACCGCTCTTATCAACAAAGAGTAAGGGGCAAAGCCCCTTACTCTTTGTTGAAAGAAATTAGGCTAATTTATTGCGTACCTTTCCTCTAGCTGAAGGCAAGGCATCTTTATATTTATCTATAAGCAATAACAGCGGGACAAAAAACAGAAAGTTCACCACGAGGGCCATAAAAATCGTGAGGGCCGTTAATATCCCCATGTCCGCATTCGGGGTAAAGTGGGAAAACCCAAGGATTCCAAAGTTTGCGGTGAGAAGAATGGATGTAAACAGTAGCGCTACACCGACATTTTGAAAGGCATACCTGATTGCCGCTTCTGTAGAGTAGCCATTTTCTCGCTTCGCCCGCACATATTTACTGAGAAAGTGAACGGTATCGTCCACCACAATACCGATTGTTAAACTCGACACAATGGAAACGGCCATTCCAACCTGCCCCACAAGAAAGCCCCAAATACCAAATGTCATTGCGGCAGGTAAAAGGTTAGGCAGCAGGCTGAGCAAACCGTATTTAACGGAACGTAGTGCGAAAATCAGCAATGCAGACACCATTACCAGGGCTGTCACCGTGCCCAGTAGCATGCTTTTTATGTTATCAATCGCAAGGGTGCCAAAAATAAGATCTAAACCTGTGCCCCGACTAACCATGTAGCCAGGCATGTTTTGTTTGATCCACTCGTGGGCTGCTTTCTCGAACGCAATAACTTGCTGGGAGGAGAAATTTTTGGCAACCACCGAAACCACGGAATGAGTTTTGTCGGATGTCATTTGGTTGTTCGTTCCCAAACCAAAAGGCAGTGACATTTCATACATCAGAGTGTACTGAGAAACGAGTGGGCGACTATCGGGAATAACAAATGATTCGATATTGCCACCATTCATATCGCGATTCAGGCGTTTTAAGATGTCCGAATACCCTGTGGCAGATACGATCCCTGGTTGTGCTTTTGCCCACTCTACAAAGTCGTTTAGATGGCTCTGGTATTCTGGGTCCATCACACTTTGTTCAATGTTGGGGCGACCAGGAAAAGAAAAGTCCAAGCGATTCATCCCAGTCAACTCGCGCATCATAAAGTCATTTGCTTTACGAACTTCAAATGTTTCGTCGAAATACTCATTCCATACGTCATTGAGCTCATTGTCTTTAATAAACCACAGAGAGGCCAATACAAACACAATCATAAACGCAAAAATGGGTCCACTAAAACGAATTACCTGTGCGCCAAACTGATCCATAAGCTTATGGGATATGCCTTCTGACTGCTTGTAAGTGCCTACTGGGCCAACCATTACCAATGCTGGTAACAACACCACAGAAAGAAAGTAAGCCACCATCACACCGAGGGCCACCATGTTGCCCAAATCATGAAATGGAGGAGAGTCTGAAAAATTAAGGCAGAGAAAACCAATGGCAGTGGTGGAGCAGGTAAGAAAAACTGGCTGAAGGTTAACGCGCATGCTTTCAGACATGGCTTCGTTACGATCTTTACCACGGCTGCGCTCAAGCTGATACGTGACAAGAATATGTACGCAATTAGCAACAACCAGCGTGAGAATCATTGCTGGCGCGGCACCCACCATGGGTGAAAACATAATGCCTATCCACCCGCCAAGCCCAACCCCCGCCATAATGGAGGCACCAACTAAAGTCAGTGTAATAATGGTTAAATAGATATTCTTTACCATCAGCAGCATCAATATAACAACGATAAGCAGCCCCAGAGGCATAGTAACTTTCATTTCCTCCATTGTTGCCATGGTGGCAGCATCAGTAAAAACCACCGTGCCGACCATATATATTTGCACCTCTGGATAAGCTTCGCGATAACGATCTCGCATTTTCTCTGCAAAGCGGGTTATCTCAGAGGCTTGTTTATTCGCGTCATCCATCTGTACTTTTACAAATAGACCGGCAACATGCCCTTTTTCTGAAATCAGTGAATTAATGATGAGTGGTTCGCCCAGAGCGACTTGTTTTATCCTTTCGATCTTTTCGTCACTCAGTGACTTGGCGTCTTCTACCAGATATTCAACACTTAAATCATCCTCTGTCACTTCTGTATGCTGGAAGTTGACGATGGAATCAACGCGAGTCGAATGGGGAATTGTCCACGACTCTTCCGTTAACTCTTCCAATACCGAGAGTGTTTCACGGCTGAAGACTTGATCATTTTTCGGGTGAACGATGAAACCTACCATCTCATTGCCCGCGTATTGATCCTCTACCTCCTTAAAATATTTGAACTGAGGATCATCTTCGGAAAAAAACTGCCGTGGATCGCTTTCTTGCTGAATGCCCAAAAGGCCGTAACTGGAGAGAGCGATAAAAATAGCGCTTAGGGAAATCACCAGCCAAGGGCGACTTAGTACAAGGTTTTGAAAGCGCTCGTTAAAGTTATCAAAAATCATTTAATTACTACTCTCTAGTATGAGTGAGTTAAGTGGGTAGATAGGCGCGTAATAATACAGAAAAGGGAACAGCACGTAAAAATAAACTTGGAGTAAGAGGGGCGTTGTCGATCTAATTTTTTCCAGATAATAAAAATAGGTTGTCTTCTCGCTCAGCCTTTGTGTATTAAAGCGACGTTGGTGTCGCGCCCTGCTGGCTTTGATCTAAATCGAACTAAACAAGAATTAAAAATGAGAAAAATAAAGTTACTTGGTTTATTGGGGCTTATGGCTGCGTCCCTCTCTGTGCGAGCCACTTAATACTTCTGAGCCAACCTGCACCTTAGCTGGTTTAGGATAGGTTAAAGTCATCACCTCTAATAATTGTTTTTATAAGTTTAAAGAGTCGCCAGAGGCAATCTATTATTGCGCTGGCCGTCGACGGGTTGTGATTTTCATGTTGGGCGGTTCTTTGACTACAACTTAAAATAAAAAACCCCGCCTAAAGGCAAGGGTTTTAGTTGCTTAGTAGAGTTGCTATTGCCGATATTATTAGGGTATTTCTAAAGTAGTTAAGCTCTTTAAGGGTCTTAACTACTTCGCTCTCCGTCAATTGAGCATTAGGCCAACTCGAGCCCCATAACATCAACAATCGCAGTTTTCAGCTCTTTTGCTGAAAACGGTTTTGCTAATACTTTGTCAACACCCAAGAAGCCAACCGACTCGGCACAATCAACCTCGGCATCATTAGGCCAGCGCCCTGACATGGCAATCACCAGTACCTCGGGGCATATTTTCTTAAAACGAACCGTAAGGCTAATGCCGTCGCGACCAGGAAGCACCACGTCAGTTAATACAAGCTCAGGCCGATACTTTTGAAACTTATAGAAACCTTGATTTCCATCCTCAGCGAGGATGACCCGGAAGCCACTGAGTTCTAGCAATTCTGCAAGATAGTTTCTCAGGTGATCATCATCTTCTACGATCAGTATGGTCTTTGAATCAGGGGCAGCGCTAAGTTCCTTCTTTGCCTTGTTTGTCCCACCTTCAATCATTGCCTATCTCCTTGATTGGGCTGAAGTAATATTGTCGTCGAAAATCGTCCTGTGCGCACACAAAGTAGCACCGATATTAAAACTTGCCAAGTAAGCCGCCAAACGTAACAAAAATCAATACGAATATGGTCTAATTGTCCCTTGTCTTAGAATCGTAGCAACTTAGATGTCGATAAAATCTGCAACAATGTCTCCAGTAACAACTGCCTGTTTACGCTGGGAAAATAGCGCTCCCATTTCAGAGGCATTTGATGACATTTACTTCTCAAGTGAAGACGGGCTTGAGGAGTCCAAATATGTGTTTCTTGAGGGGAATGACCTAGAAGACAGATGGGCAAACTGGTCAACACCAGGCTCCAAGTATTTTACTGTCATCGAAACCGGGTTTGGTACAGGTTTAAACTTTCTTGCAACCTGGGACCTGTGGGATCAAACAGCGCCATCAGACTGTCAACTGCACTATGTGTCTGTTGAGAAGTACCCGATGAGAGGGGAAGATATCCTTTTGGCACTTAATAAGTGGCCCCATCTTGCCGACAAGCTTACTTTGCTATTACAAAGTTACCCACTGAGCCTGCCTGGTATTCATAGGATCATTCTCAATGAGGGAAGAGTTCACTTAACACTGATGTGGGGCGATGCCTTATCTTCCTTCACTAACTTTAGTGGAAAGGCTGACGCCTGGTTTCTGGATGGTTTCGCGCCCTCTAAAAACCCAGACATGTGGACAGATCTTCTGTATGAGCAAATGGCTCGCCTAAGTGGAAGCAACACAACACTCAGCACTTTCACCGCCGCCAGCCGGGTACGAAAAGGTCTTATTGCTGCTGGGTTTAGTATTAAAAAAAGAAAGGGTTATAAGTACAAACGGGAAATGCTGGTGGGAAACTTTACGCCCCAGGAATTGCCAAATTCGCACACGAGCACCCAGCTATGTGCGCAACAGAGTCCTTGGTTTATAAACCGGTCAAACGACGCTCAAAAGCCTAAAACTGCGGTGGTCATTGGGGGCGGTATTGCTGGCACTACTAGCGCCTATGCACTATCTCGGAACGGGTTTAAAGTAGAATTGATTGAGCGTGAAGGGAAACTGGCAAATAGCGCATCCGGCAACCCTACAGGTGTACTTTTTACCAAGCTAAATCCAGAGTTTTCGCTGCAAAATTACTTTTATCAGCAAAGTTACTTACATGCCATCCGCCATATGCGGGATCTATCGAGTCAAACGCGAGCTGCCGAAGTTCTACAGTGGCAACAATGCGGTTTGCTGCAGCTCTCGTTCTCAGAGAAAGAAAGCCGACTTCAGGAACAGATCCTAGCGAGCGGCAAGTGGCCAGAGGAGGTCGCACTGCCTGTCACCGCTCAGCAAGCAAGTGATCTAAGTGGTGTTCCACAATCTAGTGGCGGCTTATTCCTTCCGCAGTCTGGCTGGGTAGACCCCGCTAGTCTTTGTGAGGCATTGCTTTATAAAAATAGCAATATTCGCATTCGCTGCAATCAACACGCTTTAAGCCTTTCGCGAGATAAGAGTGGTCAATGGCATGTTTTTGATAAACAGAAACAGCTAATTGCCTCTGCAGATATTGTCATTATCGCTAACAGCACGGATGCACTGCACTTTCCCCAAAGCGCGCACCTTCCTCTAAAATCCATAAGGGGGCAAATTTCCTTAGTGCCCGCAACGAAGGCCTCTGCGAAACTTAAAACATTAGTCAATTATGATGGTTATACAGCGCCTGATAGGAATGGTTATCACTGCATTGGGGCAACTTTTCATCCGAAGGAAAATTGCACGAAGGTTCGTGCAAGCGACCATTTGGCTAACCTGGATCAATTAAACCGTGCCTGTCCTGAGTTATATAAAATGCTGAACGCTGCCCAGTCCTTAGAAAATATTAAAGGGCGAACTGCATTTCGTTGTCAGACGCCTGACTACCTTCCCCTTGTTGGCCCCCTTCCTCAGTTTGAATCGTTTACTCAGGACTATGCAGGGCTACGCACCGGCAGACTAAAGGAAAAATACCCCACAGGTCACTTTTACCCCGGACTTTATATTAATACCGCATACGGATCCCGAGGGCTGACCAGTGCGCCGCTGTGTTCAGAAATACTGTTAAGTCACATTACGGGAGAGCCGCAAGCGATTGAAAATGACGTGGTCAATGCATTGCATCCGGCACGCTTTATTATTCGCAACTTGAAACGACGCTTGGTTTAACGCGATAGAAAACACACTCAAAATAGATAGCCTTTATCAAACTGTCGTTGAATATAATTGACGCGCGTTCGATTCGCACCAAAGTCGGTGATACCTGACCGAGCAATCGATCTGATGTGGAATACCTTTTCGGATTCGCTCCACACCAACTCCAAGTCATCGGTGAATAGAAACCAGCGAGTGCAGACCGCGTATAAATGCCCCTCCTGCAAAGACGAGATTTCGCAACCAGGAAGGCCTGAGATGATTTCAGCGAGTCGCTTTAAGTCAGCCCCCTTTTCTCCATGCGGGCGGATCGCTGAAATACGAGATTGCGGTGCATTAGACTGACTACTAACACCGCAGGGAGAGTTTGAAATAGGTTTAAGAGACGCTTTTAAACGTTCCTTCTCGGAGTCACGAAGCGCTAAAGTATCTGACCTATGTTCGGTCACTATTCATCCCCACTATTTTCCTGTGAAATTAATCAAGCACCCGTGGTGCGTGTCAAACGTTTCCGCACATGCCGACTCACTGCCCACACCACAATAATTACCGATGGCACACTTAAGCCAATCGTCAGAGGAAGGTTAATGTCTACCCATCCGCCATCTTTAATCGCAGTTACGGCGATACGAATTAAGCCAACTAGGGCAAAACTAATAGCTGCCACCGACATGCCTTCAACCATTTGCTGAAGTCGCAGTTGAATTTCACTACGCTGATTCATCGAGGCCAGTAAACCCTGGTTCTGTTCTTTTAGAGTTAAATCGACACGAGTATTGAGTAACTCACCAGCGCGACCAATGCGGCTCGACAAATCTTCCAAACGGCGATGTGCCGATTCACAGGTGCGCATTGCGGGGGTCAAACGTCGCATAAGAAACTCTGGAATACTCTGTACCCCTTCAACCTCATCCCGCTTTAAATAGGCCATTCGGCTTGATACAAGCTCGTAATAGGCGCGTGTGGCACCAAAGCGATAATTGGTATCGGAGTGAAAGCGTTCAACCTTTGCGGCAAGCGTTGTTAGCTGTTTCAACAGCTGTCGCTCATCTTCGCCATGCTGGATGTCGGAAATCTGCGCATTGATTTGGGCCAGCTCTTGATCCATGGCGTTTACGCCTGCACTCACCTCTCGAGCGATAGGGAGCGCCATCAATGCCATCACTCGGTAAGTTTCAACCTCTAGTAAACGCTGCACCAGGCGCCCTGACTGGCAAGGGTTTAAGTTTCTTCGATGAACCAGCACCCTGCTGAAGTGATCGCTGTGTAAACGGAAGGAAGTCCATACCGTTGCCAGGTCATCCTCGGTGTAACCTCCAATCAAACGTTGCCCCTCGAAAAGGGGTTTTATGTCCTCTTTGCGGGTCGATACATTTTGCGCATCGATAACGAGTAGATGAACCCCCACTACAAGTTTGCCAGGAAGCGAACTCAACCAAGACTCAGGCACCATTTCCAAGGCGGTTTTATCGAAACCCTCCTCGTCTCCAGCAGGGGTAATAATGGTATAAGTGGAAAACTCCGTGTGCTTTTCCCAGCGTACTTCAAAACCTCCAAAATTCTGGTAATAACAGGAGGAAGCATCTCCCGGAGGGTTGCCGCTATAGCGTTTACCAAGTTCCGCCAGAGCTTCGTACTCTTTTTCTATGCAATGTCCTTCATTGAGCAATGCGAGGTGAGATACCTTAACCGGCGAGGGCAACATAGGAAAGGGTCGCGTATGAAGCTCTTGATAGAGATCCTCGCGTAACTCATGGATATCAAAGATGCTGGATGTTTTACCAGACCCCAAAAAGCTCATAAACGGCTCCTACTTCAACCTGCATTCTTTTCTTGCGCTAAAAAGGGGCGAGATTATATATGGGATTCGGTAGAGAACAAAATTCAAACCAAGCGGAATCTCTCGAGTTCTGTTTGATTCTTGCGCGAGATCAATTCGAGCGGCAATTAAAGAAGCTGCTTCGTTATAGGATAGAAAAAAGCGGAGGGAGGAAACCAGCGTTTTGGTAAAAGCTCAAAACGCTGAATGAATCAATTTTAGTGGGCATGCCCGTGCGCGATCTCTTCCTTTGTTCCTTCACGCACCTCAATCACCTCAACTTCAAAGGTCAGAGGAATCCCCGCCAAAGGATGATTCGCATCCACAATGACTTCATTGCCCTCTACCCCTTTTATTACCACGCGCTCAACAGAGCCATCTTCATCCTCAGCCTCAAAGGACATGCCGACTTCAATGTTTTCAATTCCTGGGAAAGCGGACCGGTCAACGCGCTGGATTAGCTCGGGAGCAGGCTCCCCATAGGCTTCGTTTGGCGCAATGGTCACTTCCAGGGTATCGCCGACGGCCTTGCCCTGTAGCGCCTTTTCGAGACCAGGAATGATGTTGTCTGCGCCATGAAGATAAACAAGTGGTTCGTTCTCCTCGGTACTATCTACAACATTGCCGTTGTTGTCGGTCAATTTGTAACGGATGCTGACCGCGTGATTATTTCCAATAAGTAAAGACATAAAATAAACCTATGAGTTAGTGCTAGCAGACATGAAAGAATAAAGGGGTGGGAAACGTAAGCTTTTCGTACGAAAAATTTAATTCGCGTTATAGCTCCACATTTTGGCGAATTATGTGACTAATGGTGATATTGCGCAAGGAGCATTTTTGATCACGCCAAGAGTTTTTTTAGAAGGCCATGTTTCTAGCGGGAGGGCATCTCAAGGACTTCAGTCTGCAAGTCCCTGTTTTTTTGGACGTTACTGAAAGTCTTAGAGTGACCCGGTATTAACGCTCACCCCCAAAAAGAGGTTAAAATTCCAACGATACGAAAGCCTACGGTTTTGAACCCTCAAACACCTCGTAGCCGTAGGTTTCTGTCCAATTATTACTAACGCCCTCCAGATACGTGCGATATACATAATATGGTGGCTGAAAAAATGACACGACAGTGTGGAAGCATATAGAAAAGGGGCAGCGTCTGTATGACACTGCATATATATATATATGACCGAACAGGGAAATCAGGTGTGTTGTTAGAACATGGATCTATGCCACTAGTTGCGCCGTCCGTATTTCCACTTCCAATAAAGAGCAACGATGTGACCAACCTAGGTAGACACTGGCGATAAAGGTGCCGAAATAGACCCATTCAGGAGCGATTCGCATGAGCAATTTATCGATCGAAATTGCCATTAAGCAGTTTGTGTTAAGCAAAGCAAAACTAACTATTTAGCAACCTCTAAGAAGTCCATGCCAATGCAATTTATTACAGCCTGAAGAAATGGCGAAAGCCAACAGGCTGGAGCGCTATGCGTATTTCAGAATTATATTAATGCCTGCACCGCTTGAGGACACGGTTGAGAAGATGGAAGTATTACTGCCGTGGAACGTGAAGACTGAGTAAGCACCTTCTTAATGGGTGCTTACGCTCCATCTACTTCACTTATATACTAATAGCGCTCCAGTGTAAGGTTATTTTATTACTGCTTACCCTTCAAGTGCAGCAAAAACGGCATCTCGAATATCTGTTACGGCACCCACACCTTCAATTTTCAGATATTGCACAGCGGAGCCGGAGAGGTTTTGATAGAACGCCACCAGTGGCTTTGTTTGTAAATGATAGACGCTAAGACGTTTATTAACGGTTTCTTCCGTGTCATCGGCTCGCTGAACAAGGTCGTCACCTGTCACGTCGTCTTTTCCTTCCACCTTGGGAGGATTGTATTCGATATGGTATGTGCGCCCGGAAGATTCATGCACTCGCCGACCGCTCATACGAGTAACTATATCGGAATCAGAAACATCGATTTCCACAACGTAGTCAATCTTAACCTTGTTATCTACCAGCGCTTGAGCTTGAGGTATGGTGCGAGGAAATCCATCAAACAAGAAGCCATTTTGGCAGTCAGCCTCTTTTATACGCTCTTTCACTAAGCCGATAATAATATCATCGGAAACCAAACCGCCCTCATCCATCACCTTCTTCGCTTCGATACCCAGAGGCGTTTGCGCTTTAACAGCAGCTCTAAGCATATCCCCGGTGGATATTTGAGGTATGTTGTATTTTCCAGTGAGATACTGGGCTTGCGTGCCCTTTCCTGCCCCTGGCGCACCCAATAGAATTAAACGCATGAAGTTCTCCTAAAGTATTGTTATATAGGCGCTCATTGCTTCCCATATAGAAAATAGCAAATAATACCTGCTAAAGTTCAGCGAGCAGCGAACAATACACATCGCCAATAAGAATCTCAACCGTTTTTTAGCCAGGGGCTTGTGAATTGCTTGGGGGCTCCCAAGCGTAGACTTGTCTACTGGGGTAGCTGAATTTGAAAAGCATGCGGCTACGTGCAGCCGGAGTAAATAGTATTAGCCTCCCGAGCGCTTCACCACCCACCCGTTTTTGGGGAGCTCTTTCAACAGCACAACACAGTGATCACCTTGTAGTTCAATGACACCATCCTTTACTGTACCACCCGTTCCACAGAGGTTACGAAGACGTTTTGCGAGATTTTTAAGTTCCACTTCGGGTAATGGCGCACCGCTTACAAGTGTGACTCCCTTGCCTTTTCTTCCCTTTGTCTCACGCGATACACGCACTATTCCGTCTGTTTCTGGTATTTTATCTTTTTTTAATTTATCACACTGGCAGACCGCAGCTGCTTGATTGCAGTCAGGGCAAATTCGCCCTTGGTCTGTAGAATAGACAAGACGCTGCTTTTTACTCATAAAGCCCTCTACATGGATAGAGCAGATGCCTACCGCTTAAGCCCGTGGGGTACTTCCTTTATTCCTTATTGCCCAGCTGCGCTTTTGCTTTGAGAAGGCTGGACTCTATTAATTTCGCACGCTCACTGCCTGGTTCTCTTTGTTTCAGAAGCTCTTCCCAGCTATTAATTGCGCGTTGGTATTGGCCCGAATTAAAAGAAAGCATTCCCTCAAATGCCAAGGCTTGTGGGTTATCAGGCTGCTTTGAAAAAATGTTCTCTAAAAGACCTTCTATTTCATCCGTCAGTCTTCTATCTCGCATCACCAGCTCTCGCAAGCGCTTGACCGTATTGGCTAAACTTTCATCTTCAGATGCTTTATTTTCGCCCTGTTGCTGACCATGACGAGCACTGGCTGGCCTAGCCATGGCCTGCCTAGCCATTTGAATGCTTTGCCTAATCAGGGGGGCTTTTTCGCTGTCATTACCTCTTGCTTCCAGTAGTTGCTCCCAGACAGCAATGGCTTGCTCATAAAACCCTGAGTTATAGGAGCCCATGCCCATAAGCGTGAGCGCGCGCGCATTACGGCTGTCCTTCTCAAGAATACTCTGCAGAAGAGTTGCGCTGCGCTGGTTTAGGCGGCCCTCATTTTGCCGAATAAGCGTTTCCGCATAGGCGATTTTTATCTCGGGATGCTCAGGAGCTAAGCTCATAGCCTTTTCAAATGCGTTTGCCGCAACATCGGCTTTATTTGCCTGGGAGTAGAGAAGCCCTAGCAAGAGCCAACCCTGGGGGCTTTCTTCCTCTTGTTGCAATCGAGCCTGAAGAACTGAGATAACCTCGCTAAGGCGGTATTCAGCAAGCTCGGCCTGCCTATCTTCGCCACGCTCCAAACCAAGCAGGGCTGGTTTGATATTTTTTTGTAGCTGATCCCAGCGTTTTTCCTCTGCAAAGCTCCCTATCTGAAAATATAAGCCGAAGCTCACTAGCGGTATAACGAGCGCAGTTAGTATAACAATGTACAGCTTGGAGCGGCTTCCAACACCAGATTCTGGTGACTGTATATCACCACTCAACCCGTCTGTAGGGAGGTCAGTAAGTAGGCCTTTTTCGAGTTCCTCCACCGTTGTATTAAACTGTTTCTCATCAATTAAGCCCCTCTCTTTTTCAGAGTCCAGATCTTTGAGACGTTCTTTAAATAGTTCAACGTTAATCCTTGATCGGTCCACCGAGCGAGACTGGCTCCGATAGACGGGCAGCATAATAAGTACAACAGCAAGTAGGCACATAAAGCTTGCCGCGAGCAGGAATGGGGTCATATAGAAAAATCTCTAACTGTGTTGGGGGGCTATTTATCTTCTGGCGTATTTTTCTCATTCGAATAGCGAGAAAGCACCTGCTGGAGCTTTTTTCTATCCAGGTCAGGTAAATCACGAGTCGACTTATCAACCCGGTTAGTACGCCATAATAAAAATACGCCAACCAAAAAAAACAGGGCAAAGGGTCCAAACCAGAGCAGCCAGGTACTCGGTTTAACGGGAGGGCGGTAGCTTACAAAATCCCCGTAGCGCTCTATTAAATAATCAACAATTTCAGTATCAGACTTACCCTGGTTTATAAGCTTGTAGACGCGAGCCTTTAAATCTTTAGCTATCTCCGCATTAGAGTCAGCAAGATTTTGATTTTGACACTTGGGGCAACGAAGCTCTGCGATTAGTAGCTGAAAGCGCTGCTCTTCTTCCTCCGTTTCAAACTCATAGACCTCGATTGATGCGGGTGCGTTCACTGCTATCATGCAAAAAAGAAAAAATAGATACTTGCGCGCTGTATTCATTGCACCACCTGCTTGACACTTAGTTCTTCACGAGCACTTTCATATAGGGGTTGTAAGGTTGAAATCCAGTTTTCTTTGGTGACCACGCCAACATGGCGATAAACAATCCTGTTATTTGCATCCACAATATAAGTCTCTGGCGCACCATATACGCCAAGGTCCAAGCCGAAATCTCCGCTATCATCACGGATCACTATTTTATAGGGGTTTCCTAGCTGCTTGAGGTAAGAAAGAGCTTCCTTTGCATTATCTTTATAGTTTAGCCCGTATATATTTACTCCCTCTTTTGCGAGCTGGTTCAAAACGGGGTGTTCCACTCGACATGATGGGCACCAAGTTGCCCAAATATTGAGGAGAAAAACCTCCCCTGATATAGACTCCGCCGTAAGAGCCTCATCGCCATACAGGGACGGCAGGGTAAAATCAGGTAGAGTCTTCCCAATCTTTGCAGAAGGCAGTAAGCGCGGATCATTGCCTAAACTGGAGAATAACAAACCCGCCAAAGCAAAAAAGACAAGTAAGGGAAGTAAGTAAATAAGCGTTTTCTTTTCAGCCATTAGCTCGCGCGCCTCTAAGAAGTTGTTGTCGAAGTAGAGAGTAAAACCATGAATGGAACCGGTAGGGCCGAGACATTAAGCCGTTGCTGAAATCCACAACGGAAAAGCCGGGCACTTTAGATAAAAGGTACGAGCTCATGAGTTATTTATCGAAGCCCCAACTTTTACGGACGGCTGCGTGATGCCATCGTCGACTTTAACTCGTGCTAAGCGATAGCGTTTATCAGCAAGGACAAGAAAGCCGCCGAAGGCAGAAATAAGCGCTCCCAGCCATACCCAGCGAACAAAGGGTTTAATACTTACCCGAACAGCCCATGAGCCATCATCAAAGGATTCTCCCAGAGCGACATATAAATCCCTGGTGAGAGTCCAGTCGATGGCAGCTTCAGTCATCATGTTTTTTTGCACACTATAGACACGTTTTTCTGGTAATAGGCTAAGCAAAAATTTTTCGTTTTCGAAAACATCAATCTGCCCTACCGCTGCAGAATAATTACTTTTTGCTACTGTATCGACCCCTTTGAACTCAAATCGATAGTCATCAATACGAATACTTTCACCTTTTGTTAAACGGCTATCTTTTTCAACGGTATAAAAGCTTGTATACGCTGCGCCTAAAACAATTAAACCAATGCCAAGATGCCCCAAAACCATACCTCTATAA
>DFBZ01000054.1 GCA_002366835.1 Gammaproteobacteria bacterium UBA3067
GGTTCTTGATGAACCCTGTATTGGTGGAAGGGTGGGACGCTGGTTTGGTTCGCTCGATAGCAATCGATTTAGTTTCTCAAGGGCTTTTAAATACTGAGGCGGAATAATGCTTTGAGGCTTTGCGCTATAAAGCATGTGCTTGCGGTGGCTTGATCAAGGACTCTGCCGGAATACCCAGGCCATCATGGAGCTTCCAGATCATTTTCAATGTCAGCGAGCGCTTGCGGTTGAGAATCTCATACACACGATTACTCTTACCAATCATAGGTTCGAGGTCTTTTACCGTTAGACCTTTGCGCTCCATTTCGAATTTGATCGCTTCAACAGGATCAGGCAATTCCATTGGAAAATGCTTCGCTTCATAGGCCTCGATAAGCGTGACCATCACATCAAGCTTTTCACCTTCTGGTGTGTCAGGGCCAGCAATCATTAGGCTTTCAATTTCTTTTAATGCCGCTCGATAGTCGGCATCAGTTTTAATTGGTTTGATGTCCATAGTGTTTCCTCTTGTTTCTACCTAGGGGCAATTAAATAGTTTGTACATCAATCTTGTCGTATTGCGCATGGGTTCCGATAAACCGAATGTACACCACGCGATAGGCATAGTTAATCCACACCACCAGTCGATACTTATTCCCCGCAATATTGAAAACCACACGCCCATCTTTAAGGATACTGGCGCTTCTGAAGTCTTGCTTAACATCAGTAGGTGCACGCCAATCGGCAACTAAAGCATGGCGATACCAGGCCAGGGTTGGCTCTTTAGCGTCAACATACTCAGGGTGCTCTTCCCAGAAAGCTTTAAGTGTTGATAAGGCGATGATTCTCATAAGGTTAATAATAGTCCCAAATTGGGACTTTCTCAACTAAAATATACTGGAGAATTAATATGATTGAATATCAATTATTTATGACACAAAGAGAGCATTGTAATCACTTGCAGGTAAGCGAAGCGAGGCTTGAAAGGTGGCGGTCAGAGGGTATTGGGCCAATTTATGTGAAGTTGGGTGGTCAGCTCAGGTTAGGTATAGACGCAAAGATGTGCTGGATTATGAGGCCCGTTGCTTGATAGTAAAATTCGGGCAAAAAAAAGCCCTAATGGCTGGTGAGAGCTCATTAGGGCTTTTACAAGTTGGTGGAGGCGGCGGGGATCGAACCCGCGTCCGTCAGCACTCTGCTTAAGGATCTACATGCTTAGTTTTATCTATTAATTTAACCTTAAACGACCCGATAAACAGGGTGTGGAAGGCGGTCCTGATGAAGTTTTAACAGCGCCGTATCAGGCAAACTTTGCTGCGATCTTGTGTGCTAAGCCCGCTGATAACATCCCACAAGCAAATTGAATCAGCGGTTAACCGACTAAGCGGCTAGTGCGTAAGTATCGTTATTTGCGATTACTTTAGTTGCATCATTTGATTTACGAGAGTCGTTGCCTCTCTCGACATGCACCCGAAGTTTCGTCACCAGCGTCGAAGCCAATGTCACCCCCGTGTACTATTCATTATGGGGCTGCAAGGCGAGGGTTTCAAGGTGCGCCTTTCTGTTTTGTCGATAAAAGTGGTTTTAGCGGTTTTTCATAATGCGATGTTTTTGACGATCCCAGTCGCGTTTTTTCTCGGTATCGCGCTTATCGTGCAATTTTTTACCCTTGCCCAAACCAATTTCGCACTTTGCCAAGCCCCGTTTCCAGTATATTTTGAGGGGGATGCACGTAGCGCCCTGCTTGGCGACTTCGCCGACAATTTTGCTCAGCTCTCGCTTATTGAGCAAGAGCTTTCGGGTACGGGTGGGGTCGGGGGTAATATGGGTAGATGCGGTATTGAGAGGCGCAATCGTTGCCCCCAGTAGCCAGGCTTCGCCATTTTTGAGCAATACGTAACTTTCCGTAAGATTCAATTTGCCTTCGCGAAGGCTTTTCACTTCCCAGCCCTGCAGCGCCAGACCCGCTTCAAAGGTGTCTTCTATAAAGTATTCGTGCCGGGCTTTTTTATTGGCCGCGACCGTTGCATTACCAGTGGAGCCAGAACTTTTCGTGTTTTTTGCCATAGCGGAGAATTATAGCCCCTAAGGGATATTCAGTAACACGCAAAAGTGGCTTTTTGTTTAAAGTAGCGGGAATATGTTCACACTTGGCTTTATACTTTCCAAAATCGAGTCGTCAGGAAGTTAATACACGAGGTATAGGAATACATGGCAGCAGAAAAGCAATCTATTCATGGGGTTTGGGGCAGTCGTTGGATTTTTATACTCGCCGCTACGGGCTCAGCCGTCGGGCTGGGGAATATCTGGAAGTTCCCTTATATCGCGGGTGAAAACGGTGGTGGCGCCTTTGTGCTGGTCTATTTGTTATGTATCGCCATTGTCGGCATCCCCATTATGATGGGGGAGGTGCTTATTGGGCGCCGTGGGCGCAACAGCCCTATTAACGCCATGCGTGCTTTGGCTCTTGAGGCACAGGCTTCGCCATTTTGGAAGTATGTCGGCTGGATGGGCGCCATTGCAGGTTTGCTGATTTTATCCTATTACAGTGTGATTGCTGGCTGGGCCATTATCTACATTTTTCGACTAGGCTCTGGGCAATTCGAAAGTGCCGATGCAGCAACGGTGCAGAACGCCTTTGATGGCCTGTTGGCCGACCCGATAATGCTAACCGCCCTGCATACCTTATTTATGGTGATGACCATGGTCGTTGTGGCACGCGGGGTCAATCGCGGCTTAGAGGCGGCCATCCGCATCCTGATGCCCGCTCTTTTCGTATTATTGGCCATTCTTCTCGGGTATAGCGTGACTTCTGGTGCCTTCGAACAGGGTGCAAAATTTCTCTTTGATTTCGATTTCAGCAAGCTCAGTTCCGAAAGTATTCTCATAGCCCTTGGCCATGCTTTTTTTACTTTGAGCCTCGGTATGGGTGCCATTATGGTTTACGGTGCTTATATGCCGAAAAAGGCATCCATCGGTTCAACGGTTTTGATTGTTGCGGGCATGGACACTTTAGTGGCATTGGTGGCTGGTTTAGCTATTTTCCCCATTGTGTTCGCCAATAATATGGAACCCGGTGCGGGCCCCGGTTTGCTTTTTGTCACCCTGCCCATCGCATTTGGTCAAATGCCTGGCGGAATGATTTTTGGTTCGCTGTTTTTTCTATTGGTAACCTTTGCAGCGTGGAGTTCTTCCATTTCTCTGATTGAGCCACTGGTAGCCTGGGTTGTTGAAAAAGGGCTTATGAATCGAAATAAGGCAGCACTGCTGTTGGGTGTTATCACTTGGTCTTTAGGCTTGGGCACAGTTGTTTCATTTAATGTAGGCAGCGATGTGAGCTTTTTAATGGGCAAAAATTTCTTTGATTCCTTAGACTACCTCACCGCAAATATTATGCTGCCTCTCGGCGGTTTGCTGGTGGCTATTTTTGCTGGCTGGACAATGAAACGCACCACGGTAGAAAAAGAGTTAAATATGGCGAGCTATGGTGTGTATGCTTTATGGACCATCACGGTACGATTAATCAGCCCTGCGGCGGTGATTGTAGTGATGATCTGGACTTTATTTCAGGAACAAATTAAAGCGATGTTAGGTTGGTAGAAGATAGAGAAGGGGTGGAGACACCCCTTTTTCTGATAAATAGAATGATCTATTCAACCGTAACAGATTTTGCCAAATTACGGGGTTGATCCACATCGGTTCCTTTGATTAAGGCCACATGATAGGACAATAGCTGCAAAGGAATGGTATAAACGATAGGTGCCAATAAATCACTAACGTGTGGCACTTCCATCACGATTTGTCCTTCTCCCGCCACTAAGCCTGAATTTTTATCCGCAAAAATATAAAGCTCACCACCACGGGCTTTTACTTCTTCCAGGTTGGATTTTAATTTTTCGTGCAAATCATTATTTGGTGCGACGGCAATAATAGGCATGTCGTTATCTACCAGTGCCAGCGGGCCATGTTTTAGCTCACCGGCGGGATAGGCTTCCGCATGAATATACGATATTTCTTTTAACTTTAATGCGCCTTCAAGAGCGATGGGGTATTGAGTACCACGCCCTAAAAATAGTGCGTGATGTTTTTCACGAAAACGTTCTGCCAGTTCTTCTATCGCTTGATCCATTTTTAATGTTTGTTCAATGATGGAAGGCAAACGGCGCAATTCTGCAATAATTTTTTCTTCATCTTCGGCAAGCTTGCCGCGTGTTTTTCCTAAACAAAGTACCAGTAAAAGAAATGCACAAAGCTGAGTGGTAAATGCTTTTGTAGAAGCGACGCCGATTTCTGGCCCAGCGTGGGTCATCAGGCAAAAATCAGACTCTCTAACCAGTGAGCTGCCTGGTACGTTGCAAATAGCAACACTAGCCAAATACCCCAGCTGTTTGGCTGAACGCAAAGCGGCGAGGGTGTCGGCGGTTTCTCCAGACTGAGATACGGTCACAAACAAGGTATCGGGCTGAACGTTCTTTTTTCGATATCGAAATTCACTGGCCACTTCAATATGGCAGGGCAAATCGGTGAGTTGCTCAAACCAATAACGGGCAACACAACCGGCGTGGTAGCTGGTGCCGCACGCGACAATTTGTACATTACGAATTTTTGCAAAAATTTCTTTACTGGTTGCTGGGAAAATTTCTGATGAAATCTCAGTCGTTTCAACACGCCCATCCAGTGTGGCCTGAATGGCGCGAGACTGTTCGTAAATTTCCTTGAGCATAAAGTGCCGATATTCACCTTTTTCGGCGCCCTCATGAGCACTGTCAAATTCATGGATATCTCGCTGCACTCTTACGTTGTTACGGTCAAAAATTTCGATGGCGTCTTTTTCAATAACCGCGATATCGCCTTCTTCAAGAAATTGAAAACGATTGGTAACGGGGAAAAGTGCCAATTGGTCAGAGGCAATAAAATTTTCACCGATTCCTAAACCAATCACTAAGGGGCTACCTTCCCGCGCGGTTATTAATTTGTGGGGTTCACTGCTATGAATCACTCCCAGAGCATAAGCACCTTCGAGGCGGCTGACAGAGTTTTTTACTGCCAAGAGTAAGCTCTGACATTGATCGAACTCCTGAGCAATAAGATGGACAATCACTTCAGTGTCGGTTTCAGAAGTAAAAGCATAACCACTTGCTTGGAGCTCTTCCCGCAGACTTTCGTAGTTTTCAATAATGCCATTGTGAACAATAGCGAGGTGTTCACCAGAAATATGTGGGTGGGCGTTGTTTTCACTGGGCACACCGTGGGTAGCCCAACGGGTGTGGGCGATACCAACATGACCGCTGAGGGGCTTAGCCTGGAGTTTTTTTTCTAACTCTACGACTTTCCCCATGGCCCGACAGCGTGTAACACATGCAGCGGCTTCGTTAATGGTGGCTATACCTGCCGAGTCATACCCCCTGTATTCGAGCCTGTGCAAACCTTCCAACAAGATGGGAGAAACCGGTCGCTCTGCAATTGCACCAACAATGCCACACATAAAAATCTATCCTTTAAAAATGAAAATCACGGTTTTTTAATGGGTCGCTGCCAAGTATCTATATTTCGCTGCTTAGCACGCGCTATGCCAAGGTTTTCACCAGGGATATCTTTATTTATAGCTGAACCCGCTCCAGTCGTCGCATTATTTCCGATTTTAACGGGTGCGATCAGCGAGCTGTTGGAGCCAATAAATGCGCCATCACCGATTTCTGTTTGAAATTTATTAACACCATCATAATTGCAGGTAATAGTACCAGCGCCGATATTGGCATTTTCTCCCACGCTGGTATCACCAATATAGCTCAGGTGATTAATTTTGCTGCCCATGCCAACCGTGCTTTTTTTAATTTCCACAAAGTTACCCACTTTGGCTTTTGACTTTAGCTGGGTTCCGGGTCTTAATCGAGCGTAGGGGCCGATAATACAATCATTTTCTACCGCGCTTTCTTCAATGAGTGAGTTGGCAAGGATTTCCACGCCATCGCCAATGCTTGCATTACGAATAACACAATTCGGCCCTATTTTAACGTTTGAACCAAGAGTTACATCGCCTTCAATCACCGTATTGATGTCAATGACAATATCGGTGCCCGTATTTAGGGTGCCGCGCAAATCAAAGCGCGCTGGGTCCATCAAAGTAATACCGTTCGCCATTAAGTATTGCGCTTGCTTACGCTGATGGATTCTTTCAAGTCGGGATAACTGCAAACGATCATTGATGCCTTCCACCTCGAAGGTTTCTGCCGGCTGTTCAGTTTGAATACAAACTTCTTCACTTTCTGCCATGGCAACTATATCGGTGAGATAGTATTCACCTTGACTGTTATCAGATGAAAGTTCCGGTAACCAACGCTTAAGAAAATCGCCTCTTACGCACATTACACCGGTATTCACTTCGCTTATCATCAGCTGTTCTTCGGATGCGTCCTTGTGTTCGACAATCGCTTTAACATTATTGTCTGTGTCTCTAACGATACGTCCATAGCCCTGAGGGTTGGGGAGGCCTACCGTTAATAAAGAAAAACCACTGGATGCTTTATCTATAAGCCGTTGAAGGGTTTCAGTTTCGATAAGAGGTACATCCCCGTAGAGAATAAGCACCTTGTTATCAGAATCAATATGGGGCAATACTTGGGCAACGGCGTGGCCCGTACCCTTTTGTTCCACTTGCTCAACAGGGTTTACAGGCTGGTCTTTAAAGGCATTGATGATCTGCTCACCGCCATGACCGTACACCAAGTGAATATTATCTGGTGCAAGTTTTTGTGCTGTTTCCACCACCCGTGCCACAAGGGATTGGCCTGCCAATTCGTGCAGAACCTTGGGTTTGGCAGATTTCATCCGTGTGCCTTTACCTGCTGCGAGAATAATCACTTCTAGTGCCATTGAATCCCTCCAAAATGAAAACGAAAAAAAAGGGCAGTAAAAACTGCCCTTTTTATTCTAGTAGTATGTCAATGCAATGAACACCTGTTAGCTACCCATTTTTTTCCGAATAGCTTGTAGTGTACGCAGTCTTGCTGCAGCTTCCGCAAGTTGCGCGGTTGCTGAGCCATAGTCAATCTCAGATTGCTGATCGCTGAGTTCATGACGGGCTTTTTCTTGCGCTTCAAGAGCAGCTGCTTCATCAAGGTCTTCTGCTCGTACTGCCGTATCAGATAATACCGTTATCACATCTGGTTGCACTTCAAGCATTCCGCCGGATAGGAAGTAAACTTCCTCTACCCCACCTTCGCTAATAATACGAACAGGGCCAGGCGCAAGCTGTGTTAGTAAAGGGGCATGGCCGTGGGCAACACCCACATCACCCAAAGCACCCGTCGCTACTAACATTTCGATATTGCCAGAAAAGATTTCATTCTGAGCACTAACGATATTGCATTTAATCAAGGCCATTGCCTGGATCTCCTCTCAGAATGAATTACATGCTTTTAGCTTTTTCAAGCACTTCGTCGATAGAACCAACCATGTAGAAAGCTTGCTCTGGCAGATCATCGTAATCACCAGCAAGAATGCCCTGGAAACCCTGGATGGTATCTTTCAGAGAAACGTACTTACCAGGAGAACCTGTAAAAACTTCGGCTACGAAGAAAGGCTGTGATAAGAAACGTTCGATTTTACGTGCGCGAAATACAGTATTTTTATCTGTCTCAGAGAGTTCATCCATACCCAAGATGGCGATGATATCTTTAAGCTCTTTGTAACGTTGCAATACGGATTGAACACCGCGCGCAACATTATAATGCTCCTCACCAACAACCAAGGGGTCAAGCTGACGTGAAGTTGAATCCAGTGGATCAATCGCTGGGTAGATACCCAGTTCAGCAATCTTACGAGACAGTACAACAGTTGCATCCAAGTGAGCAAAGGTCGTCGCAGGAGAAGGATCCGTCAAGTCATCTGCAGGTACATATACGGCTTGGATAGAAGTAATAGAGCCTGTTTTGGTTGAAGTAATACGCTCTTGAAGAACACCCATTTCCTCAGCCAAAGTTGGCTGGTAACCCACCGCTGAAGGCATACGACCAAGGAGTGCGGATACTTCTGTTCCCGCCAGTGTATAGCGATAGATGTTATCAACAAAAAACAGTACGTCACGACCTTCATCACGGAATTTTTCTGCCATGGTTAAACCGGTTAATGCTACACGCAGTCTATTTCCAGGAGGCTCATTCATCTGACCGTAAACGAGTGACACTTTGTCGATAACGTTTGAATCAGTCATCTCGTGGTAGAAATCATTTCCTTCACGAGTACGCTCACCAACACCGGCAAATACAGAAAAACCACTATGCTCGATGGCGATGTTACGAATTAACTCCATCATATTTACGGTTTTACCAACGCCCGCTCCACCGAAAAGTCCAACCTTGCCGCCCTTAGCAAAAGGGCAAACCAGATCGATAACCTTTATACCTGTTTCAAGCAAATCATTGTTCGCTGCTTGATCAGAAAAACCAGGTGCTTTTCGATGAATAGATAAACGTTCTTTTTCACCAATAGGCCCTTTTTCATCAATAGGGTTACCCAGTACGTCCATAATACGACCGAGAGTTTCAACTCCTACAGGCACTTGAATCGGTTCGTCTGTATTGCTTACATCCAGACCACGTTTCAAACCTTCCGTAGAGCCCATGGCAATTGTACGGACAACACCATCACCCATCTGCTGTTGAACTTCTAATACGGTCTCAACATCATGCACATTCAATGCGTCATATACTTTCGGTACAGAATTTCGATCGAATTCTACGTCAATTACCGCGCCGATAATCTGTACGATACGTCCGCTACTCATTGTCGCTTCCCCTTAAAATAATTAGCTAGGCTCGCAGCCCTAAAATAAGAATTTGTTTTAAACGGCTGCTGCGCCGCTTACTATTTCGGATAATTCCTGGGTAATTGCTGCTTGACGGGCTTTGTTATAAACCAGCTCCAAGTCATCAATTATATCACCCGCATTGTCAGTCGCATTTTTCATTGCGACACGGCGTGCTGCTTGCTCACATGAACCATTTTCCACAACAGACTGGTACACCTGGCTTTCAATAAAGCGAACCAGCAGGGCATCTAGAACGGGCTTTGCTTCTGGCTCGTAGATATAATCCCAGTGATGCTCACGGCTTGTCTCTTCTTCCGCTTTAAGCGGCAGTAGCTGATGTACGCTGGGAGTTTGCGTCATAGAGTTTTCAAATTCGTTGTAGACGACATAAAGACGATCTATCTTCTTTTCGTCATAAGCGTCCAGCATCACCTTAATAGAACCAATCAAGTCATCGATACTTGGCTCTTCGCCCAGATTGGTAACACTGGCAAGCACATTACCGCCAACACTACGAAAGAAAGATTGCGCTTTTGAACCGATCAAACAGAAATCAGCACCCACGCCGTTTTGATCCCACTGCGCAGCACTTTCAAGGGTTTTTTTGAATAGGTTAATATTCAAACCACCACAGAGACCACGGTCGGTTGAAACAACAATATAACCAACGCGATTCACTTCACGTTCGGCCATATAAGGGTGGTCGTACTCAGAATTTGAGTTTGCCAAATGAGCAACAACCTGGCGAATACGTGTTGCGTAAGGTTTAGAAGCTTCCATACGATCTTGAGCACGTCGCATTTTACTCGCAGCAACCATTTCCATCGCACTCGTAATCTTCTGAGTACTTTTGATACTGGCTATCTGACTTTTGACTTCTTTAGCACCGGCCATAATATTACCGAAAAGTAAAAATTTATCTAAAAATCAAACTACCTAAAACCTGAAAAAGCATGAAAAGCTCTGCCAGACTTATCCGGCAGAGCTTCTGCATTTACCAAGTTTGAGTAGATTTAAAGCTTTCCAAAGCAGACTTAAACTCACCGGCAATTTCTTTATTGTAATCGCCAGTTTCATTCACTTTATCCATCAACGCTTTATGCTCTGCGTTCATGTAAGCGTGTAACGCCGCTTCGAAATCTCCAATTTTGGCAACTTCAACACCTTCCAAATAGCCTTCGTTCGCGGCATAAAGAGAGATACCCATTTCAGCGACAGAAAGTGGAGAGTATTGCTTTTGCTTCATCAGCTCTGTAACCGCTGTACCATGCTCAAGCTGTTTACGAGTTGCTTCATCAAGGTCAGAGGCGAACTGGGCAAATGCTGCCAGTTCACGGTATTGAGCCAAGGCAAGACGCACACCACCACCGAGTTTTTTAATCACCTTAGTTTGTGCTGAGCCGCCTACACGCGACACAGATAAACCAGCGTTAATCGCAGGGCGGATACCGGCGTTAAACAAATCAGTTTCGAGAAAGATCTGACCATCAGTAATAGAAATTACGTTGGTAGGTACGAACGCAGATACATCACCACCTTGGGTTTCAATGATAGGTAGCGCTGTTAATGAACCTGTTTTACCTTTCACTTCACCGTTGGTGAACTTTTCTACATACTCAACGTTTACACGCGCTGAACGTTCTAACAAACGAGAGTGTAGATAGAACACGTCTCCAGGATAAGCTTCACGTCCAGGTGGTCGACGCAACAGTAGTGAAATTTGACGATAAGCCCATGCTTGCTTAGTAAGATCATCATAAACGATCAGTGCATCTTCACCACGATCACGGAAGTATTCACCCATGGTGCAGCCGGAAAAAGGTGCAATGTACTGTAATGCTGCAGGATCAGAAGCTGATGCTGCAACAATGATGGTGTGCTCCAGAGCGCCATGCTCTTCGAGTTTGGCTACAACGTTAGCGATAGAAGATTGTTTCTGACCGATCGCAACGTAGACACATGTAATGCCTGTACCTTTCTGGTTGATAATGGCATCAATCGCTACAGCTGATTTTCCGATCTGGCGATCGCCGATAATCAATTCACGCTGTCCACGTCCAACAGGTACCATCGCATCGATGGACTTAAGACCCGTTTGCACTGGCTGATCTACTGATTGGCGTTCAATAACACCTGGGGCTACTTTTTCAATAGGAGAGGTGCCATCCGAAGAGATAGGCCCTTTACCATCAATAGGGTTGCCCAGGGGGTCAACAACACGACCCAGTAGACCGCGACCAACCGGTACTTCAAGAATACGCCCGGTACATTTGGCTTTCTGGCCTTCTGCAATATTCAGGTAATCACCCAGAACAACAGCGCCCACGGAATCTCTTTCAAGGTTAAGCGCCATGCCATAAACGCCACCTTCAAATTCAATCATCTCACCGTACATTACATCGGCAAGACCATGAATACGGATAATACCATCAGATACACTGACGATGGTGCCTTCATTTCGGGCTTCTGAACTGACGTCCAAGGAGCTAATACGATCTTTGATCAGCTCACTTATTTCAGATGGGTTGAGTTGCTGCATTCTCTTTCCCTCGCTGTTCCCAGCAAAATTCTATGAATTCAAACTTTCGCCCAGCTTAGCGAGTTTGCCGCGTACTGAGCCATCTATAACCATATCACCGGCACGAATAACTAGACCGCCGATCAAGGATTTATCCATTTCACTACTAATTTGAATCTCTCGACCCAAACGTGCTTTCAGAGACTGGGCAAGTTTATCTGCCTCATCTGAAACCAAGTTATAAGCAGTGGTCACTGTTACTTCTATTGTTTTTTCCTGCTCTGCTTTTAAAAGCTCAAACAATTCAGAAATTACAGGTAATAGCTCAAGGCGACCATTTTCCGCTAGTAGGAAAATAAAATTCTTACCTTGTGCATCCAGCTTTTCTGCAACAATAGAAATGATTGCTTCTGCTTTTTGCTCGGATGTCATACTGGGGCTTTGTAGTACCAGTCGCATCTGTGCATCATTTGTCACTGCGGCAACAAAACTAAGCATTGTTGACCACTGATCGAGGGCCTTTTGCTCAAGCGCAAATTGAAAAGCCGCTTTAGCGTAAGGTCGTGCAATCGTCGTTATTTCGGCCATTTACGGTACCTGCTAAAGCTCTGCTGCCAAATTGTTTAACATTTCGCTGTGAGCATTTTGGTCAACACTGCTTGCGAGAATTTTCTCAGCGCCAGCGATAGCAAGTACTGCTACCTGTTGACGTAAAGCTTCTTTCGCACTGTTAACTTCCTGTTCGATATCTGCTTGTGCAGCTTGCTTAAGACGCTCACCTTCTTTAATGGCTATGTCCTTTGCTTCTTCAACAATTTGATTGCCGCGCTTATTCGCTTGGTCAATCAAAGACGCTGACTGCTGCTTGGCTTCTTTAAGTTGGTTCTCAACTTCAGCTTTTGCCAAATCAAGCTCTGCTTGTGCTTTTTCAGCATTTTGCAGGCCTTCACTCATCTGCTGTTGACGCTCTTGCATCGCAGCAGTTAACGGTGGCCAAACATACTTCATGCAGAACCATACAAAGATGGTGAATGAGATAGCTTGGCCAATTAGCGTTGCATTAATATTCACGCTGGCACCTCAAGTTAATTTTCCTAAGGATAAAAAGGCTTACGCTTAAGCGGCCAATACGAAGATCATGTACATTCCGATACCAACACCGATCATAGGTACCGCATCAAGAAGACCAGCCATCAGGAACATTTTACCTTGTAGCATAGGAGCCATTTCTGGCTGACGTGCTGAACCTTCCAGCAAACGACCACCCAATAGGCCAAAGCCAATTGCGGTACCAAGGGCACCCAGTCCAATAATTAGAGCGGCGGCAATTACTACTAATGCGCTTGCAGTTTCCATTTTATCTCCCAGTTTAGGTTTTTTGGTTAAAGTAGAACTTAGTGTCTCTTAATGACTTTCATGAGCCATTGCGAGGTAAACAATTGTAAGTACCATGAAGATGAACGCTTGCAAGGTAATTACCAGTATGTGAAATATCGCCCAGGGTACAGACAGTGACCATTGTATCCAGGCTGGCAACAAAGCGATCAAGATAAAAATCATCTCGCCCGCATACATGTTTCCGAAAAGTCGTAATCCAAGCGAAATTGGTTTGGTCACTAAGTTTAATATTTCAAGAAAAAGGTTAAAAGGGATAAAAGCAGGGTGCTCAAAAGGGTTTCGGGCTAATTCATTAAAGAAGCCACCCGCACCTTTTTCTTTTACGCTATAAAATAGAATAAGAACAAATACGGAAAGCGACATACCCATGGTGATATTGGGATCGGTAGAGGGCACGACTTTCATGTATTCAACACCAAGCAGATGAAAAATCTGAGGAATAAAATCTACCGGTATTAAATCCATAAAGTTCATTAAAAACACCCAGACAAAGATGGTCAGGGCAAGTGGAGCAATCAAAGGGTTCACTTTGTGGAATGAATCTTTAACAGTGCTATCGATAAAGTCCACAATCATTTCAACAAAATTTTGCATGCCTGTTGGTACGCCAGCGGTCGCTTTTGACGCAACTGATTTAAACAAGAGCAAAAAAATCACGCCTAGACCGATTGACCATCCAAGACTATCAACATTTAACGCCCAAAAACCCATTTCGGCCGCTTCAGCGCCGCTATGAGCAAAACCCCAGGTGCCATCAGGGTGCTGACCATAGGTTAGATTGGTCAGGTGATGTTTAATATATGCGCTTGAAGCACTACCGGTAGTTTCAGCGGACATTGAGTTTCCTAAACTTTTTATTTATTACGTTTTTTGTCAGCGAGCAATTTATTACCAAATAGAGGCATAAACCATGCTGCAGCCTGTACGACAAAAAAAGCCAACAACAGAGCCCCAGCATTACGGGGTTCTTTCAAAACATCTAACCATTTAAAAGCGATCGCAAAACAAACCACGATAATGGCAAACTTCCCGGCTTCAGCAGAGTAAAAGGACTTCGCGATCTCCTGAGAGAGGCGAGCGCCTGAGTACCTGAAAACCTTCGCAGTAAAGTATGCATTTGCTAAAAAACTAATTCCCGCACCGACTGAAACAGAAAGGGCTAAACCGTCGCTGTTTAGAAAAAATGCGATAAAACTGAGCAAAGCTGCTACACAAAACTGCAACGCTACAATCTTTTTTGCCTCGTCACGCTGTTTTTGATTAATCACTTTCACAAAAACCAACCCCACGTAACCAAGCAACAAAAATTACAAACCTGCAGCGGGCGGGAATTATAAAGTGGTTCTATACGGGACACAAGAGCAGATTCTCAATGTTATGTAACTAAAGGGATAACCCATAAACCTAGTGGATATGAGCGAGGATACCGTCTAGTTCATCGAGGTTGTTATAGTGAATGGTTAACTTGCCTTTACCTTTTGCATTAGCCTGAACCAAAACCTTGGCACCCAGTTTTTCAGCGACACTCTCTTCCAGGGCTTTAATATCCGGATCAATTCTTGATGCTATCGCTGGATTTTCATTTTCAGCAAGTAGTTTTCTCACCAACGACTCAGCTTGTCGAACCGATAATGATTTTGCTACAACTTGTCGCGCCGCAGTCACTTGTTTATCGCCGCTTAGACTGAGCAGAGCGCGTGCGTGGCCCATTTCCAGGTCACCGTGTTCCAACATGCGTTTAACGGATTCAGATAAACTCATTAATCGTAGAAGGTTCGTTATGGTGGTGCGTGACTTGCCAACGGAGTCTGCTACCTGTTGCTGCGTGAGTTCAAATTCCTTCTGTAGCCTGTGCAGGGCGCCCGCTTCTTCGATGGGGTTGAGGTTTTCCCGTTGGATATTCTCAATCAGCGACATGGCAATGGCCGCATCATCGGGCACATCTTTTACTACTGCTGGAATGGTGTCGAGCCCTGCAATCTGGGTGGCTCGCCAACGCCGCTCACCTGCAATTATTTCGTATTTATTCTTGGATATTGGGCGCACCACGATGGGTTGCATCACACCTTGTTTGCGAATGGATTGTGCTAATTCTTCCAGAGCCTCGCTGTGCATATCCTGGCGAGGCTGGTACTTACCCCTTTGCAATAGATCAATAGGAATTTGCTGGAGAATTTCCTTTTCATTTGAATCACTATCAAGGGTCGTGCTGGTACTGCCCAGCAGCGCATCCAATCCTTTACCTAAACCGCGTTTTTTGGCTGCCATGATGAGATCCTTTTTATTTCAGTCCTTGAGAGTGTGTTTTAGCCAGCATTGTTTAACAAACGCTTACGCTTTCGCTAATTTTTTCTTTTTCTCTAGGCGCATTAATTCACCTGCCAACGCCAGGTAGGCGGTAGCCCCCTTGGACTTTTTGTCATAGTGCAACGCCGGTACGCCGTGACTAGGCGCTTCGGCTAAACGGACGTTTCGTGGAATAGTGGTTTGATATACACGATCGCCAAAGTGTTCAATTAGCTGATTAGTGACATCTCGAGTAAGGCTATTACGAGGATCGTACATGGTGCGCAATATACCTTCGATTTCCAGATGAGAGTTAACGGCATGTTTAATTTTATGGATGGTCCGCACCAGGGAACTAAGGCCTTCCAGCGCATAGTATTCACACTGAACGGGTATTAACACAGAATCGGCGGCGGTGAGTGCATTCACCGTTAACATGCTTAACGCAGGAGGGCAGTCGATGATAATGTAATCATAGGCATCGGCAATAGTGGCAATTTTCTGCTTTAAGCGGTATTCCCGATGGGGAAGGCTCACCAGTTCAATCTCTGCGGCCGTTAGGTCATCGTTGCTGGCAATAACTTGTAAGCACTTGTCATATTGGCTGGGAGTAATCACGCTTTCGATGGGCGTATCACTCACCAGTACATCGTAAATGGTGTTTTCTTGCTCATTTTTCTCAATACCACAACCCATGGTGGCGTTGCCCTGGGGGTCCATATCAATTAACAGGGTTTTTTTCTTACATGCAGCCAATGATGCGGCAAGATTTACACTAGTAGTGGTTTTACCCACTCCCCCTTTTTGATTTGTTACAGCAATTATTTTCGTCATGGTAAAAGTTGTGGGGGGCTCGTAAGTGAGGCCAAGGTTAAGCCAGGCGTTTGATGATCACTAGGTGCCTTTCCTCATCCAGAAAGGGAACGGTGATTGGTTGTATTTTTTCAAGGTTATACGTCGTTGGGAGCTGTTCCACTTCCTGATCGGGAAGCTTGCCTTTCATGGCATAAAACTTCCCCCCTACGGCTAGAAGTTCGTTCAGCAGAGAAACGCTATCCGCCAATGTTGCAAATGCCCGGCTGGTGACAGCGGGGTAGGCTTGTTGCGGATGGTATGTTTCAGCCCTGGACTTTGCAACCTTTACATTAGCCAACTCAAGTTCAATTCTGACCTGATTGATAAAACGGGTTTTTTTTCCATTGCTATCGAGCAGTAGGTAATTTTTATCGGGATAAACAATCGCCAATACGATTCCGGGCAAGCCTGCGCCAGTTCCAAGATCGACCACATCGCTTTCTCGTATATGGGAAACAACGGATAAACTATCCACTAGGTGGCGAATCACCATTTGCTCAGGATCGCGTATTGCGGTGAGGTTATACGCTTTGTTCCAATCTTGTAAGAGTTGGTGATAAGTAAGCAAGGCCAGTATTTGCTCTTCGCTCAGTGTTAGTTGAAGTTGTTCGATACCAGCACGTAGTAGGGACTCACAGGACATCAGGCAGGCACCCGGCTTAGCTGATTTTTCTTCTTTAAGTGGATAAGCAAAAGAGAAATAGCCGCCGGGGTGACACCCGAAATCCGCGTCGCCTGACCAATGGTTTGCGGACGAATGGTAGAAAGTTTTTGTTTTACCTCGTTAGACAGGCCTTTCACACCCTGATAATCCAAAGCCTCGGGTAAAACAGTATTTTCATGTTTACGTAGTTTTTCCACTTCATCCTGCTGGCGAGAGATATAACCTTCGTATTTGATTTGGGTTTCCACCTGCTCTTCAACCGCTTGGTCATTGGCTGGCAAGGTGAGTAAATCATTCAAAATGGAATAATTTATTTCGGGGCGTTTAATTAGTTCATACAAGCTGTATTCGTGACGTAAAGGCTGCCCCAACGTTGATTCCAGATTCTTTGCTTCGTTAGTATCAGGTTGTACCCAGGTATCTTTTAGATATTGCACTTGGCGCTCAATGGCTTCGCGTTTTTCGCAAAAATGTTGCCATCGCTTATCGTCCACCAAGCCCAGCTCTCGGCCCTTTTCCGTTAAACGCAGGTCGGCGTTATCTTCTCGAAGCAATAAACGAAATTCTGCCCGGCTGGTAAACATGCGATAGGGTTCTTCTGTGCCCATGGTTATGAGGTCATCCATCAGAACGCCGATATACGCTTCATCCCGGCGTGGATACCAAGCATCCTGGCCTTGAGCGAGCAGGGAAGCGTTTAAACCAGATAGAATACCTTGTGCTGCAGCTTCTTCGTAACCGGTTGTACCGTTTATTTGCCCAGCCAGGAATAAGCCGCTGATAAACTTGGTTTCCATGCTGAGCTTTAGATCTTGGGGATTGAGATAATCGTATTCGATGGCATAACCGGGGCGCGTAATGAATGCGTTTTCCATGCCTTGGATGCTTTGTACCACTTTCAGCTGCACATCGAAGGGTAGGCTGGTTGAAATGCCGTTGGGATAAAGCTCGTGGGTTTGCAGACCTTCCGGTTCAATAAAAATCTGGTGGCTGTTTTTGTCGGCAAAGCGCATGATTTTATCTTCGATGGAAGGGCAGTAACGCGGCCCAACTCCTTCAATCACACCGGAATACATGGGTGAGCGATCAAGCCCATCGCGAATAATGGCGTGGGTTTTCTCGTTGGTATGGGTGATATAACACGAAACCTGCTGTGGATGTTGATCTCGATGCCCCAGGTAAGACATATGCGGACGCGGTTCATCTCCCGGTTGCGCCTGCATCCGCTCGAAATCAACACTTTTGGCATCGATTCGTGGGGGGGTACCGGTTTTTAATCGCCCGACATCAAAGGGCAATTCACGTAAGCGCTGGGCCAGTCGAATGGAGGGGGGGTCGCCAGCACGCCCTCCAGAGTGATTTTGTAAACCGATGTGGATAACGCCGCCAAGGAAGGTCCCCGTTGTAATAACAACACTCGGTGCTAAAAACCGAATACCTGCCTGGGTAACCACACCACTTACACGGTCATTTTCAACAATCAGGTCATCCACGGCTTGTTGAAAAATGGATAAGCCCTGTTGATTCTCAAGGATCAAACGGATTGCTTGTTTGTATAAAACCCGATCTGCTTGCGCGCGCGTAGCCCTTACTGCTGGGCCTTTGCGTGAGTTGAGTACCCGAAATTGAATGCCAGCCTGGTCTGTGGCGATCGCCATTGCGCCACCCAAGGCATCCACCTCTTTAACCAGGTGGCTTTTTCCTATGCCCCCAATCGCGGGATTGCAGGACATTTGGCCCAAGGTTTCAATATTGTGGGTAAGCAAAAGTGTGGAGGAGCCCATTCGGGCTGCTGCCAATGCGGCTTCAGTGCCTGCATGGCCCCCACCTACAACAATCACATCAAATTTATCAGGGTATTTCAAAAATATTTTCCAGGATCAACTCTAAGAATAAAGGGCGCTGAGTATAAGAACTCTTGAGCCAATTGGTAATACTTATTGTTATAAATCTTGTAACGGCGTTTTTAATACTATTACTAATTAATATTATTAATATATATATATTTTATTATATATTGTTATTAGTGACCATGTTTTCTGTGGATAAGTTAAATAAAACCTTATTGATCAATCTAATACAGCCTTGATAAGTTGTGTGTAAAGTTGCTCGTTTAGATAGAATAAGCAGTGATTGAAACTATAATAACTTTTTTAGTTTTTTATTTTTGCAGACTTATCAAAGGGCCATGCACAGGCGTATTTCACTTATACACAGGCACTTTTTTGATAAATTTGTGGCTTATTCAGAGCGTCTTTGACTTATTCGATAAGAATCACGGAGGGATTTTTTTGAAAAAATAGAGGGAGGGTGCTTATTTACCGATACAAAAGCTGGAGAATATTTCACCAAGTAAGTCGTCACTGCGAAATTCGCCGGTGATTTCTGACATCGCTTCCTGGGTATAGCGTAATTCTTCCGCAAGCAACTCCCCTGCGTTGTAGCGGGTAAGCTGCTCGATACCCTTAACAAGGGACGATTGGGCACGCTTTAGGGCTTCTAGATGCCTCTGGCGTGCGATAAAGCCACCCTCCCCGCCGGAGGAATAACCCATCAGTTCTTTGAGGTGGGTTTTTAATTCAAGAATACCCGTCCCCTGTTTTGCGGAAAGGTAAATAATCGGGCATTTTATTTCTTGGTTTTGAGCACTATCTACTTCATTGAGCAGATCCACTTTGTTTACCACAAGAGTGATATTTTTCGTGTTTGGTAGTTGTTGTGAAAACTGTGGCCACAGTTTTTCTGGGTCTCTCTCGTTGGTACAACTGCCATCAACCACTAAAAGGATACGATCAGCCTTTTCTATTTCAGCCCAGGCCCTGCGAATCCCTTCCTGTTCCACTAAGTCTTCACTTTTTCTCAAACCGGCCGTGTCGATAAGATGCAACGGCATGCCATCGATATGTATATGCTCTCGAAGGATGTCTCGTGTGGTACCGGCTATTTCTGTGACAATGGCACTGTCACGGCCTGCCAGAGCATTTAATAGGCTAGATTTACCGGCATTGGGCCGCCCAGCAATCACCACTTCCATGCCTTCCTTAAGCAAGCTGCCCTGGTTTGCCTGGGTTACTATTTCATCCAGTTCCTGAGTCAGATGTTGAAGGTCGCGTTGGACACTTTCCTGTTTTAGAAAATCAATTTCTTCCTCGGGAAAGTCTATCGCTGCTTCGACAAAGCAACGCAGTTTGATGAGTTTTTCCACAAAAGCTGATATACGCTGTGAAAAAACCCCTTGCAGAGAACGCACCGCGCACCGCGCGGCCTGTTCCGATGCCGCATCAATAAGATCAGCAATCGCCTCAGCCTGAGCAAGATCGATTTTGTCATTAAGAAAGGCCCGCTCACTGAACTCACCGGGCTTCGCTAGACGGGCACCTAAATTCAGAACCCGCTCTAATAGAAGATTAAGAATGATAGGGCCACCATGGCCCTGAAGCTCTAGGACATTTTCACCGGTGAACGAATTAGGGCCGGGGAAATAAATGGCAAGCCCTTCATCAATAGGTTTTTTTGAGGCATCGTTAAAACTGGAAAACTGGGCGTAGCGGGGGTGATTCAAAACCTGGGCAGGTTTAGGTAGGACGGCTTTAGCAATGAGTTCAGTATTCGGCCCGGACACTCTTACCACACCCACACCACCTTTTCCGGGTGCTGTGGCGATGGCAGCGATGGTGTCCGATGAAAAGTTACTTCCCGACGAATTCATTGCGCTTAACTTTTCGAAGCGGCAGCCTTTTCAATTTTTTTCGTGATTACATACTGCTGAATGATGGACAGGGTATTGTTAACCACCCAATAAAGCACCAAACCGGAGGGGAACCACATAAACATAAAAGTAAAGCCAATAGGCATCATTTTCATTACCTTGGCTTGCATAGGATCGGGAGGGGTCGGGTTCAAGCTTTGCTGAATATACATGGTAACGCCCATAATAAGCGGTAAGGCAAAGTAGGGATCCATCACCGACATATCTTTTATCCACAACATAAACGGTGCATGACGGACTTCCACGCTTTCCATAATCACCCAGTAGAGGGATATAAATACCGGCATTTGTATAAGAATAGGTAAACACCCGCCAAGAGGGTTCACTTTTTCTTTACGGTATAACTCCATCATTCCCTGTGACATTGCCTGGCGATCATCGCCATGCAGCTCTTTTAGGCGCGCCATTTCAGGTTGCACACGTCGCATGTTCGCCATGGAACGAAAGCTGGCGGCAGAAAGCGGGTAAAAAAGCAGTTTGATACAAAAGGTAAGAATAATGATTGACCAGCCCCAGTTACCCACAAAAGTATGGATAAAAGACATAAACTGGAATATTGGCTGACCAACAAACCATAACCAACCGTAATCCACCGTTAGGTCAAGTCCAGGTGAAAGCTCTTGCAATACATCCTGATCTTTAGGGCCGGAATATAGCGTTATGGTGGTACTTTGCTGCTGTCCAGGCTGAATAACCATTGCAGGTGAGGTGAAACCGATAATGTATTCACCTCGACTATTGACTCGAGTCGAATAAGTATTGGCGCTTTCTTTTGGAGCAACCCAAGCATTTACAAAATAGTGTTGCAGAAAAGCAACCCAGCCTCCATTGATAATCTGCTTGATCGGTGCCTCGTGAAAATCATTAAAATCGTATTTAACATAAGGCTTATCAGGCGTCCAATAAGCGGCACCAAGAAAGGGTTTTACTCCCAGAGGAACCCCTTCATCTTCTGTTAGTTCGCTTCGGTCCCGTTTTATCTGGGCAAATAAATTACCCTGCCAGGTTTTATCGCTTTGATTAGTAACAAGATATTCCACATCGACGCGGTAAGAGCTACGGGTAAAGTGAAAAATCTTTTGAAATCGCACATTGTTTACGTCGTAGAACAAGCTGACATCAAGACTATCTTTACCTTCCTCAAGAACATAAGAGGGCTGGGCGCTATGGAATAATGGACGTCCACCGGCTTTGTTATCTATGCCGTCTTTGCCAATCAAACCACTCTGTGCAACATAAGTGCGCAGGTTGTTTTTTTCCAACAAGACAAAATGATTATCAGGATTGTTAAGGTGTATGAGGTGCTTTAACAAGGTAGTGGATTCAACATCCCCGCCAATCGGGTTTATCAGTACATCAAGGTTATCCGTTTTGACGCGGATGTATTTGTAGTCGGAGACGGGGCTTTCTTGTTCGGGTAGCGCCTCGTCAACTTCTACTTCAACAGCTGGGACATCATTATCAACATCCACTTGGCTTGAAGCACTTGCTCTAATAGCTTGCGTTGTTTGAGCGAGTGGTTCGTCTGGAAGTGGGGGGATGCTGGAATCTTGAGCCACTTTGGGTTGAGGACTAACGCGGCTGCCGTTTTGGCCATAATCAGCATTCCATTGAATAACAATAGCGTAGGCAATACCGGCTAAAGCGACTATCAGAGCAATTCTTTTAATATCCATGGAGTTATTTTTCTTCTGATGCGTGTTGATGAGAGTGGCAAGAGGGAACCAAGTCTACACCGCCCTCATGAAATGGGTGACATTTTAATAGTCTTCGCAGGGAAAGATAGGAGCCTTTTAAAACACCATGAACTTCAAGTGCTTCAATGGCATAGCTTGAACAGCTTGGATAAAAACGACAACGGCTACCCAGGAGAGGGCTGATAAAATACTGATAGCCTCGAATCAGCAATATAACTGGATATTTCAGCATATTAAATCCAGAAGCCTGGGGGGTTGGTCAATAACTACTCAAAATCTATTCAAGACCTTTAGCAATAAGGAGTTTTTTAACTCCAGCGCAGAGGTCCTAATTTATTTGTTCAAGTTTCGCCTGCTTTATTTTTTCAGCAAGCTTATACCAGAGAACGTCAAAATCTTCAGTCGCTTGCGCCCTGAGGTTTTCGAGATTGAACTTCCCTTTTACTAAAACGACGATATCAAAGCCAACAAAGTCAGACTGCCGTAAACGGAACGTATTGCGTGCAATACGTTTTACAAGATTACGGTCAACTGCTCTACGCAGGTGTTTTTTAGGTATAACTAAGCCTAAACGTCCACTTTCGAGTTCTGTCTGTCTTGCTAGCAATAACAAACGCTTGTTACCGCTACGAAACTCGGCTTGGTTAAAAACCTTTTGGTAATCGTGTTTCGATAAAATTCGTTGCCTAGGGGAAAAACGATATGTGCTCAAATTAGACACAAGCCAGGCGCAGAATTTTAACTTAAACGGTTAAAGACTTACGTCCTTTGGCTCGACGGCGGCTTAACACAGAGCGACCATTTTTAGTTGCCATACGAGCGCGAAAACCGTGAGTACGTGCGCGTTTAATTCTGCTGGGCTGGAAAGTTCTTTTCATGATTTAAACCAAATTATCTAAGTGACACCAAAGGGCGGAAATTCTACTCGAAGCTAAACGATAGGTCAATTGTAAGCTGCATGTTGGTGTTGTTAATTATATTTCATATCAAAAGCCCCTGAAAAGTTAGTTTATATCTAAGTATTAATTAAATTATGTATATATATACTTATTTATAGTTATTAGTAAGACACTTTTCTATGAACATCTTTTAGTAAATCCTTATAAAACAATCAGATATATTGTGAATTTGGGGTGTGTAAGGCTTAGGATAAATGACTAAATTTTTGTGAATAGAAAATGAATAACTTTAGACGTTTTTTTAAATCGCGTTTAGTCCACATTTTTGTATCTATTTGTCCACAGCTTATACAGTGCTTCGGCGTTTAAAAGACCTCGTGGAACTATTGATAAGAGTGGCGGCACATGGCCAAGAAGTATAAAATCCCTGCTCTTGTATCCACTACTATTGAAGGATCATTGCGTGCCAGAAACTCTGTGGCGAAGGTGTCTAGACCATTTGCAGGATGAACTACCCGCCTCCCAATTCAATACTTGGGTAAGACCCTTACAGGCTGAATTAAGCGGTAATGAGTTACATTTGCTCGCCCCCAACCGTTTTGTTAAAGATTGGGTTGATGACAAATTCTTGGTTCGTATTTCAGAACTTGCTGGGGAGATAGATCAAAATGTAGTGCAGGTAAAAGTAAAGGTGGGTAGTAAAAAAGCCCCTGTACAAGCGGTACAAACCTCCAGCTCAAACGTAAAAGAACCTAAAGCAAGCCCTTTAGAAAAAAGACCAAGTAAAAAACGGCAATACCCTTCTTCTGACCCAGAGGGTTCACTACGTTACGAATCCAATATCAACCCGACTTTTACCTTTGATAACTATGTCGTTGGTAAATCAAACCAACTGGCTAAAGCGGCCGCTACGCAAATTGCAGACAACCCTGGTTCCGTTTATAACCCCTTGTTTATATACGGTGGCGTCGGCTTGGGGAAAACCCACTTGATGTTGGCGGTGGGGAATCAAATTCTTCAACAGAACCCCAACGCAAAGGTGGTGTATCTGCATTCAGAGAAATTTGTAGCGGATATGGTAAAAGCCCTACAGATCAACGCCATCAATGAGTTTAAGCGTTTCTATCGCTCGGTAGATGCATTGCTGATCGATGATATTCAGTTTTTTGCCGGTAAAGAGCGTTCTCAGGAAGAGTTCTTCCATACTTTTAATGCCTTACTCGAAGGGGATCATCAAATGATTCTCACTTGTGATAAATACCCTAAAGAAATCAATGGGTTAGAGGAGAGGCTCAAGTCTCGCTTTGGTTGGGGGTTAACGGTCGCTATAGAACCTCCAGAGCTTGAAACGAGGGTGGCCATTTTGATGAAAAAGGCGGAAGAGGCAAAGGTTGACTTGCCACATAATGCAGCTTTTTTTATTGCTCAACGGATTCGTTCGAATGTTCGGGAACTGGAAGGGGCTCTTAAGAGGGTCATTGCCAATGCACAATTTACTGGTGAAAAAATAACCACTGAGTTTGCAAAAGAATCACTACGGGATTTGCTGGCATTGCAAGAGCGTATGGTGAGCATTGAAAATATTCAAAAAACGGTTGCGGAATATTACAAGATCAAAAAGGCAGACTTGCTTTCAAAGAGGCGAACTAGAACGGTAACACGGCCAAGGCAGGTGGGGATGTGTTTATCCAAAGAGATTACTAACCATAGTCTTCCTGAAATCGGAGAGGCTTTTGGGGGGCGAGATCATACAACTGTTTTGCATGCCTGCAAGAAGGTGAAAGAGTTGCGAGAATCTGATGCAGATATGGATGAAGATTACGTTAATTTATTAAGAATATTAACAACATAAGGCTGTATTCGTCGACTTTTTAGCTTCGAAACAGTCTCGAATATTATAAAAGATGTTAATTAGCTGGGTTGATTAGGTGGAAACTTCACTTGCTCAGGGTAAGCCAGATTGGGGAATCGAGGATGAGATTTACGGTAAACAGGGATACCCTGCTTAAACCGCTGCAATTTGTATCGGGTGTGGTTGAGCGTAAGCAGACCCACGCGATTTTGGGTAATGTGTTGCTTGTTTTAGACAAGGGGGAGCTATCCTTTACGTGTAGTGATAGCGAGCTTGAGGTTATAGCACGCATCACGCTGGAAGGTGATTTTGAAGAAGGAGAGATTACCGTCCCTGCCAAAAAGTTTTGTGATATATGTAAATCGCTTCCGAGTGGCGTTGATATTAATGCGTCTCTTAATGAGGGTAAATTTACTATAAAGAGTGGACGCAGTCGTTTTAACTTGACGACTTTGCCAGCCAACGAATTTCCCAATGTAGAAGAAAAAGTGGGCTTAGTAAATTTTAATATAGCCCGCAATACCTTATGCCGACTGTTGGATAAAACCGCTTTCGCAATGGCTGTTCAGGATGTTCGCTACTATTTGAATGGCATGTTGATGGAAATCCAAGATGGGCGTTTAGTTGTGGTAACCACTGATGGCCACAGATTAGCTCTCTCATCAGCGAATATAGGCCTGTCCGTTGAAACCCCTAGCCAAGTAATTATTCCCAGAAAAGGCGTGATGGAAATAGCACGAATTTTTTCTGATGGCACAGATGAAGTTGCCGTACACATTAGCAGTAACCATATTCGAGTCCATACGGATGATATATGTTTTACCTCAAAATTGGTTGATGGCCGTTATCCTGATTATGAGCGGGTTATCCCTGCTGAAGGGAAGGCGAGGTTTGTCGCGAACCGAGAAGAGCTAAGACTTGCTTTGCAAAGAGCTGCTATCCTTTCTAACGAGAAATACCGAGGCGTTCGCATTTTTTTGTCACCTAATAGCATGCTTATTAACACCAATAATCCCGAGCAGGAAGCGGCACAAGAACAGGTGTTTATCGATTATGCTGGTGAAGAGATGGAGTTGGGTTTTAACGTAAACTACCTATTAGATGTACTGAATGTTATGAAAAGTGAAGACGTGCATTTTAGTATTGCTGATGGTAATCACACCTCTATTATCAAAAGCCCAGACTCTGAAGAAGCGATCTATATTGTTATGCCTATGAAGATGTAGATGTGCATTTCCCAGCTACGCATAGAGAATGTCCGCTGCATCCAACAAGCTGAAATTCAGCCACATCCACGTTTCACACTTCTTAGTGGGCCGAATGGCAGTGGAAAAAGCAGTTTTCTAGAGGCTATTTACCTACTGGGTCTAGCCCGTTCGTTCCGCACAAATAATGTAAAAAAACTGATTACCGACGAAAAAAATGAATGTCGCGTGCTTGCTGATTACGTCGATTGGTGTGGCGGCGAGAACAGAGTTGGAATATCAAAAGATCGTGAATCAAACACCCTTATTCGTCTAAACCAGAGAACCCTCAAAACAGCCTCCGAGCTGGCTCGTATCCTTCCCGTCAGAATTATCTCCCAAGAAAGCTTTAGTCTAATTGATGGCCCTAGTAAGGGGCGGCGTCAGTTTATTGATTGGTTAGCGTTTCACGTGGAACATCAGTTTAATGACACCTGGGTATCAGTGCAGAGATTATTAAAGCAAAGGAATGCCTTGCTCAAACAAAGCGTCAGGTTTAACTCCTCAGAGTTATCCATATGGGATGAGGAGCTTGTTTTCCACGCTGAACAGCTTGATGCGTTACGACGCTACGTATTCGAGGCTTATATGGTGAACCTTTCCCCCTTGACTGAGAAATTGTTACCTGGAGTTGATATCGGTATTACGCTTTATCGAGGTTGGCCAGCGCATCTTGAGCTGGCCGACGTGCTTAGGGCTAACGTCGAAAGAGACCTTAAGTTAGGGTATACTCACAGCTCACCAAACCGTGCTGACATGCAGCTTAAGGTAGGGACTAAGCTTGCGAGTGAATGCTTGTCCAGAGGGCAAAAGAAGCTTCTTGTCTGCGCTTTAACGCTCGCGCAAATTGTTACGTTTTCGAAATTAAAAAATGAGGAAAGACTGCCGAGCATTGTCCTGGTTGATGACATTAGCGCAGAGCTAGACGGGGCCAATCGCCAGTTGCTGTTTGAGACTTTGGATTTCTGCAATAGTCAGGTGTTTGTTACTGGCACAGAGTTTAACGCACCGAAAACTTTCCTCGCAAAAGATAGCTATAAAATGTTCCACGTGGAACAGGGCAGCATCATACCTGCTTAATTGAATGATTGGAGTAAGGGCTTTATGACCGATAACAAAGATTACGACTCGTCCAGCATTAAGGTGTTAAAAGGTTTGGATGCGGTTCGTAAGCGACCAGGGATGTATATTGGTGATACCGATGACGGCACAGGCCTGCACCATATGGTTTTTGAGCTTGTCGATAACTCCATCGATGAGGCATTGGCAGGCCACTGCTCTGAGGTTCTTGTGGTGATCCACCCTGACGAGTCTATCAGCGTTTCTGATAACGGTCGGGGTATTCCAGTCGATATTCATGAAGAAGGTATATCGGCAGCAGAAGTTATTATGACCGTGCTTCATGCCGGCGGTAAATTTGATGACTCTTCCTATAAGGTTTCTGGGGGCTTACACGGTGTTGGTGTATCGGTCGTAAATGCCTTATCTGCAACGCTAAAGCTGTCTATTCGCCGCGATGGCAAGCTGTGGGAACAGGAATATAAACACGGGGTTCCACAAGCACCCTTGTCTGTTGTTGGTGAGAGCACTACCACCGGAACAGAGTGTCACTTTTTTGCCAGCGAAGAGACCTTCAGCAACATTCACTTTAGTTACGATATCCTCGCGAAACGGTTGAGAGAGTTGTCTTTTCTCAACTCTGGTGTGCGTATCGTCTTAAAAGACGAGCGTAGCGGTCAAGAAGATATCTTCGAGTATGAAGGCGGCCTGGGCTATTTTGTTGAATACCTAAATCAAAATAAAGCACCATTGAACGAGGTGATTTATTTCAACGCCAGCCGCGATGACGGAATTTCCGTTGAAGTTGCCATGCAGTGGAACGACTCCTATCAAGAGAGCGTCTTTTGTTATACCAATAATATTCCGCAAAAAGACGGTGGAACACACGTAGCGGGCTTTCGCGCCGCCCTTACACGCACACTAAACACCTACATTGAAAAAGAAGGCCTCGCCAAAAAGGAAAAGGTTGCTACAACCGGGGACGATGCGAGAGAAGGTTTAACTGCCATCATCTCTGTAAAAGTGCCTGATCCTAAGTTTTCCTCACAAACAAAAGACAAGTTGGTGTCTTCAGAAGTAAAACCGGCAGTTGAACAATCAATGGGTGAGCATCTTAATGATTACTTGCTGGAAAATCCTCAGCAAGCCAAAGCAATAGTGGGAAAAGTCATTGACGCAGCACGTGCCCGTGATGCCGCAAAGCGCGCCAGGGAAATGACTCGCCGAAAGGGTGCTTTGGATATTGCAGGTTTGCCGGGAAAACTCGCCGACTGCCAGGAGAAAGATCCAGCGCTTTCCGAACTTTATATCGTGGAGGGTGATTCTGCGGGCGGTTCAGCTAAACAAGGGCGTGACCGTAAAACCCAGGCAATTTTGCCACTCAAAGGTAAAATCTTAAATGTAGAAAAAGCCCGCTTCGATAAAATGATATCTTCTCAAGAAGTGGGTACTCTGATTAAGGCCCTCGGTTGTGGCATTGGGCGGGATGAGTTTAATCTCGAAAAGCTGCGTTATCACAGCATCATTATTATGACCGATGCCGATGTGGATGGTTCTCACATCCGCACTTTGTTACTCACTTTTTTCTTTCGCCAGTTGCCTGAGATAATAGAAAATGGCTACGTGTATATTGCACAGCCGCCACTTTATAAGGTTAAAAAGGGCAAACAAGAACAATACCTTAAAGACGAAGAAGCCCTGCAGAACTACCTAACGGAAGTCGCGCTGGAAAATGCAGGTTTGTATGTGAATGAAAGTGCGCCTGCTATCGCCGGTACGGCGCTTGAAAGCTTCGTGAAGAGCTATCAAAGTGTTATCGCCATCAATCAGCGTTTATCCCGCGTTTACCCCGTTCTCGCCCTAGAGTCTATGATAGACCTGCCCGTGCTCGGTGAGGAAGATTTGTCCTCACAAGAGAAAGTTAGCACCTGGGCAGAGCAGCTTCAAAATGAACTGGAAAAGCGCGCTGACCCTTCAGAGCGTTATACGGTGACAGTAGGTAGAGATGAAGAGCGTTCTTTATATTTACCCGATATTAAAGTGCTTGCTCACGGTGTGCCCCATGACTACCGCCTAAGCCTCGACTTTTTCCGCTCCCAGGAATACAAATCTATTGGTGAGTTAGCCAACACCCTTAGTGGTTTATTGGAAGAGGGGGCCTATATCAAGCGGGGAGAGCGCAGTTTAGCAGTTGTGCACTTTAAAGAAGCTCTGGACTGGCTGATGGCTGAAGCCAAACGCGGCCAGGCTATTTCCCGCTATAAGGGTCTCGGTGAAATGAACCCCGAACAGCTTTGGGATACCACCATGGACCCAGAAACCCGTCGTATGCTTAAAGTAACAGTAGAGGATGCCATTGCAGCTGATCAAATATTCACCACTCTAATGGGTGATCATGTGGAACCACGGCGGGCGTTTATCGAAACCAACGCGCTAAACGTGTCAAACCTCGATATATAAATACACTAGCCGCTTATCCCTCTTCTGTAGAAGAGGGATAACTTTCCGGTAAAGCTTCATTTTCCGGACTAATTTCCGCCATGGTAGAACGAATCCAGCTTTCTGCCTCATTCATAACAACCTTGGTTTTTTTACCTTTCGTGCTGATTTCCGGCCCTATAACCACCTGAATGGTGCCTGGGTATTTAAGGTAGCCGCGAGGGGGGCAAAACTCCCCGGCGTTATGCGCAATAGGTATCACCGATACTCCCGCCTTCTGAGCAAGCAAAGCACCACCAGACGAGTACTCAGAGGCCTCACCAGGCGCCACACGCGTCCCCTCCGGGAAAATCATCACCCAACACCCCTTTTCCAGATTCTCTTTACCTTGTGCGAGTAACTGTTTCAGGGCGTTAGCTTTTTTGGAACGGTCAATAACCACTGGGTCTTTAATTTTTAGACACCAGCCAAAAAAGGGAATGGATAACAACTCCTTCTTCGCCACCGTGGACTGGGGATTAAACAGGGTCAAAAATGCAAAGGTTTCCCAATCACTCTGGTGTTTACTCATGACCACAGCAGGCTTGTCACTCACTTGATCAAGCCCTGTGATGTTGTACTTCACACCGCAAATGACATCAATCAACCACAGAAACATCTTGCCCCAAACGGCGATAAGGGCATGTTTCTTCTCGAGAGAGAGAAAGGGCGCCAGGGTGATGCATGGAAGGGTGTAGAGGATGGTAACGAGACCGAAAAACAGATAAAAAATGATGGATTTTAAAATCAAACTGAAAGTGGGCGTTTGTAGGCGCATTCTATTTAACCTGGTTCGTGGGCGTTTATCTTTTAAATCCCACTTATTTAAACATAGTCAGTAAACTAAAAATAATTTTTGGAAAAACAAGGTTAAGGTCTTAGCAGTTGTTCTAATGCAGTAATAAATTGTTGCGCAGATTTATCCCAATTAAAGTTCTCTGCAGTAGGTTTGGCTTTAGAGGCAAGCTCAGCGCGCAAGGTTTTATTGTTAATCATTTCTGAAAGCCCATGGCTTATTGAACCGACATCTAATGGATCAACTAAAAATCCAGCCTCACCGGCCACCTCTGGCATTGAAGAATTATTAGATGTTAATACGGGAACGCCGTGTGCCATTGCTTCTATAAGAGGAAGACCGAAGCCCTCGTAAAGAGAGGGCATGACCAGAAATTCTGCATATTTATACAGAGTATTGAGTGTCTGGTCATCAACATAACCGAGCAAACGAACATGAGAATCTAAACCCAGCTCCTTAACTTTGTTTTCTATATCAATATTCCCCCAGCCCGCTCCACCAGCAATAACAAGATCAATACCTTCTTTTAGATGTGATGGAAGTTGAGAAAAGGCAGTCAGGAGCCTAGCCAGGTTTTTCCTTGGTTCCAGGGTGCCAACAAAGAGAAAATAAGGCTGCTTAATCCCAAGTGGCTCTAATAAGTTCTGTAGCGGGTCGGTATTAATATCGGTAACACCTAAATGCACCACACTTAGCTTATTTGCATCAATACAAAATGTATCGATAATACTGATTTTGGTTGCGTCTGAATCAGCGAGCACAAGGTCAGCCATCTTTACAGCATGGGGCATTTGATAACGTTCTCTGATACGAGAAAGGGGTTGCATGGTATCGCCTGCATATTTCCAAACTAAGTCATGTATGGTGACGACCTTAATGGCGGTAGAAGGAAGGAAGTGTGGTAAGCGATGGGACGGGCCCCAGAATATTTCTACGGAGTCTTGTTTTGCTAAATTGGGTAATATGGAAATTCCCCAAATCTGCCTGAGAACGCTATTGTCCCATGACCCCACTCGTATTCTTGCGGCCTCTAAACCACGTAATACATCTACAGGAATCGGAGCCGGGCTGTAGAGGAAAAGAGATATCTCGCTGTGTTTACAGAGTGCGCGACACATCTCAAGGGTGTAGCGACCAATACCCGTTAGGGGGCGGGAAAGTAATCTGGCATCAACACCTATTTTCATAATGCCTAGAGGGGCTCACGTCCAAGCATCCATCGGAGCGTGGTATCTAGTGAGTAACTAGGAATATCAGCAAATAAGCCCTTAAGCTTTTCATTATCGCCTTTAAGAGTACGTACCTCGTTGGCTCGTACAAAATCTGGATTAACCGAAATTTTAATATTGTGGCCAGTAATATCCTGACAATGTCCAATAACCTCACGTAACGAATAGGTGTGGCCAGTACAGATATTGATAGGACCCTTGGGGGGATCAAGCTCTATTAATCGTTGGTAACATTCAGCAACAAAACGAACATCATTAAACTCCCGCCAAACATCCAGATTACCTAACTCAATTAAGGGTTTCTTTTCCAAAAAGTGAGAAACAATTTTAGGAATGAGGAATTTTTTATCTTGCCCAACGCCGGTATAGTTGAATGGCCTAACAATAAAAACAGGTAGTTTCTCCTTCCATAGCTCTGCCATATTCTCCATAGCAAGCTTACTCACCGCATAATCGTTTGCAGGGGCGGGTATCGCATTTTCACTTAAAGCGCCTTCGGAACGATTACCGTAGATATTAGCGCTGCTTGCCAAAAGAATACTCTTAACATTCGGTGCGTTTATTGATAGTGCTTCAAGCAGGTTACGCGTGCCAATAAGATTAACTTCATAAAAAGAGTTGGCGCTTCCATGGCCAACAAATGCCAAAGCAGCTAAATGTATCACTGCATCCGGTTTTACCTGCGCAATTTCTGACGTGAGAGTAGTGTAGTCGGTAATATCGCTAGCAAGCCCAATTACTTCATGGCCCACTTTCTCTAAAGCAGATTTAACATAGCGCCCGGTAAACCCATTTATCCCGCTTATTAGAATTATCATGCTAGAAGGAATAACCCTTTTGATTTCTTTGTATATCTGCTTCAAGCATCATCGCGCAGAGCTGTTCCAGTGTTGTGGATGGCTCCCAGCCTAACTCTAATTTCGCTTTTTCGGGGTTTCCAATAAGCAGTTCAACTTCTGCAGGCCGGTAAAACTTTGGGTTAACTCGGACGATTTCCTTACCGGAACTGAGATCGATTGCCACCTCATCTTCAGTCTGTCCTTTCCACTCAATCTGGATATCAGCTGCTTTGCATGACATGCTTACGAAGTCACGCACCGTTTCAGTCCGGTTGGTGGCAAGCACATAGGTATCGGGCTTATCAGCTTGAAGCATCCGATACATGCCATCGACATAATCCTTTGCAAAACCCCAGTCCCGTTTGGCATCCATATTACCGAGTTCTAAGCAATCCAATTGGCCTAATTTTATTTTGGCAATACTATCGGTAATCTTACGGGTTACGAATTCAAGGCCGCGAAAAGGTGATTCGTGATTGAATAAAATACCACTAGCGCCGAAGATATCGTAAGACTCGCGATAATTGATGGTCATCCAGTGCGCATAAAGTTTTGCAACACCATAAGGGCTGCGAGGATAAAATGGAGTACTTTCCTTCTGAGGAATTTCCTGCACCTTACCAAACATCTCTGAAGTAGATGCCTGGTAAAAACGAATCTTCGGGTTAACAATTCGAATGGCCTCAAGCAAATTTAGTGCACCGACACCGGTAATTTGGGTAGTGGTATGGGGTTGGTCGAATGAAACACCCACAAAACTCTGTGCCGCAAGGTTATAAACCTCATCAGGCTGAGCCATTTCTAGCAAACGAATACTGGAACCCAGATCAGTAAGATCATATTCGACAAGATGCAGACTGGGGTGGTTTTGAATGCCCAATTCGGCAATACGCCAAAAGTTCGTAGAGGCAGTACGGCGATAAGTGCCGTAAACGGTATAGCCTTTTTGCAAAAGAAGTTCGGAGAGGTAGGCGCCGTCCTGGCCAGTGATACCGGTAATAACTGCTTTGTTTGACACTAAAAAACACCTTAATTTAAAAAGAAAGAAAATACAAAACTGGAGGTAAAATGGATTCCAATTTAACAGCGCGGAGGCATTGCTTCAAGCGTTCCCTTGTTTATTTAGTGAGAGCACGGAAGCGTATACAAAAAAAATGAGGTCGCCGGTAACGGTAATCATTCTTGAAAGCATAATGCATAATAATAATTCAGATTCAGATGTAAGGCCCTTTAACAATAGAGTTAGGACAGCTTCTCGAATACCAATGCCTGCAGGGGCACCTGGAGTAATAAACCCAGCCAGCCAAGCTAGAACAAACGCTCCACATACTACGAGAATAGGTTGATGTATCAGGTTACTTTCTGGGGTGAGGAGATTAAGCAATACCGCGAATAATAAACCAGAGGAAAGTAGAAACAGAGTATACCAGACGACCGCTTTAGCAATTAACGAACCGAAAACTTGAACAATAAACAACTGAACTACTATTAATGTGAAAAGAAACCCAAGTACCGCAATTCCCTGAGATACTGCCGAATAAAACTGGGGAAGAACTAGAACCCCAAAAAAAACAGCAGTTAATGCGATAAGACCGAGCTCCCAAGCTGAAGACTTTGCCAAAGGCAAAGCACGAATTCCCGAAGCCATCCCCATTGTCTGCCTACTAGCTAAGTGCATTATATTACCAGGCACATATTTTGCGAGTTGTGTTTGACCGTATATTCGAATCGCACTGCGCCAGTGGATAGAATTACCAAAATAAATAAGTAGATTTTTCCATGCTAACGCCAACATAATGTTGGAAGCACCGTATAAAAATGCAAAAAAAACGGCTACTAACCAAGTGCTATGGTCAAAGCTTGAGAAATCAATCTGGCCACTATATGCATATAATTTAATTATGACATACACGATACCGGCGAATGCTAGAGTACCACCCACTATATGCAGTAGGGACTTAATACGTGTATTCATAGAGACCATCTGCTCTGATAGAAGTAAATACGATTCTAAGGCTGTAACTCCAGCTGAGCTAGGTCATGCGCAATGTATCGAAGACGTAACTTCTACCAAGGTTATACAGTTATATTTGCGATCTTTCTTTTCTTTTACAAAGTATCATTGTCCATGGAAAGGGGGTTTTTATCTCTACAATGTCAAAATATTGAGAAACTAACTCTATAAATGCCTTACTTGACCAATGTTGAATATGGCCGGGGGTATTACCTAGGCTGGATAAATATTTTCCTCTCATTAAATTTAAAGCGCACCAAATAGGTTCTCTAGGAACACTTAGAATCAAATACTCTTCCACAACCCCTTGTAATACCGCTAATGCTTCTTCAGGAGATTCGAGGTGCTCCAAGACTTCACAACACACTACCAAGTCTGCACTATCGTTGTCCGGCGTAATGTTGTAAATGCTGCGTTGGGTGAAAATGGATGGTGACAAGCCGTGCGCAACCGCGTTTTCACGCGCTAGATAAATAACTTGTGACGAAAAGTCACTACCCCGAGCATCGATACTCTGCTCTTTCCACTTCACTACCCAGTATCCTTCTCCGCATCCGATTTCGTGAATCGAGGATGGGGCAGCTTTATTTACTAGCGTGCTTAAAGAATCATCAAACCCACTCATAATCCAGCGCACGATAGGATTTTTTGATCCGTATTTATCATAGGCATTGCCTACTGTAATACCATTTTCCTTGATGCCACCGGCGATTTTCATTTTGAGCTACCTTTGTCCCTTGTCGTACTAATATCTGAGCATGCGGGATGATTGAAATTAATACCGTAACGAGTCTTTTCAAGCAACTCTCGATTTACGGCCAGTAAATCCGCCACAAAGGCAATAAGCCCAGTTTGAAATCCCATCCCTAATAAAACACCCGCCAATATGAGGGATTGTGTATGGCCCTCCCCATCCCCTGTAAAATAAAAATAAAGAAACCTTAGCCCCAATAAAAACCCGAGACTAAACAAGACTGCGGCAATTGACATGAAAAATCGAAAAGGTTTATAAACTACGAAAATTCTGAAAATAGTTACAACAGATTTTTTTACATAATTAGGAATGCTAGACACAAGCTTGGAAGGGCGTAAATCTTCATTTGTACGAATCGGTACAGATGTTGTCGCAATATTTTTTTGGCCGGCCTGAATAATGGTTTCTAAAGTGTAGGTGTAGTTGTTATAAACATTCAGCTGCTGAGCGCACTCTTTGCTCATGGCACGGAATCCACTAGGTGCATCGGGGATATCCGTACCACTTGCCTTCCGAACTACCCAGGATCCAAGTTTCTGCAGAAACTTTTTGGTTGGAGAAAAATGATCTGTTTGGCTGATAGGGCGAGCACCAATCACATATTCGGCTTTGTTCTCTAATATGGGCTGCGTGAGTTTAGGGATATCTGCAGCTTCATACTGATTGTCCGCATCCGTATTTACAATAACGTCGGCGCCTTGTTTAAGGCACTCCTGAATGCCCGCCATAAATCCTTTTGCTAATCCTTGGTTGTGATTAAAATTTACTACATGGTCAACGCCGCATTCTTTGGCGACCTTAACGGTGTCATCTGTACAACCATCGTTAATAATTAACCATTCTACTTCGGTAAAACCAGGCACTTCTCGAGGTAGTGAGGAAAGTGCGATAGCTAGCGTTTCTGCCTCGTTGTAGCATGGGATTTGTATGATAAGTTTCAATAGTGAGGTCTCCGAAATATTCTCTAATAAAATTAATGTCACGGTAAAGGTGATGGATAAGAATGTAAAGATAGAGCTTAGAGCTGGTAATATTGATCACCTGGCTAGATGGTGATTCGCCATTTATATCTCTTCTAACTGATCTACATAGATCAAATTGATAGATTTTAAGTCCAGGCCCAAACCTTTTCCTGCCGCTGCATATTTTTGTGTTTCTGGATCCCATGTTTTAGATAGGATAGTAATGGAATCAACAGAGAATCTTTCATCTGACTGTAAGGAGAAATTAAACTCATTATCCCTATTTTTAAGAGTACCTATTGAACGTTCATTAACAAACACTTCAACTTCTTTGTCGAGATCTCTAGGATAAAAACCTTTCAGTTGGATAACTATAGAAAGTTCGTGTATATCATATATGGGAATTTTATCTATGGAATACTTGCCATTCCCGTTCATCCATATCCAGTCTTGTTCTGGTAGGTTTAGCCCGCGTCCGAAACGGTATAGCATATGTGGTGAAAGTCTAAACGAAAGTTGGGGGTGTTTGTCATAAAGAACGAAATTTCCGGAAAAAGCAAGAGCACTTCTAGGTAACAATGTATCAGTAACGATATATTGATTTTCATCTAGATCGGGCGCCGCCGAGTGAATATCATTATAGAAACTTGTCCAAAATAAAAGAGAATAGAAAGTAGTATAATCCATACGACTGCTCTTTGAATAAGGACTGTCTTTCGACTGATTGTTGTTATCCAATAATTCTTCATCGATTATAATTGTTGCATCGCGAATTTTATTTTTATCGAACCAGTAGCCCATCGGCGCGTAAAGATTAAATGTGTCGGTCGAAAACTTAATTTGCCTGCTTATTGTAGGAGCAGTAGTTAGTAATAAGCAGGCACTAATACCCACCATCACCCATTTTGTCTTATTGCGGGAAAGAGCAATAGTGAATATCGAAATTAGTACCAACAGAAGAATTTTGCTAGTCCATTCGCCAAGATACTGATACACATATATTGCGAACGTATTGGGAAATATGTTGTTTTCGACAATAAATAAAAGTGTAGTGGTAACTAATATTATTCCACCTATGTAATAAATATTTTTATTACTATTCCTGGCTAGGCTAGAGAAGTTATTGATTCCTATTAGCCCGAAAGTAAAGAATATAGGCGTAATAAAATCTAAATATCTTGAATAGGTTGTTTTGATATCCAAGTTATAAAGCACTGAGTTAGCGTGCAAAGTTGTTACTGCGACATTAGCACTGAGAAAAACCAGAAAAAACCCAATTACGTTTTTATAGTTTTGCATTTCCTCCTTCTGCATTAAATAGACGATTGCTAGAAACGTTGGAATGAAAAGAGTAGCGACAAAAAAATAGCTTATTTCGCTTAGAAATATATGAGACAAATCAATAAATGATGACGCGCTACTAAAAGAGTGTACGATACTTAATAGATAGTCAGACTTTTGGGTAGAATATGAACCGGTGTTAGGGAAGACTATATATTTAAATATCACATACGTCGTGACTGCTAAAAGAATCGAAATAATATAATTTTTTACCGCGGGGCCTATTTTTCTATCCGCCATAAAAATATTAAATAACGCGAATGCCAGAAACAAAATAAATAAAAGTATATTTTGAGATCGAATAATTGGAGAAAACCCTACAGCAATCCCCAGCAATGCCCATAGTCCAGCTCTATGCTTGAACTCCACCTTGGAGAGCAGTAACAATAGCGAAAATATCCCATAAACGACTACTGTATTAAGGGTCTCGCTCATAATTACATAGTTATAAAGAAGAAACTGGGGTAGTAGAGATACTAGAAGAGATAAAAATATAGATTTCTTTCTGTTTTCTTTGAAAATATTCCTGAATAAAGTATACGCAAGAAATATTACACTTGAAGAAATTATTGTATTAATAAAAAGTATCATTTTGTAGGAAAGTGATATCGTTGGCATTAGCATAGCCAAAGCGACCACTAGTGAATACCCTGGTTGATGGGAATTGGTTATTTTTTTGAAATCACCCTGTATAACCTTCTCAGCCATTCCGAAATATGACTGCTCATCTGAGAATATCCAAGGTGACTGAAAAAAATACAGTAGAAGGGACTTAATTAGAATAAGTCCTAAGAACAATGATATTAGAATAGAGTAAGTTTTATCTTTAAGTATCATGAAAATATTTTCAGCCTTTGGAATTTAGAATAAATATCGGAGGTTTACTTCAGAGCTATAGTCAAATTTGGTGTAAGGGCCATTTAAGCGACGCCGTGTCCACCCCACCCCACCCCATCTTTTAATTCTTCGTACGCCGGAACCGACTATACCTCTAGTGAAGATATTTCTACGCATCGCATATAAATAGCGAATAAGGTGTTTTCATGGAATATATTTCTATTTGATTCATTTTTGTTTTCCTGAAAAAACCCATGTTTTATAAACAAGGAATGTTAAGAGTGGCGAAATAACAATGACTAAAAATAGCCCAATCAAATAGTGCCACCCCATATACTCAGCAAATGCCGAAAAAGTGATTGCGAAAAAGAGGCTGCCGGTAGAGGCAATTAGAAACTTTAGATATCCGGATAAATTTGGAGCTACTCTAAATGTCCAATTGGAGTTCATGAAATATGAAAGAATGTTTGATATAAAAAAAGCAAACGTATTTGCGAGCACGGGGTTTATTGCTAGCAGCTCAACAAATGAAATCACTGCTGTTGAATGGATAAGCGTATTTATAACGCCTACTGCTGCGAAAATAATCAATGGCTTGTTTTTATCAATAATAAGGGGTGTCTTAATCATTTGATCGGTATAACCTTCTTACTATATAGACAGGCCGGTTTTTTACTTCGTTATAGGTTCTCCCTATATACTCACCAAGAACCCCGATTCCTATAAGTTGCACCCCACCGATAAATAAAACCGTGACCATTATTGATGCAAAACCAGGTGCGTCACTCCCATACATCAGTGTTTTGATTATAAGATATATGGCGTAAGTAAACGAAAACCCGGAAATCAGAGCGCCAATGTAGCTCCATACTCTTAACGGCGCACTGCTAAAACTGGTAATTCCTTCCAATGCAAAATTCCACAGTTGCCAAGTATTAAAGCTAGACTTCCCAGAGAGTCGAGGTTCAACCTCATATTCGATGGTAATTGTTTTAAAACCAACCCAGGCAAATAAGCCTTTCATAAAGCGTCGACTTTCTTGAAGCCTATTAAGCTCTGTGACAACAGAAATATCCATCATCCTAAAATCTCCAACATCTGCTGGGATTTCAATGTCTGAAATTATATTGTGCAATCGATAAAATGCATTTGCAGAACTTCGCTGGATAAAATGATCAGTATCCCTACTTGATCTCTTGGCTAGTATTACTTCATAACCATCTTCCCACAGGCGAATCATTTCGAGAATCTTTTCGGGAGGGTGTTGTAAATCTGTATCAATGGTAACAACAATTTGCCCGTTGACATGGTTCAGACCTGCAGAAAGAGCAGCTTCCTTCCCAAAGTTTCTAGACAAATCTATTACGCATACCCGAGGATATCTGTCGCTCATCTCTATTAGCGTGGGAAGAGTTGCGTCGCTACTGCCATCATTAACGGCGATAAGCTCGATTATATACTTTGGATTTTTTTGGTCGACGAGAGCGTAGATACGCTCAAAAAACTGGGCAACATTGTCCTGTTCATTGTAGAAAGGAGCCACGATACTCAGCAGTGTTGGGTGTGAAGTTGAACTGTCTGTCATAATTTAAGAATATAGCTTTATATTTAAAGAATGGTTTAGGGATCTATCAAGATAAATGAATATTATAATAGCCCTGAAAGTAAATTGTGGCTCAGCACTCTATAATTTCGATTAATCTGGTATACATAAAAATAGATTACCTAATGGTAGGCATCGTGGGTGTATATCATGAGGGAAATAACCTCTAATTACCTCAGTGCTAGTAAAATCTTTCTGCGCAAAAATAAACGCGGCAGTTTTAAAGTTAGCACGTTCGATTTCCGACCGAATATCGTCGCATGGGGGTTGATACCTCGCAATATAACCTGTATTCAATGCTAATTTATTTTCTGACGTATACTTCATTATTGGCAAAAGTGTGTCATGGGGTGAAGAGTTTTTCGCGCACCTAAATTTTGGATAGAAATAAATAGTTGAAGTTTTTTTATGAAGTAAATTCGTTAGAGCCTGATGATCTAAAACTGATGAAGCGGCTCTATTCGAAGTCTTCTTGAGTATCGATATTCTCTCGCCTAAGTCGACTATTTGAAGTAATGCGAGTAAGAAGATAAATAC
>DFBZ01000119.1:0-14675 GCA_002366835.1 Gammaproteobacteria bacterium UBA3067
TGTGTAATGTAAGATTCGCGCTCTTAAATTCGGGCATTTCTTCTCAAAATGTGCGTTTTGAGTCCCGATATAGTGTTTGAGGCAGGTTAAATGAAAACATATAGTGCAAAGCCGGAAACGGTCAAAAGAGACTGGCTGATAGTGGATGCGGCCGACAAAACTCTTGGGCGCTTGGCGACAGAAGTTGCATCTCGTCTTCGTGGCAAGCATAAGCCTGAATATACGCCACATGTTGATACCGGCGATTACATTGTTGTAGTCAATGCCGAGAAAGTGAACGTGACTGGTAATAAGCGTAAAGGTAAAATTTATTATCGCTACAGTGGTTATATTGGCGGTATGAAAGAAATGAGCTTTGAAAAGCTTATTGATAAACACCCTGAACGTGTTATCGAACTAGCCGTGAAAGGTATGCTCCCAAAGAACCCATTGGGTCGCGCCATGTACAGAAAGTTAAAAGTTTATGCTGGTTCTGAGCATCCTCACGCTGCCCAGCAGCCAAAAGAATTGGCCATTTAAGGAAGGTTACTGTGGAAACAAATTACGGCACAGGTCGACGTAAAACTTCTACCGCAAGAGTATTCTTGAAGCCAGGTAGCGGAAATATTTCAATTAATAATCGCACGCTTGACGAGTACTTTGGTCGTGAGACCTCTCGTATGGTTGTGCGTCAGCCCTTAGAGCTTGTGGAAATGAACGGCAAGCTTGATGTGAACGTTACTGTTAAAGGTGGTGGTCCTGGTGGTCAGGCAGGCGCAATTCGTCATGGCGTTACCCGTGCTCTGATTGAATATGATGAGTCTTTTCGTTCCCCTCTGCGTCAGGCAGGTTGGGTGACTCGAGACGCACGAGAAGTTGAGCGTAAAAAGGTTGGTCTGCGAAAAGCGCGTAAGCGTCCACAGTTCTCCAAGCGTTGATTTTCTTATTTCGCTGCGTGCTTGATACAGCGAAACATTCATTATGAGAAGCGTCCAGGCCTGTGGTTTGGGCGCTTTTTTTCGATCGGTAGTATCCGGTTGTAGTGCTATTTGGTCTGCAATCTGCTGTGTTTGCTTGCAGCGGCACTTTTTGTGGTTAGTGCTATCGACGAGAGTCCATAGGGTTTAGACTTGTCATCTAAAGTACCTGTTAGTTTGAGGGGTTTGTTGAATGAATAATGAAGGCGTAAATCAGGATCGGCGCTGGTTTCTTATTGGCTCAACCGCCGCTGTTGGTGCGGTAGGGGCTGCGGCTGCAGCTGTGCCGTTTGTGAAGGCTTGGAACCCGAGTGCGAAAGCTAAAGCGGCTGGAGCGCCGATTAAAATTGATATTAGTAAGCTTTCGCCGGGAGAGCGTGTTATTGCTGAGTGGCGCAGTAAGCCTATTTGGGTAGTGCGGCGTACCGAGCAGTCTCTTGCAGACCTGCCAAAACTGAATGACTCCCTCCGGGATCCAAAGTCGGAAATGGATCAGCAGCCAGTTTATGCCCAAAACCCCAATCGTTCTATCAAAGATGAATACGTAGTTCTCATCGGCCTATGTACCCACCTTGGTTGCTCGCCCACCTATCGTCCCGAATTAGGCGCCGAGGATTTGGGCGGAGATTCCTGGTTAGGTGGCTTTTTCTGTCCTTGTCACGGCTCCAAGTTTGACTTAGCTGGGCGTGTGTTTCAGGGCGTACCTGCTCCCTATAACCTTGAGGTGCCGCCTCATTTCTATGAAGATGAAAACACCATTGTCATCGGTCTCGAGGGGGAGGCAGCATAATGAAACAGATTGTAGATTCTGTAATGGACTGGGTGGAAGTTCGCATGCCAGTATCCAAGCTCTATAAAGAGCATATGGCCGATTATTATGCGCCGAAGAATTTTAACTTCTGGTACTACTTTGGCTCCTTGGCATTATTCGTGTTGGTTAACCAGCTTTTAACAGGTATCTGGTTGACGATGTACTACACCCCGTCCGGTGGTGAGGCATTTAATTCTATTGAATACATCATGCGTGATGTGGAATATGGGTGGTTATTACGCTACCTCCATTCGACGGGTGCTACTGCATTCTTCGTCGTCATCTACCTGCACATGTTTCGCGGAATGATGTATGGCTCTTACAAAAGCCCTCGTGAGCTGGTCTGGCTTTTTGGCATGGGCATCTACGGTGTTCTCATGGGCGAAGCCTTTTTCGGTTACCTTTTACCCTGGGGGCAAATGTCCTACTGGGGCGCGCAGGTAATCTTGTCTTTGGTTGGCGCTGTGCCCATCGTAGGCGACGATATAGCGCTGTGGGTGCGTGGTGATTATGTTATTTCCGGCGTAACCTTAAACCGCTTTTTTGCGCTGCACGTTGTAGCGCTTCCAATTGTGCTGCTTGGTCTGATTGCCATGCACCTGTTTGCTTTACACGAAGTAGGTTCTAGCAACCCTGATGGTGTTGAAATCAAGGAGAAAAAGGATTCCGAAGGTATTCCTTTGGACGGTATTCCCTTTCATCCCTACTACACAGTAAAAGATATCATGGGTGTTGTTGTATTCTTGATTGTCTTTTGCTCGGTGGTATTTTTCTTCCCGAGCGGAGGAGGGTTGATTCTTGAAGGGCCAAACTTTGAGCCTTCTAACGCGCTGAAGACCCCTGAGCATATTGCGCCAGTTTGGTATTTCACCCCTTATTACTCGGTGTTACGAGCCGTTCCCAATAAATTGGGTGGTGTTATCGCTATGGGTGGAGCCATTGCCTTCCTATTTGTGTTGCCATGGCTGGATCGAAGCCCCGTGAAATCCATTCGATATAAAGGCTGGATGAGTAAGTTTGCACTCACTGCATTTGTTGTGTCTTTCCTGATTCTTGGTTATTTAGGCACCCAGGCGCCTACACCAGGTAAGACACTTGCTGCGCAAATATTCACCATTATATATTTTCTGTTTTTCATTCTGATGCCGTTTTATACGACGATGGAAAAGACGAAACCGGTTCCAGAGAGGGTTACAGGCTAATGAAAAAAATCATTGTTCTTCTGTTTATTTTCTTCCCTGGATTTGTTTTGGCATCAGGCGAAGGTGTGAAGCTTGAGCACGTACAGGTTGATGCAAAAGACCTTGAATCTTTGAAGCGTGGTGCAGACTTGTTTTATAAGTACTGTTCTGGCTGTCATTCCACTAAGTACGTTCGTTATGAGCGAATCGCAACTGACTTGAATCTTGCTGAAGCATATGTAAAAGAAAACTATATGTTTAATTCAGATAATATTGGTGAGGTTGCGTTATCCTCCATGCCAGCGGACTTGTCTAAAAAGTGGTTTGGTACAACGCCTCCTGATATGAGCCTAGAAGCGAGATTGCGTGGCAATGACTGGGTTTATTCCTACTTAATCGGCTTTTACGAAGATGAAAGCCGACCATTCGGTTATAACAATCACGTCTTTAAGGATGTTGGTATGCCGAACGTGCTTGCTGGCTTAAAGCAGGAGTTAGGTGAAGAAAAATTTAAAGCTGCAGCGACTGACATAACGAATTATATGGCATATATGGCTGACCCAGTGAAGGTGGAGCGCGAGTCTCTCGGAATTAAAGTTATTATATTTCTTCTTGTTCTGTTGATTCCTTCTTATCTTCTTAAGAAAGAGTACTGGAAGGATATTCACTAGGTACTTCTGATTAATTCGGAGGCGCTTTAGATAATATGTTAGTGTGCGTGATTTAGTGTTGATATGACGCAGAAAGGGAGGGTTCATTTAGTATGAGCCCTTTTATGCGTTCTATCAGCTGCGTGAAATTATACTTGAACAGGTTTTGGTGGATAAGCTATGGGTGTGGTTGCAAAAAGAACGTCGATGACATTTTATTCCAATAGCAGGGATCACTACTGTCATCGGGTAAGAATTGTTTTGGCAGAGAAGGGTGTCTCCGTTGAAATAATTGATGTTGACCCTATGAATCTGCCGGAGGATTTAGCCAGTCTTAATCCTTATAACTCATTGCCAACGCTGATCGATCGTGACCTTGTGTTGTATGAGCCTAACGTGATGATGGAGTATCTCGATGAGCGCTTTCCTCATCCGCCTCTTTTGCCTGTTTACCCAGTAGCCCGAGCGCAAAGCCGCCTGCTGAGTCACCGCATTCAGAAAGATTGGTGTGGTTATGTCGATATGCTGATGAGTGAGAGTGGGGATGAGCTAGCGCGAGAAACTGCCCGTAAGGAGCTTCTTGAGAGCCTGGTTGCCGTATCTCCAATTTTTGAAGAGATGCCTTACTTCATGAGTGAAGAATTTACACTTGTTGATTGCTGTGTAGCCTCAATACTGTGGCGTTTGCCGGTGATGGGTATCGAGCTTCCTCGTAACAAGTGTGAGGCACTATACCAGTACTCTCAGAGAGTGTTTGAGCGCGAGTCTTTTCAGGCGAGTCTTACAGAGGCGGAGCGTGAGATGCGCCCTAAGCAGGTTAATCTGTAACCATTTTTTGTTTTATTTTTTCTTCGATCTAAGGTATAACGTCGGCATGGATAACTATTGGAATTGTTATGAAGTCTAGGCGCCCGTATCTAGTTCGTTCTCTTTATGAGTGGATTGTTGATAATAATTCAACACCCTACCTTCTTGTTCATGCAGACACCAAAGGTGTTGATGTGCCCTTAGAGTTTGTTAATGAGGGGCGTATTGTTTTAAATATTGCCCAGGGGGCAGTGCGTGACTTGGTAATGGATAACAATATGATATGCTTTTCTGCGCGTTTTGCAGGTAAGCCACGCTCCGTTACTATTCCCGTTCGTGCCGTTCTGGCAATTTACGCCAAAGAAAATGGCCAGGGTATGTTTTTTGATGGTGTAGACGATGAGCCTGCTTCAACTCTACCTAAAGTAGCTCAGCGGGAAAAACCTCCAAAACCCGTTTTACGTTTAGTTAAATAGATCGCTAGCGCTAAGATCGGGTGCGTGGTGCCTTCAAGTGGCACCGGGTGCTGTTCTCTGCTGTAAGACTCTACTTCCTGGTGTTTCGGCCCAGGGATCTGCTATTTCTCAATGTACTCCGTTAATTTGACGATTTTTTGAACGCCACGGATCTGGCGTATTCGTGTAATCACTGCGCTCTCTTCTTTATGCTTAAGTAGCCCCATCAGGTAAATGGAGCTGTTTTCGGTAACGATTTTAACCCTGCTGGATGGCGTGTTTTTATCCATCATCAGCGCTAGCTTTACTTTAAACGTGAGCCAGGCGTCTTTTAGCTTGAGAATAATTGAGCTTGGCTCCGATATTTCAAGGGCGTTATAGACACGCTCTACGTGCCTGATTTCTTTTACGATGTCCTTTGCTTTGGCTTTCGACTGGCTTGAAGCGGTTTGTCCGGCGATAAGCACGGTGCCGTTATAGCTGGCGATTTTTACACTGGACTTGCTCAGCTCGGGGGCTAGGTTCTTTATATTGATAAGTGACTTGTTCTCAATGCTCTGATCCTCGATATAGGCACCGAGGGTGCGTTCGCCGTGATTTTGATCAGCGATGCGCTTGCCATTGCTTGCTACAAGCAGTTGAGAGCAGCCGGTGGTTATGCTTGTAAGGAAAACAAAAAAACATATCAAAATCTGGGGTTTTGCTTTTGGCAAACGAAACATTGATGGTTTCTCATTTATACTTTTGGTGAGCGTTAGTCAATCCCAAATAGTTGAGCGTCAAGCAAGTCAAGCAGGCAGTGTACGATCAGCATATGGCTAAGATGAATATGTGAGCGCGTATCGGAGGGAACTCGCAGCTCGATATCATCAGGCCCGAGTAGGCGCGCCACATCCCCGCCTTCGTCTGCGGTCAGAGCAACAATGTTAAGGCCTCTTTCATGGGCTGCCTGAACAGCCTGAACCGTATTGGATGAGTTGCCATCTGAGCAGATAGCAATCAGCAGGTCCTTTTCGGATCCCAGAGCATGAATTTGTTTAGAGTAAATCTCGCTGAAGCCGCTGTCGGTGGCAATTGCAGTTGTGGTTGAGTGGCTACTACAAAGGCATATCGCTGGAAGTGGCGGGCGCTCGTGTTCAAAGTGGTTTAATAAATGGGATGTGAAGGCTTGCGAAATTGAAGCAGAAACCCCGTTACCACAAACTAAAAACTTCTTGTCCTGAAGTAGGCACTGCACAAGACGCTCACCCGCAGCGGCGATTTCTTCCGCTAGTTCCTCGGCAACCTTGATCTGGGTTTCAACTGAGGTGGCGACTTTCTGGTTGATGCGTTGTGTTAAATCCAAGCGATAACATCCCGTTAAGGTTAAATAAAGTCTAGGCGTAGATGGGGCAATTCTGCTTGCGCTCAGAATACTCCAGAATGTAGGGAAAAAGAACTGCTCAGTTTGGCCTCCGTATATTCTGAATTAAATTCTGCTTCACTTGCTTTAAAGTGAAAAGGCATCTTTTATCCATTCTGCCTTGTAGTTCGCTTTGTTGGGCATGTGTTGACCTCCATCTCCGATAATACCCAGCGCGTCAAAACGGCAAAACAGCTTATTGGCCCAGTCGTGGGTTTGCAGATAGTGTTGCGCTGTTTTGCTTATTTTTTTCTGCTTTGTTGGTGTTATAGAGTCGAGGGCTGTGCCAAAAAGAGGGTTTTTACGATAGCGAACTTCGACAAAAACTAATGACTCTCCGTCTCGCATTATTAGGTCTATTTCGCCAAAGCGGCAGCTGTAGTTTCTGGAGACAAGTTTTAGGCCCCTTTTTTTGAGGTAGTGCTCGGCGAAGTGCTCGAAGTGTTGCCCCTTTTTTTGAGAGGGGCTTAGTTTTTTAATGAGCCTGTTTTTTATTGGGGTTTCGTTCATTGATCTATACCGACCAGGTATTAGGTGATTAGGCGGGGTGGCTGGATTTTTCCTTGTTTGCTTAAAGGTTTTCTAATATGGGTGGGTTAATTTCGCTGGCTTTACCATTTTTCATCGTGGCCCATGATAAGGCTCTTTGAATTCGTCGGTTTGGAAGTAGCTGGAGGTTCCCAGATTGGCCGGATATCCATATATCAGGAGCATGTTTCATAATGGGCAGCCATGTTGACAGGTGAAAGGCATCGGCGCCCAGGGCATAGAGCCGCTCAAGGTGTTTGTTGCGCTTACTCCATGCTGAATCGAGATCTTTGCGTAGGTCTGATTGCCCTTCGAGTATCCACGGGATATCGCAGAACTGAATGCCATCGAGGTCACTGTTTTTTTTGTATTGAGTGCTTGCTGTTGAATGGATATGGGAGGTGGAGTAGAGGGGAATATCTCCAGCGAAATAGAAGTCCAACCCTGGCTTTAGTTGCTTGGCCTGGCTGGGTAACGCCAGCATTGCGATGAAGTCGATATCCTGGCGCCGGCGAGCTGTAAACTCGATGGGTTCTTTGATGATTTGTTTAATTTGAGTTGCACGTAATTCGCTTTGGGGGATGTTGAGTAAGCGTTTTAAGCTGGGACCATAATTGTTTTTCACAGGAAAACCTTCCTGGGTGAGAATTTCTCCGCCAATTGCGCGCCATTGCTCACTAAAGGACTGTGCAAGGCGGTAACCCCAGCTGTTATCTGGATATAGGATGGCCGCCTTGTCATGGCCGTCATTGAAAGCTTTTAGTGCTATTTGTCGGGTTTCATCCTCCGGAGAAAGCCCGAACTCGGTAAGTTTTGGGTCTATTGAATCCTGGGGCTCCGATCCGTAGTTCAGCGAAAGTGTGGGGGTTGGTAATACTTCCATCGTTTCGAGTTGTGTTACGTTTTCTTTTTTTAGCGGGCCGATGATAAGATCTGCGCCGGATTGACTGGCCTCTAGGTATATTTCCATGAATGATTTGTCCTTGCTCTCGGTGTCATAGATATGGAGAGTAGGACTGGGGTTGTTGCGAGACTGGGACAGGTAATAATGCGCAAGGAAGCCATTACGAATCGCGGTTGCATGGACTAAAAGCGGCCCGCTAAGGGGGAGTAGAAGTGCGATGTGCTTTGGTCGAAACTCTTCAAGGCGGTTCAATATAGCTAGCCGTGGAGGAAGGGCTAGCGCAGCTGGGTGGGTGGGCCAATTTGTTAGCCAGGCCGCAAGTGAGTGCCGTTGCGCGTCAATGTCGTAGGTATTGTTTTGGGCAATGATTGCAAGCTGAACCCAGCCGTTCAGGTCCTGGCTTGCTTGCTGTTCGGGAAGGCCCTGCAGCTCAGCGAGTGGAATATTCTGCAAACCGGCCCAAATCTTTTCCTCATTAAGTTGCATTGCTTCCTCGGAGAGCAGTGCGTTGAAGAAAATACGTTCCCGTACCGCTTCCAGGTGTCTGCCTGTCATATCGTAAGCGAAGGCTCTCAGCTGGTCGATGGTTAGCTGTTGTTCAATGCTAAGGAAGGGTGTTAGGGAGCTGATATTGAAACGTGAACCGCTTAATGCCTCTAATGCTTCCTCGGGAGTATCTAGTGCGATATGTGCCTTGGCAAAGATCAGTAGGTGGCGATATTTCTGGGCGGCAGGTAGCGTTGGCTGCTCCAGGTGGCTGACGATAGAGAGGGACTCTTTGGCCTGTTCATTGTTTAGGAGTAGCTCGGCGGCATCAAGGAGGTAGCGTTCAGCGACGCCAACTGGGCTATTTTGTGCCTGTGACAATAGCCGGGAAACTTGTTCCTGAATGGAGCTAAGATCCCTAGATGTATCGTGGCTTACCGGGGTGGTGCTGCAACCCGCAGCCAGAAGTGCAGTGAGTATCGTTGATAGGAAGGTGATCCTAAGGTTGTGGCGCATGATATTGGGCTTTTGTCAGTGAATTTACTTGAGTGGGGGCGGACGATATTGCGCTTGCGGTATGCAAAATACAAGTACGCATAAAACGTTCTTTCTGCCGGGGTTTAGTAGGAAAATGGCGCAGCCAGGCGCGCGAAGGCCGTTAGATCCGAAAAGCCTGGAAGCTCCTTGATAGGGTTGTTAGCAGGCAAGCGGAAACGCTCTTTCGGCAGGTCTTTTTCAGAAAAAGAGGTAAGATGAAATTTCTCTCCGTATCTCAGGATGGATACGTCTGGGGGAAAGGAGTTTTGCATGGCGCCTTTCATGTTGGCGAAACCTTCGTTGTGAAAGGTTTTCATGTTTCGGTCAGAAATGGACTGCAGGGCTTGTTTGAGCTCCACCAACTTAGGGTGTTTGGTGAGAACAATTTTCCTGTCTTCTTTTTCCCCTGTTTCGTTATTAGTGATGACGGCGTGGTAGACCTCTCCCTGTATGCCGGCAACGGTTTCTATTTTACCGGTAGCCTCCAATCTGTCGGGAGGGGGAACCCTCTTGGAGCGACTGCCCATTTTTTTTGCGATAAAGCGCACTATGTTCCAATCCTTTACTTTGTCTCGAAAGGCATTCACATCCGTAATGCTGTCTCCATTTATCATGTATATGTCGGACTCTATGACTAGCAAATAGAGCTCGTCTTTAATGGTCATGCGAATATTTTCGGAGTCGAAGTACTCAACCGTAAAGCGCATACCCTTTGTAGGTAACTCCCAAGTGGCCTCCATTCCGGCCCCGGCAGTTTGTAGCGTTAAGCTGAAAAGTAATAGGCATGAGCAGATGGTTCGCATTATTTGTAAGCCCCGCGTGAGAATGATTTACTTATACAGCTTTGGGCGCGCTTTAGCAGCGACCTGTTCCAAATATAGCGTAATTTCTTGCAATGAGCGCGAAAAGTTGGTGCAACCGCCCTGGGCGGGGCCTGGTTATTTTGTGCTCAGCATTGACTGGACAAAATGCAATGAAAATGTCATATTGGTCGGCCGATTTATGGGTGATTAACAGGGATATGTATCGGCTCAGATGTGCGTATTATGTTATGAAATAGCCGGTCGTTTTGAGACGAGCATATTGCAGTACGCGCAGCATGTTACAGCGACAAAAATACAAATGACTTGCCTGGTAGGGAATATAATCAGGGTAAGTGATATATAGATTTTAAAACAGACATTATGGCCAAGCTCAACGATACCACCACTTTAGTGCGTGAATACCTCGAAAATCCGCACCGGCACTTTCAGCTGAGTGCCAGTGAAAAAAAGTCGTATAAAGCTAAAATTAAGCGTCTTCTAAAAGAGGAAGACGCCGTTCTGGTGGCGCATTACTATACCGACCCTTTGCTTCAGGAGCTTGCCGAGGAAAGTGGTGGCTGCGTGTCGGATTCCCTTGAAATGGCGCGCTTTGGTAAGAAACACCCCGCCAGTACACTTGTGGTCGCAGGTGTGCGCTTTATGGGAGAGACGGCTAAGATATTGAGCCCAGAAAAGAGGGTTCTGATGCCAACGCTTGAGGCGACCTGCTCTCTGGATCTTGGCTGCCCCTCAGATGCGTTTAACGAATTCTGTAATTCTTATCCTGACCACACTATAGTGGTCTATGCCAATACCTCTGCAGCGGTTAAGGCTCGTGCCGATTGGGTCGTCACGTCGAGTATTGCTTTGGACGTTGTGGATTACCTCTCCTCTCGGGGTAAAGAAATCCTCTGGGCTCCTGATAAGCATCTTGGTGCTTATGTGGCCAAACAGACGGGCGCAGAAATGGTTTTGTGGGATGCCGCCTGTATTGTGCACGATGAGTTTCGCGCCAGTGGTGTCAATAGCTTAAAGCATATCCATCCAGATGCAGCCTTACTTGTACATCCTGAATCGCCTGCTGCCTTGGTGGAAATGGCTGATGTGGTGGGTTCTACTACCCAGATTATCGATGCAGCCGGGAGGATGGATAACGAGGTTTTTATCGTTGGCACCGATAGAGGTATTTTTTACAAGCTGCAACAACAGAACCCCGATAAAACCTTTATTGCTGCCCCCACAGGTGGTGCAGGTGCAACCTGTAATAGCTGCGCCTATTGCCCCTGGATGGCAATGAATGGCTTGGAAAATCTTGCCGCTGTGCTGGAGTCTGCCTCTGAGGTGAACGAGGTTTTTGTCGATGGCGCGCTTGCAGATCGTGCTTTGACGCCTCTGAATCGCATGTTGGATTTCGCCAAACGTATGAACGTGCAGGCTAAAAAGCGCGCTTAAGTGCTTGGTGGCTCTTCGCTATAGCCTTAACTCTTCTTTGCTTTTCTCAATACCCAGGATGCGGTGCTCAATTTTCGACACCAGGGGGAAGTCGTTATCAATCAGCGCGAGTGCAAACTCAAGTTGTTCAATGGCTTCATCTGGCTTGCCGTTGAGGTAGAACTGCTCTGTTCTCGCTAAATGTACGCCGATAATATCGCCGGCTTTGCCGTAGGCTTGTGCGAGCAGCTTCCATACCTCTGGCGACTCGGGGTGCTGGATTTTTAATCTTTCTAGTAAGTCTAATGCTGTTTTAGTTTCTTTGTTTCCCATTAGGGCCTGCAGGTATATGAGGTTCAGAGTGAAGTTATCGGGTTGGGTTGCGTGTAGCGTCTTCAATATACTTACGGCAGATTTGTAATCCTTGGCGGCCAGCTTTATTTGCCCTTGGGTGAGATGGAGAAGAAACCTGTTCGGTGCCTTTTTTATCAGTGCATTTAATTGCCGCTCTGCTTCCTGGTAGCGTTGGGCGGCTATCAGCAGGTTAACGAGCCGGTAGTGGGTCATTAGTTGCTGAATGGTTCGGTTATCTTCCAGTTGATCTTGCTGGTGCTTGATGGCTTCTTTCGTGTCTGTGGCATAAAGTGCTTCTATGCGTGCTTTTATAAGGTAAAAGTCCACATTTTCGCGGTAGTATTTCGACGGATATTGCGCTGCACGGCCCTTGGCATCGGCAACCCTGGATTCTGTAACCGGGTGAGTAAGGAGGTATTCTGGGGGTTTTTCACCGCTATATTGGTAGGCCTTCTGGAGTTTTTCAAAAAAATTGCCGACGGATCTGGGGTCAAGGTCGGCCTCGGCCATGGTGCCCATTGCCAAGCGGTCTGCTTCGCGTTCATTGCGGCGACTAAAGCGAAGTTGCGACTGCACTGCGGCGGCTTGGGTGGTGGCCAGTGCCGCGTAACCTGTTTCACTGTCGCTTGCTGCGATCAGCAATACGCTTGCTAGCAAAGCCGCGCCTTGTAACCATTGATTTTTTTGGGCCTCTTCTACGGTTCGGGCAAAGTGGCGTTGGCTCAAGTGAGCAAGTTCGTGAGCGATAACGCCAGCAAGCTCCCCTTCGGTGTTAGCGTGAATAAACAAACCCGCATTCACGCCGATAATGCCTCCGGGGACGGCAAAAGCATTGATTGCCGGACTATTGATAAGCACCAGTCTCAAGTGTTTATCGGTAAGTTGGCTATTGCTGGCTAAGCGGTAAGTAAGGCTTTGAAGGTAGCTCATCACCAAGGGGTCGTGCATCAGAGGCGCGTTTGACCGCAGTGCTCGTAACCAAGCTTGGCCAAGCTCCCTTTCTTTTTCGGGGGAGATGATGCTTGAGACCCGATCCCCCAGGAGTGGAAGCTTATTGCCAGCGTTGTCAGCACGCGCGGCAATCATAAAAGATGCCAATATGACGCAAGCTAAAATGAGGCTTAATTGTTTTTGTGTGAATACAGGTAGCAAATTCAATAAACCATAAATGCAGAATTTATGTGGGTTTTTAAATTGCGGGAGGAAGCTATTATCTTCGACTCGCGATAAAGGTAATGGTTCCTGTGTCTTTTATCACAGGCCAATGAGGTGATCTTTATGATCGGTGTTTATGAGTATAACCTCTCTCAGCAGAAGCTGATCATATTTAATAGCCAGTGTGATCCCAAAGTGAGACGTTAAGCAAGCGGGCGATATGCTATCTTCATAATAGGTATTCCATTACAGTATCTTGGATTATTACTAAGGAAGTCCTATGTTGGAGTACGACCAGTTATTGGATGTCAGTGGGCTCGCCTGCCCAATGCCATTGTTAAAAATGAAACAAAGCATCAATACCATGTCCGTTGGTGGAGTTCTATATGTTATAACCACCGACAAAGCATCCGTTCGCGACTTTGCGGTATTTCTTAAGCAGGCGGGCCATGTGCTTGTTGAGCAGCATGAGTCGGATAAGCAATATCACTTCTGGATTAAAAAGGGTTAATGAGAGTGGGGCAAAACTTAGCGTCGAGTAAAATATGAGCATTATTAGGATAATAAATAATTGGTTCACAGACTATCTGTCAGACGAGGAAGCGGTGTACCTGTTGTTTCTAATCCTTGTCAGTATTGGGGTGTTTTTTGTCTTTGGTGAAATGCTGGCGCCAGTTTTTACCAGTTTGGTCATTGCCTATTTGCTCCAGGGCGCTGTACTACAGCTAGTGAAACGAGGCATGTCTGATTTTAGCGCCGTTTTGTTGGTGTATGTTTTGACCCTCAGTTTGTTTATTACATTTATGGTGCTTGTGCTTCCCCTTGTATGGCAGCAGCTCACGGAGTTGCTAGATTCCCAGTTGCCTAGGGTGATTGCGGAGACGAGTGAATGGCTGGAGGCGCTACCAGTAAAGTACCCGGAATTGATCAGTGCCGACCAGGCTTTGCAGTGGAGTAATCGCATCAGTGTTGAGGTTGCTTCTGGGGCACAAAGTATTCTTTCTTTTTCCCTCTCGAAACTACCAAATGTTATCGCGCTGCTGGTTTATTTTGTTTTGGTTCCTGTAATGGTGTTTTTCTTTCTCAAGGATCGAGTAAAAATGGTTCACTGGGCTAAATCGTTTTTGCCCGCCAAAAGAACGCTGCTGAAAGCGGTTTGGTTCGAGATGGATGATCAAATCAGTAACTATGTGCGTGGTAAAGCGATAGAAATAATAATTGTGGGCACGGTCACCTTTGTATGTTTTTGGGTGATTGATGTTAAATATGCAGCGCTATTAGGGTTGTTGGTGGGGCTTTCTGTTGTTGTGCCTTATGTTGGTGCCGTAGTTGTGACGGTGCCGGTGGCCTTGGCTGGCTATTTTCAGTTTGGTCTGGGAGGTTGGGATTCCTCCCTGGTAACGATGCTGCTTCTGTATACAGTGATTCAGGGCTTGGATGGCAATGTACTGGTGCCTGTATTGTTCTCAGAGGCGGTTAATCTGCATCCTGTGGCGATTATTGTGGCAATACTGGTATTTGGAGGCTTGTGGGGGTTTTTGGGGGTGTTCTTTGCAATCCCCCTTGCCACACTGGTGAAGGCGGTGGTATCTGCGTGGCCGAGAGGTATACAGCGTGAGGATGACTCGGCAATTAGTGATGTGCTGGGCGACCATGTTTATGATAGTTAATCGCAGGCACTCTGCCGCGCTTTAGGTGGGCTTTGGGCGTTTTTTATGGCGTTGATTTTTTGGCTGCTTCAAGTACTTGCATTACATGTCCGGCTAGATTAACGCCTCTCCACTCCTTGCTAAGCACGCCACTCTCATCGATCAGAAAAGTGCTACGTTCTACGCCAATCACTTCTTTTTCAGCAATATTTTTGGGTTTTAGTACTCCAAACTGTCGGCAAAGTGCCTCGTTGGTATCTGAAATCAGCTCAAATGGAAAACTTTCTTTGTTCTTAAATGATTCATGGGACTCAAGGCTGTCTCTGGATATGCCGAGAACGATAGTTTTTATGGCTTTAAAGTCTTCATAATGGGCGCCAAAGTCCTGCCCCTCCATGGTGCAGCCAGGTGTTGCGTCTCTGGGGTAGAAAAACAGCACCACTTGGTAGCCATGCAAGGCAGATAGTTTGATATCTTTATGGCTTGTGGCTGCGGCGAAGAAGTTGTCCACTTTATTGTTTAAGATAACGGTCATTTTCCTTCCTTATATACTCAGCAATCCCCTA
>DFBZ01000119.1:14789-18061 GCA_002366835.1 Gammaproteobacteria bacterium UBA3067
AAATTGAACGGGGAATTCTGATGATTTCAGGCAGTATCGTGGCATTGGTAACGCCAATGGATCAGAGCGGTAGCGTCGATTGGGACAGTTTGGCTCAGCTTGTGGAGATGCATGTCGAGAAAAAGACGGACGCCATCGTTGCCGTGGGAACCACTGGCGAATCCGCCACCCTCGATATGGCAGAGCATACGGCCGTTATCAAATTTGTGACCGAGCGAGCTGGCGGACGGGTTCCCGTCATCGCCGGAACCGGCGCAAACTGTACACGCGAAGCAATAGAGTTAACTCAAAGCGCCAAGAAAGCAGGTGCAGATGCTTGTCTGCTTGTTTCTCCCTATTACAACAAGCCCACCCAGGAAGGTTTGTATCAGCACCATAAAGCCGTGGCAGAAGCCGTGGCCATCCCACAAATGCTTTACAATGTCCCCGGCCGTACGGCTGTGGATATGCTGCCCGAAACCGTTGGACGCCTAGCGGGTTTATCAAATATCGTGGCAATTAAAGAAGCCACCGGTGATCTTGAACGTGGTCGGCAAGTGTTAGATATTTGTGCAGACAGTATTTCAGTTTATTCCGGTGATGATGCCACCGCCGTAGAACTGATCTTAATGGGAGCAAAGGGAAATATTTCTGTGACAGCAAACGTTGCCCCATTACAGATGTCCGAAATGTGTGCTGCGGCACTTGCTGGTGATACAGAGAAAGCTCGGGCGATTAATGCGCAGCTGGCCGAGGTGCACCAAAACCTGTTTGTGGAGTCTAACCCTATTCCTGTTAAATGGGCCTTGGCCGAAATGGGCTTGATCCCTCCCTACTTGAGACTCCCTCTTACTGAGCTAAGCTCTCAGCACCATGATTTGTTAAGGGCAACACTTCAGTCGTCTGGGCTTTTATAGTCTGCGTTATTGAAGCAATGGTCATTTGACTTGCCCTCCCTACTGGCAAACCGAAATATAAAAAGGACTCACATCGCTATGCGGACAAGCATTCGGCTGCTTACTATTCAATTTATTGTGTTGACTGCGGCTTGCAGTTTATTGCCTGAAGACAAAAAAGGTTTTCAGAGTAGCACCCAATCTACTGATTATATGAAAATCCAGAATACCAAAGCGCTTGAGGTGCCAGAGCCTCTAAGTACGCCCCGCTTTGTGGAACTCTATCCCGTGCCTGAAGTCGCTAAAAATATTGAGTCAAGCGTCGTGGGTAAAAAGTTCAAACTAGCTCAGCCGAAATCGCTTGAAATTATTTGGGATGACCAAAAAGTCCAGCTTAGAAAAAAAGGCGCTCGGCAGTGGATACGCCTAAATGCGAAACCCGGCCAGGTTTGGAGTGTTCTGCATCAGTATTTGAAGGCTAAAGCACTGTCGGTGGATAAAGAAGACTCGCGAGCAGGCATGATTGAAAGTGTTTGGATAAATGCGGCGAATGGCGGCGCACTTTTTGACGGTGTTACACCGGGCAAAAATTCCTATCGCAAGCTACGTGTGCGCATTGAGCGTGGCAGTGATGCGGATATTAGCAATATCTATCTGGCAGTTGTTGAGCACTCCTCAGAGTCCAGGGCACAACTGCCGAGCAGTAATAATATTGACTGGACGAACTCAGGTACCTTGTTACCCCAGGTTACGCGCTTGCTGTCTGATCTTAATCAGTTTCTTGTCGCACAGGATTATAGCAAGGCCAACATATCCCTCGCAGGCCAAAGCATCTCCTCTGACCCCATGGCCGAAATTACCTGGGTGGATGGTAAGCCAGCACTAAAATTAAGACAGGATTTTAATTATGGCTGGAAGCAAGTTGGGCAATCACTGAAAACAGGCAAATTTCCAGTAGAAGATTTAAATCGCAGCGAAGGTGTTTTCTTTATTCGACTTGCCGATGAGGATGGAAAAGAAAATAGTTTCTATAAGCGCTTGCGTAAAGATGCCAAGCTGGAGCAGGAAGTATTAGGCAGCGGTTTGTTACACCTCAACGTGAGCTCTGCAGGACGTATTACCAGCGTGTCCCTCAATGGGGGGGAAGGGGTGGCTCTTAGCCCAGAGCTTCAACAGGCCTTTCTTGCCGGCGTGAAAGAAAGTCTGGAGTAAAGAGTTTATGCGTTATGCCTCCCTGGGCAGTGGCAGCAAGGGAAATGCTACGCTGGTTGAAAGTGAAAAAAGCTGCGTAATGATAGATTGTGGATTTAACCACAAGCAAACCCTGTTGAGGCTAGAGCGACTAGGGAAGGGGCCAGAGGACATCACTGCCATATGCTTGACTCATGAGCACGGTGATCATATCGCGGGTGTTCGGCTGTTCTCCAAACGTTACGGCACGCCGGTTTATATGACCAGCGGAACGGCCAACGCACTGGAAGACGTCCAGACGCAGGTGCTAATACAGGCTGGTGACTCGCTTCATTTTGGCGAGCTAGAGATCATCAGCGTTGCGGTCTCGCACGATGCAGCAGAACCCTGCCAATATGTGATAAAAGAAGGCAGCAAGCGCCTCGGCCTGTTAACCGATATTGGTTACGCCTGCGATGCAGTGCTGGATGCCTACCAGGGCTGTGACGCACTGATACTTGAGGCGAATTACGATGACGAGCAGCTTGAAAACGGCTACTACCCGGAATCTGTAAAAGCACGTATTGCCGGTGAGCGAGGCCACCTTAGTAATGAGCAATCTCTAGCCTTGATAAAGGCATTGGAATTTGAAAATGTACATGCCTTATCAATCGCGCATGTCAGCGAAAAGAATAACCATCAGGAAACGATTAAGTCGTTATTCCGACAACATTTTGGAAGCCAAGTGGAACAAATGGATTTTGTTTGTCAGCAAGAAGGAATGATATGGCGCACACTTACCTAAATAACAAAACCTGTTCTTTGAAATGCAGTAGGAGCTAAAATGAATAAACTTGACGAGCTTTATAGTGGAAAAGCTAAATCCGTGTATGCCACCGACGATGCAGAGAAACTGATTCTGTTTTTTCGGGATGATACCTCAGCATTTGATGGAAAAAAAATTGAACAGCTCAGCCGTAAAGGCATGGTGAATAACAAATTTAACGCCTTTGTTATGCAAAAGCTGGAAGCGGCTGGTATTACTACGCACTTTGACTCTTTGCTTTCCAGTCAGGAGTCAGTGGTCAAGCGCCTTGAAATGTTTCCCATTGAATGTGTAGTAAGAAATATTTCCGCAGGCAGTATTTGCCGCCGCTTAGGAGTGGAAGAAGGCAAAGACCTGAATCCACCCACCTTTGAGTTCTTCCTGAAAAATGATGATCTTGG
>DFBZ01000119.1:18178-23743 GCA_002366835.1 Gammaproteobacteria bacterium UBA3067
TGGGTGATGAATTCACTCCAGACGGCTGTCGTTTATGGGACAAGGAAACCCGTAAAAAACTGGATAAAGACCGTTTTCGTCAGGGTTTAGGCGGCGTGGTCGAAGCTTATGAGGAAGTGGGTCATCGTATTGGTGTGAGCTTTGATGATTAATATTTTTTGCGTTTAATAGATAAATAAAAAAGGGAGACGTTTGTCTCCCTTTTTTATTTTAAAGCAGAAATGATTGTTATTAGGGTTGCGGGATTGTCCAGGAGTCTCCCGCATAGCTGATTACGCATTCGTTGCAATTGGGAAAGGTTACTGAAACAACTTCGCCCGTGCTGCTGGTAATAGTAATGGTTCCGGTCGAAATATTTCCTGAGTCGCATTGGGTTAAGCCTTCTACATTGACATTGAAGCTATTCCCTTGGTTGTCAGTAAGATCACCTTCAATGTTGTATCCTGAGCTGCTGCTTCCAGAAACAGTCGCGTTTTCAAAGGTGTAGCTTGTTCCGCTAGAGGCTGTGTAGGGTTCGGAGCTGCTGGAACATGTTTCTACGCTGTTGACGGTATTGCATGTTTCATTGTATTTCCATGTCCAAGACTGAGGGTCATCGGGGGTTGTCATTGAGGCGCTAACATCGTAATACCACTTCCGCGAGCCATTACCTGGGTCTGTGAAAGTATATTCCCAAATGGTGTTGCCGTTGAAAACCGTTTGGTAGCCTTCATCTCCTTCGCAATAGTCAGCGTAAATTCTTGAGGCTTTTTGGGTGAAGGGATAGACGGTGGAGTCGGTTGTTGTGGTGGTTGCAGTTGTTTCGTAGTAGCCCCCGCAGTTGCCGTCCTTTCTGTTTGTTGTGGTCTCCTGAGCTCCAACAGGTAATAAGGATAGGGCGCTAGGGTAATTGCCGAATTGGGTTGATTGTTGCAGCTTTTCTTTAAGAGTATCAATGACGGTATTATTTTCACTAACGAAGGCGGTTGGAATGAAGCCGCCACTCTCAGAGTTTATCAAACTCTTGGAGCCTTCTCCTGCTGAAATAGCCAGCTCTTCGGCATACGCTTCACCTCCGTCTTCACCGTCGACGCATGCGGTAAGTAATGAGAAGGTTGTGCTTAGAGCAACTGCTTTTAGTAACTTCATAATAAGGCCCTGTTTAATTGGCATACACCACGTGTGGGCTTTAATGATAAGCAATTATTGAGGGTAGTGGAATGTGAAATATTTACGGTTTGTGCTTAATGGAGAGGCTAGGCGCGCAGGCTTTTGTTTTCATTAATGCTGCTTGTGTAGTAAAGCGCTTGCAGCCTTGGACTGTGTCTTACGCCCGAGTGCCTGACAGATTTCCTGGCCCGCGCTAATCAGTTTATTCAGCTCAACACCACTCTCAACTTCCAAACCTTGCAGTAGATAAACCAAGTCTTCGGTGGCGACATTACCACTGGCACCAGGGGCGTAGGGACAGCCGCCAAGCCCTGCGATGGAGCTGTCTATGGTGCTGACGCCTAGCTCTAGTGATGCGTAAATGTTGGCCAAGGCTTGACCGTAAGTGTCGTGGTAATGAACTGCCAGCTGCTCTATTGCGACGTCTTTTTTAATGTGATGAATAAGTTGTTGGGCTTTGCCTGCGGTACCAACACCAATGGTGTCGCCCAGAGAAACTTCATAGCAGCCCAGCTGAGTCAGGGACTTTGCCAGCTTGGCGACGATGTCTTTTTCTACTTCCCCTTGATAGGGGCAGCCCAGTACGCAGCTAATATACCCTCTGACCTGCAAGCCCGCTTGTTTTGCTTCTGCCATGATGGGCTTAATCCGTTCCAGGCTTTCTGCAATACTGCAGTGGGTATTTTTTTGGCTGAACTGTTCCGATGCGGCGACAAAAACGGCCACTTCATCGGCTTTGGCGTCGATGGCGCGCTCTAGGCCTTTTAAGTTGGGCGTGAGGGCGGCGTAGGTGATAGATGGGTGGCGTTTAATGCCAGCAAATACCTCAGCGCTGTTAGCCATTTGTGGCACCCAGCGTGGGGAAACGAAACTGCCTGTTTCGATATACCGTAAACCTGTTTCGCTGAGCTTATTCACTAGAGCGATTTTGTCCTGCAGCGTAATGGGTCTTGGCTCGTTTTGCAGGCCATCTCTGGGGCCTACTTCGACAATTTTTACCTGTTGGGGAATGGTCATGGCGATGTTTTTAAGTGTCCTTTTGGAAATCAAATAATAGGCTGCCTTCTTCTATAAAACTCTCAGGCTGAATATGGAATTGAGTTACCTGGCCTGCTTCTGGCGCTTTGATGATGTGCTCCATCTTCATGGCTTCCATCGCAAGAATGGGGCTGCCCGCTGCGAGTATTTGTTCGCTCGAACAAAATATTTCTACAATTCGACCGCTCATCGGGGCATGGTTGAATTTGCTCCCGCTGCTTTGGCTCTTTTGGAAGTTATTGCTGCTCAGCTTTTGCTGCGAGAAGGAGAGAGAGTAGTTTGTAAAATGTAAAGTGAGGGTGTTTTTCTGGCGGAATACGGAAACGAATATCGGTGCTTGATCGCTAATGCTGAGTTGAAATTGATCCTCGCAAGCAGAAGAAAAACATTCAATAGAGAGGGTGCCTTTCTCATCTTTAACAGAAAAGTTATTTTTTCCTAGTTGTGTAACGCTGAGGTTCTTATTAATGGATTTCTCTGATGAGAAATGACGCAAGGTGATGGGGTAGTAAGGGGCTTGATTTAAGCGCCAGCCAATATTTTTTTTCCATGGGTCATCGTTTTTCATGCGGTTTTCAGTAAGATAAAAAGCAAGCGCAGCAATAAAAAATGCGCTATCTCGTTCAGTTTCAGACGCAGCAAAATCAAGTGGGTGTTTTTCTAAAAAGTGCGTGGATAATAAACCTTGATGAAAATCTTCGCTGCGCAGTATTGCTTTTAAATAATCCAGGTTGCTAGAAATACCGTTGATTTTGATTTGCTGCAATGCAAAAAGCAACTTCTGAATCGCTTGCTCGCGGTTGTCGTCATGGCTGATTATTTTTGCGAGTAAGGGGTCGTAAAAAGCGCTAATTTCATCCGACTGTTTGACGCCGGTATCAATACGCAAGTCAGTATTTTCTTCAGGGAATTGAAGTTGCTTAAGTTGACCGGTTGAGGGTGGAAAATCCTTCTGAGGGTCTACGGCATAAAGGCGCACTTCGATGCTGTGCCCTTGTTCGCTTAATGCGTCTTGTTGTAAAGGCAGGGGTAAGCCTTCGGCAATATCAAGTTGCCACGCTACAAAATACAAGCCGGGTAATAAGGGGATGTTAACTTTGGCGACGCGTTCTTTGGCTTCAATTTTTGAGCCCATCTGTCGAATGGCATCGGCAGGTGGGCCGATAAAAATAATACCTTGTTGTGTGCAGGCTTCGGCAAAATCTGCATTTTCAGATAAAAAACCATAGCCGGGGTGAATAGCATCGCACTGACTTTGTTTGGCGATCTGGATAATTTTATTGCTATCCAGATAGCTTTGTTGGGCGGGGTTTTCGCCAATACACCAAGCTTCGTTGGCATATTGAACATGCAGGCTGTTTTTGTCGCAGTGGGAATACACGGCGACACAGTGAATGCCTCTTGCTTGTACTGTGCGCATAATACGGCAGGCAACTTCCCCACGGTTGGCAATTAAAAGTCGTTTTATCATGTCTGGGTTACATCCTGAAGACACCGTAACGGGTGTCTTTTTCTGCGCTTTGCGTCAGTGCAGCTAGACAGAGGCTGAGTACGTCACGGGTTTGTAGTGGGTCGATAACACCGTCATCCCAAAGCTGTGCACTGGCATAATAGGGGTGGCCTTCCTCCTCGTAACGTTGTCGTATCGGGGCTTTAAAGGCTTCGATTTCCTCCTCGGTCAAGCTTTGATTTTTTTTCTGCATCCGATCTTGCTTGACCTGTGTCAGCATTGCGGCGGCTTGTTCGCCACCCATAACGGAAATCCTTGCGTTGGGCCAGGCGAATAAAAATCGTGGGTCGTAAGTGCGCCCACGCATGCCATAGTTGCCGGCACCAAAACTACCGCCGGTAATAATGGTGAGTTTTGGTACGTCTGCGCAGGCCACAGCAGTGACCAGTTTTGCGCCGTGTTTGGCAATGCCTCCGGCTTCGTATGTTTTCCCCACCATAAAACCGCTGATGTTTTGCAGAAATAAAAGGGGTGTTTTGCGCTGTACACAGAGTTGAATAAAGTGCGCGCCCTTTTGGGCCGATTCGGAATACAGCACGCCACTGTTAGCGATGATGCCCACTGGGTAGCCTTCGATATGAGCAAAACCGCAAACAAGGGTCTGGCCGTAATTTGCCTTAAATTCGTGTAACTCGCTGTTATCGACAAGGCGTGCAATGATTTCGTAAGCGTCGAAGGCTTCTGACAGAGCTGTCGGGATTAATCCGTACAGTTCTTCTATTGCCGACGCGGGGAGTGTGGGTGTTTGTTTGGGTTTTCCTGAAGCAGGCGGGTGCCAAGGTGCTGATGCAATCGCGTGCTAGCGCCAGGGCGTGTTCGTCATTTTCAGCAAAATGATCGGTGACGCCGGACTCAAAACAATGCACTGTTGCACCGCCTAGCTCTTCGGCGCTCACTTCTTCTCCAGTGGCAGTTTTCACTAATGGTGGGCCAGCAAGAAAAATGGTGCCATTACCTTTAACGATAATGCTTTCATCAGCCATGGCAGGCACATACGCGCCGCCCGCAGTGCAAGAGCCCATCACCACCGCGATTTGGCCAATACCTTTGGCGGACATGCGTGCTTGATTGAAGAAAATGCGGCCAAAGTGTTCTTTGTCGGGAAATACTTCTGACTGATAGGGAAGGTTGGCGCCGCCCGAGTCCACCAGATAAATGCAGGGTAGGTTATTTTCTTCGGCGGTGGCTTGTGCGTGCAAATGTTTTTTTACTGATAGGGGGTAATAGGTGCCGTCTTTTACCGTGGCATCGTTCACCACAATGACGCAAAGACGGCCGCATACCTGAGAAATTCCCGTGATTAAACCAGCACCCGGCACGGTATCTTCGTAGACGTTTTCGGCCGCTAATTGGGAGAACTCCAAGAAAGCAGAGCTGGGATCGATGAGTTTTTCGATGCGTTCACGGGGCAATAACTTCCCCCTTGCGCAATGTTTGGCTCGGGCATCTTCGCCGCCGCCTAAAGATAGTTGCTGGATTTTGTTTCTTAATTCATCGGCAAGCCCCAGGTTGTGTTTTTAGCGTTCAGAAAAAACGGGGTCGCTGGTATTGAGCTGTGTTTTTATAATGGCCATGAGTGCGCCTATTAAGTAGTTTCATTAAATAATTCGCGACCAATCAGCATACGACGAATTTCCGAGGTGCCCGCGCCGATTTCATACAGTTTGGCATCACGCAACAGGCGCCCTGCTGGGTAGTCATTGGTGTAACCGATACCACCGAGGCACTGAATGGCTTGCAGTGCCATTTGTGTAGCCTGTTCTGCAGTGTAAAGAATGACTCCTGCGGCATCTTTTCGGGCAGTTTCCCTGCGGTCACAGGCTTGTGCAACGGCATATAAGTAGGCACGAGAGCAGCTGAGCTGGGTA
>DFBZ01000008.1 GCA_002366835.1 Gammaproteobacteria bacterium UBA3067
CGAAACGAGTGACCTAACAAAAAAACCCATCTCTTTGTCCAACCGAACGGTACTACCACCCGCACATACTTTTCCTGTTTTCATCTGGGAAATAGCAAACAAGAAATTATCCGGCACTGGCGTAGTGTCTGCATCAACAAAAAACAAAAAATCACCCTTCGCCTGTTTTGCCCCCGCATTTCTTGCTCTCGCAATTTGATTTCGATGTTCAAATACCACCTTTACACCAAGGCCCCTTGCAATTTCAGATGTATTGTCAGAGGAATTATTATCAACCACAATAATTTCCCCCCTCTCCTTGATTTGCTCGAGGCAATATTGAAGACTGAGAATCGTTTGTGTAATAACAGCTTCTTCATTATAAGCCGGAACGATGATGGAGTATGTGTTCGCAGAGCCTGGCGGGGCCATATCCACGCCTTTCACTAGGCCCGTGTTTTTGTCTTGTAACGATAATGCAGAAAACTTCATTTTAATTAGTCCTTGGATTCAACCCTAAAAACCCATTCGATCGTTGTTGCGAGGGGAAATACGGGCTTGGTGATGACGGCCACTGCGTAGCCGAGCACGACCAAAAATTTACGCTTCCTGAAGTAGTCGCTTGCCACGCAGGAAAACACTTTAGCAATGGCCGCTGAGGCCTCGGCAATACCTTCTATTATCCTAGAAACCACAGCTGGGTGCGACAAAGATGTGCAATATATTGCCGCACATAGGAAATTTTCAAAATCCGTGCTCACCTTATTGTTCGTAAACGCCGTACACGGCTGGAGATGAGAACTTTTTAAAATTTTCTAGGTGCGGCAAGAGCTCGCTTAAAAGCGCCTACTGTCGCTGTGCAGAGTTTCGTACTCCAACTGCGGTTTCCTAGGGTCATCCCAACCGAGAGCATGGATGCACCGAGACAGAGAAGTCACGGGCAGGCATGCGATTAGCTCAAACTTATTGCATATTGTATGAGATTTCCAATATGACAAAGCTTTGAAAAGCTCGGATATATCAATATTAGCTAAAAAAAATTCTGCTCCTGTCAAAGGACTCACTCCTCCAATACACTGTCCACACGAACAGCATGCCGAGCGATAAAGAGAGCTTATCCATGACACAGCCGCGAAAACAACTCATCTCCGTAAGCGACACCCCCTATTACCATGTCGTTTCCCGCTGCGTCAGACGAGCCTACCTTTGTGGGTATGATCCTCTCACCGGAAAAAGCTATGAGCATCGTCGGCAATGGATTGAAAACCGAATTCGAATCCTCTCATCCATATTCGCCATCGATATTTGCGCCTACTCGGTGATGTCTAATCACTTTCATCTTGTTGTCAAAATTTCACCCGATGAAATTGACCAGCTAAGTAATGAGGAGGTTACAGAACGGTGGTGCTCGCTCTTTAAAGGCCCAACACTGTTACAGCGATGGCAAGCGGCTGAATCTCTATGCTCGGCAGAATTACAGGCCGTTGATGACTGCATCAAGCTGTACCGAAAACGTTTGACGAGTTTCAGTTGGTTTATGAGGTGCTTGAACGAACCCATCGCCCGGCAAGCCAACAAAGAAGATTTGTGTACCGGCCACTTCTGGGAATCTCGATTCAAATCTCAGGCCTTGTTAAGCGAAGAAGCCATATTATCCTGCATGGCATACGTTGATTTAAACCCCGTTCGTGCGGATATGGCCACCACACCCGAAACATCTGAATACACCAGCATTAAAGAACGCATTAAGCCGCAATTTAATCCCGACCTAGCGGTTAAAGAACAAATTGAACACCAAAATCTGATCCGTTTTAATATTGCCACGAAACCCTTAGCCCGATTTGAGGGCAACGAAAAAAACGGCCAACACAATGGCATTCTATTTTCTCTTATTGATTATCTAGAGCTGGTTGATTTTACCGGCAGAGTTATCCGGCCAGATAAACGTGGCGCTATTCCAGACAACCTCCCCCCAATACTGGAACGCATCGGTATCGATTTAAAAACATGGCTTACCAACACCAGCGAGTTTGATTCCATTTATTATTGCAAAAGGTTTGCCAAACCACGGAAAAGGAAACGCTTGGCGAATACCGCATAGCTTTTTAGCGACCCTCCCTAAAATATTCTTAAAAGCGAGATTACCAATGATTTCGCGCACCTGACTGTTGAGAAAAAGGGAAAATCTTATTCTTTTTTCTTAATATCCCGCTGATTTAATGCCTCCAGCAAAACACACGCGTTTATTTTAGTGCCGATCCCTCAGCCTTCGGTTTGGATTTTCTGTTTTTCTTTGCAGTGCCTGTCTTACCTATTTACAACCGAGGGCGGGCATGCGATTAGCTCAAACTTATTGCATATCGTATGAGATTTACAATATGACAAAGCTTTGAAAAGCGCGGACATATCAATATTAGCTATAAAAAATTCTGCTCTTGCCAATGGGCTCACTCCTCCTTCACACTGTTCGCATGAACAGCACAAAGAGCAAGACAGAGAGCCTATCCACGACGCAGCCCCGAAAACAACTTGTCTCCGTAAGCGACACCCCCTATTACCATGTCGTCTCCCGCTGCGCCAGGCGAGCCTACCTTTGCGGGCA
>DFBZ01000011.1 GCA_002366835.1 Gammaproteobacteria bacterium UBA3067
CTGATCGCTGCAGCCACCAGCGGCAACCCCAAATTTTTTCTTGGCACAGACAGCGCCCCCCACACCCAAGATGCTAAAGAAAGCGCCTGTGGCTGCGCGGGCTGCTACACTGCACCGACAGCCATCGAGCTGTACGCCGAAGTATTCGATACTCAGGGCGCTCTCGATAAACTTGAAGGTTTCTCAAGTTTTTTTGGCCCTGATTTTTACGGCTTAGCCCGCAATACCGACACCCTCACCCTGCTCCGCAAGCCCTGGACAGTGCCCGCTTCCTATAATATGGCAGGCACAGCGCTTATCCCGCTGAGGGCAAATGAGGAGCTGGCGTGGCAAGTCAAACGCTAAGCCAGCAACTATTCCACCAAGCCTTATCAACGCCTATTCACCCCCAACTTGAGTCTTTTTAATGACAGATGATACTTACCCCGGCATAGCCAATCGCTTTCGGGGTTTTTTGCCCGTTGTGGTCGATGTGGAAACCGGTGGCTTCAACGCCCAAACGGATGCTCTGCTCGAAGTAGCAGCCATATGCCTCACCATGAATGATAAGGGCCTGATGGAAGTCGAAAGCGAACATTTTTACAATGTTCAGCCCTTTATCGGTGCCAATATCGAAGAAGCAGCCCTCAAGTTTACCGGCATTAATCCTCACAGCGCATTGCGCGCAGCGGTGAGCGAACACAAAGCATTGCCAAATATTTTCAGCCCCATTCGCAGCGCAGTAAAACGAAATCACTGCACGCGCGCGGTTTTAGTCGGCCACAATGCCACCTTTGATTTGTCATTTATCAATGCTGCTGCAGATCGTTGCAAGGTCAAACGCAACCCCTTCCACCCATTTTCTACCTTTGATACAGCGGCTTTGTCAGGGCTCGCTTATGGGCAAACCGTACTCGCAAAAGCCTGCGAAGCGGCAGAAATACCCTTTAACCCCGCCCAGGCGCATAGCGCACTTTACGACTGCAGAGTCACCGCTGAGCTTTTCTGTAAGATTGTCAATCGCTGGAAAGAATTGGGGGGCTGGGAACAATAAACGTTTTACTCCCACACTTAATCAGAGGCCGACTCGTTGAAAAATAGCAATTACGACGCCATTATTGTCGGCGGTGGCGCGGCAGGTTTATTTTGTGCCGCACAAATCGCGCAACGAAAAAAAAAGGTCCTTGTTTTGGAGCGCACCAACAAAGTGGGGAAAAAAATACTGATGTCCGGTGGCGGGCGCTGCAACTTTACCAACATGTATGTAGAGCCTGAAAACTACCTGTCAAACAACCCCCACTTCTGTAAATCGGCCCTGAACGGTTATAACCAATGGGAATTTATCGCACTGGTTGAGCAATACCAAATCCCTTATCACGAGAAAAAACTCGGCCAGTTATTTTGTGATGACAGCGCAAAAGATATATTAAAACTACTTTTATCCGAGTGCGAAAAACACGGTGTTGAAATAAAAACCCAGTGCGACATCACCTCTCTGGATTACTCATCTCACTACCAGGTTCAAACCAGTCTCGGGCTATTTCAAGCCGAAGCCGTGGTAATCGCCAGTGGCGGTTTATCTATTCCCTCCATGGGTGTGACTGGTTTTGGTTATGAAATGGCACAGCAATTTGGTCTCGAGGTGCTCCCCACACGCGCCGGCCTAGTACCTTTCACTTTTAGTGATGCGTTTAAAAACCTGAGCAATAAGCTAAGCGGTTTATCACTCGATGCTGAACTTTCAAACCAAGAGCAATCATTTCGGGAAAACATTCTCTTTACCCATCGCGGCTTAAGCGGACCAGCCGCTTTGCAACTATCCTCCTACTGGCAGACTGGCGAAAATATCTCTCTCAATTTACTTCCCGATATTTCTGCACCAGACTGGTTATTAGAGTGTAAATCTAAACATGCAAAGAACTTATTAAAAACGGTGCTCGTTGAAAAACTGCCAAAAAATCTGGTAGTGGAATTAGAAAACCTATGGTGGCCAAAACAAATACGAACCCCATTGGCCGAATTTAGCCACCAACAACTTACTGACATTGGTGAGCAGCTAAATGCCTGGCAATTAAAACCAGCAGGCACTGAAGGCTACCGCACAGCAGAGGTTACTTTGGGTGGCGTAGACACCAATGAGCTATCCTCAAAAACCATGGAAAGCAAACAACAAAGCGGTTTGTTTTTTATCGGTGAAGTGGTGGATGTTACTGGCCATTTAGGAGGCTTTAATTTCCAATGGGCCTGGTCATCGGCTTATGCGGCAGCGCAAGCGATATAAGACAAAGCTCTAGTCGTCTTATATCGCTCATTTACAACCCTACTTAAAACATACTTAACACATAGCAGTCAGGTATACCGTGAAAGAAATTAACAAGTCATCAAAGCTGGATAATGTTTGTTACGACATCCGAGGCCCCGTGCTGGATAAAGCACAACAAATGGAAGAAGAAGGCCATCAAATCTTCAAGCTTAATATCGGCAACCCTGCCCCCTTCGGTTTTGAAGCGCCTGAAGATATTCTCAGGGATGTGATCCACCACTTGCCTAAGTCCGTCGGTTATTCCGACTCCAAAGGTCTGTACTCCGCCCGCACCGCCATCATGCAACAGTATCAAACCCAAGGTGTGGCACATGTTGCCATCGACGATATTTTTTTAGGCAACGGCGTCAGTGAATTAATTGTTATGTCCATGCAGGCATTACTGGAAAACAATGACGAAATATTAATTCCCGCGCCCGATTATCCATTGTGGACGGCGGCGGTATCCTTGTCCGGTGGCAACCCCGTACATTATCTCTGTGATGAATCAGATAATTGGTATCCTGATCTGGATGACATGGAGAAGAAAATATCAAAAAGAACCCGTGGCATTGTGGTCATAAACCCCAACAACCCGACCGGCGCTGTATACCCAGAAGAACTGCTTAAACGAATCGTCAAGCTGGCAAAAAAGCATAATTTAATTATTTTCGCTGATGAGATATACGACAAAATCCTCTATGACGATGCCAAACATACCTGCCTGGCAAGCTTGTGTGAGAACCAGCTTTGTATTTCTTATAACGGCCTATCCAAAAGCTATCGTGTCGCTGGTTTCCGTGCCGGCTGGATGCTCGTGAGTGGCTCCAAAGAATATGCCAGAGATTATATTAGCGGCCTCAACATGCTTGCCTCGATGCGCCTGTGTGCCAACGTGCCCGCACAAAATGCCATCCAAACTGCGCTGGGTGGCTACCAGAGCATTCAGGATTTAATACTGCCCTCTGGGCGCTTGGGCAAACAACGCGACCTTGCGTGGCAATTACTCACCGATATTCCCGGTGTAAACTGCGTTAAACCCAAAGCAGCACTGTATTTATTCGTAGGCCTCGATCCGAACATTTATTCCATCGAAGACGATGAACAATTTGCACTGGAATTACTTCTGCAAGAAAAAGTGCTGGTGGTACATGGCAGCGGCTTTAACTGGCCGCAAAAAAATCACTTCCGCATTGTATTTCTCCCCATAGAAGAGGAGCTCAAAGAAGCCATTTCTCGTATTGCAGCATTCCTCGCGCGTTACCGAAAAGCCTCCAATAATACGAAGAACCCAGAAAAATAGAGAAAACTATGAATTACCCTATTGTGGTTTTTATGGACGACGAAAAAACTTACCGCGTACTCGTTCCCGACTTTGGCGATTTATCGTTTATTTGTGGCAATCTGGATGATGCCTTTGAGGATGGAAAAAAGGTAATAGAAGAAAAAATCAGCGAACTAAAGGCCCAAGGCAAGAGCATCCCCCTTGCCAGCCAGCGTGAACAATATGTTACCCGTTACCTTGACGCCGTCTTGGTAAACCAAGTAAGCGTCGATGCGTACACAGAATAAGACAGCTAAACAAAACTAAAACCATCTCTCTGCATCTGTTGGTCTGTTTCACGTATTTTTTGAAAAAGCCCATCGTACTTGCCCTCTAACTGGCTACCAAATAAAGGGTCTTTTATTTCTTTATGAGTTAAGTTGAGATTTTTAACCACCTGGTCACTGAGATAAACATCTACAACAGGATAAATTGCCGTTTTTTCAGTGCTAAGGTGGCTAATTTGTCGATCCAGATACTCATAGGTATCGTCAATAAGTTGCTCACTGGGCAAACAATCACTTTCGATACTGTCTCTATAGGCCGATTTAATATACCGCGTGGCTGACTCTAACTCCTGATGCTCAATCAACAAACTTTCCACCGTATAGGACTGGGGGATATCTCTTTCCAGCAACTCTGCAAAGAGAATATCTTCCGAAGGATGATGCCAAAACTCGGGGTATGCCTGCATATAGTCCAGCACATTTAAAATCAGCCCAGGATCGGGAAGTAACCAGTTTCCACCTCGATACAAATCAAGCTGATGTTGAACACAAGAAAACAAACGTAGGAAGCGACGATGATCAAGATTTAATTGTTTCATCAAGGTTTGCATAACTTAACCCTCCTGGCAGGCTGTCGGACAATATTGGTGCAAGCAACCTAAAAAAATACTGCAGCACAGAGCTGTAAGCTACCCGACATACTTCCCTCATTCCTTGATGTGAATCAAGCCACGTGCGAACACCCCAGTGAGGAAATGATTTCAGCCAATTTAAGCAAATGCGAAGGAAATAAAAGGCATTCCCGTAAGGTTTAGCGCGTAAGGTTTAGGGCACCAAAAAATGTAAGCTAACAAGCTTTAAAAGAAAGGAGTGTACCTTGCAATGACTTATGCTGCTCGCCTTAGCAGGCTGTTGAAATTCGCTGAGTTGAGCCAGATACAAGGAAAAATTAAGTGAAAAAGCGGACGACCCCATGGATGGGGAAGGCACGGTTCCATGGACGGAACCGGTAGGGCCAAGTCAGTAGAATTTCAACAACCTGCTAGGGACACGTTATAGAAACGAACGATACACCAATAAGCAGCGAGTATATTTATGCCCCAGAGAATCGTGATCGTTCTTGCACACCAATACCCATTAGTTTCGCTAACCACGGCGGAGGCGCATCTATCATAACCTGCTGCAGCTTTTTCAAAACATCTCGCGCCTCACCACCACTTATTTCCTTAATAGGATAAACACCCGCGCGAATGACCTTAGCAGCAGCTGGCCCGCCCACCGAAACAAAATAGCCTACATCGCAATCAGCGATCAGGTTCGCCCTAAAGCCATTTCGATCATCTGAAAAATCAGCATGCAATGCGGAACGCACATCAACAAGCTTTAGCTCAGTGGTATTCATCTGGTAAACCAGATAGCGAATACACGAACCAAAGTGTCCGTTTAATTGCTCGCCGCTATTAGACGCGACCGCAACACGAATACTATCCCCTGGCGCTGAGGAAAATGTCTCTAGCAATGGCAGGTCACCTTCGACGTTCTCACCCCAAAGAATACGGACGGCTTCTTTCATTTCATCGAGGCCAATGCCAATATCCTCGCCA
>DFBZ01000089.1 GCA_002366835.1 Gammaproteobacteria bacterium UBA3067
CCAAGGGCGTTTTTTAGTGTGCGAGCCCTTTCCATGTCAGCAGCATCCAAGCGACCTTCAATATGCCAGCCGTCAGTGTCCTCATCATTTGGCACGCAACGCCATGTGTTTTGCGCCGACTCCCCCACAAGCTGGTAAGCAACACACTCTCCAGGCCTTGAGGCGGCATCAATCCATTCAAACTCTTTAAGCCAGACAACCTTCACGCCGATACCATCCTGAATTGCCCTGGTACGCAGTTTGCTTAGCATTCGTTCATGCTTGGATGGCATCAGTTTCAATATCGAAATCAGGATGGAAGATAAGACCAAAAATATTAATAGATAAACCAACACTTGCTCTCACTTGGTTACAGCACGGCAACCACAAAATAGTCTCAGGTTCAGGATTGCTACCTTTAACACCACCTTAACAAAACATTACGTTTAAGCTGCCACAGCGTGCCTTTTTGGGTAGGAATTATCGAACAGTCCTGCTTATACTATAAATTGCTGACTGGTTTAAGTGGCGAGCCCAGCGGGCTTGAGTCAGTAATCACGCTGGAGCAGCCTTTTTTCGCTCATGGCTGTTTAATAAACACACCCCTTAATGTACTAAAAGCATGGAAGGCTTTTTACATGGTTACAGAGCAACCTCCCTTTAACACCATTAAGAAGCTAGTACTCCCGATAGTCATACTTGCGGGCCTTAGCTCCGTTCCCGTTATGAGCAGCTCTCTCTACCCTCAAGAAAGCACTTTACTATATCCAAAACCTGATGCCGGAGCCCGCTCCCCTTCTTATGTTCAACTAAAGCCGACGACCTTACTGGCATACAGCTCGCTCCACCCCAGCCGGTATACGCACGACTCAAGTGTCGATACAAACGCTCCGTTCTTTTTACAGCACCAAGCGCAGTTCGCCCACAACACCCCCTCTAAAAATGCATCACTCGTGACCAAAGAGATAAGACTGACCCAACAGCGCAAGTTATATAGTGAAGCCATAAAGACCATCTATGCAGGCAAGACAAAACACCTAAAAAAAATAAAAAAGGAACTCCACGATTACCCCTTAGCACCTTACCTGGAATACCATGAAATCCGAAGAACGATCAGCACGACTACCCCCGCCGAAATAGATGCATACATACTCACCCACCCCGACCTCCCCGTTGCCAAATTTTTAAAAACCCGAAAGCTTTTTTCTCTTGCTAAAGCCCAAAGATGGCCTGCATTTCTTGCGTATTATTCACCCAGCACAGACACCCGCCTGAATTGCTATCACCAGCAAGCTTTGCTCAACACCCAAAATAAAATATCGAACCCTGATGAAATAAAAAAATTATGGCTAGTGGGAAAAAGCCAACCAAACAATTGCGATGAAGTCTTTCATGCTTGGCTAGACTCCGAGCATTTTGATGACTCCTATGCTTGGAATCGATATATTATGGCATTAAAAAATGGCCGCCCTTCCCTAGCAAAGTACCTAATGAAGCATCTTCCAAAAAACGACAAAAAAATCGCACTACAAGGCATCACACTTTATAAACAGCCCGAAAAAATTGAGCGCCTAAAAGGCTCAAATAATAAAAAGCAAAAAGATATTCTCCACATTGCGCTATCTCGCTTAATCTACAAAAACCCTGAGAAAGCGGGCGATTTAATTCCTTCCCTTATTAAAAAACATCAATTAGACGATACGGCAGTAGCATCCCAGCAGGAAAAACTCGCCACAATTCTTGCCGTAAGATTCCATCCAGAAGCAGAAAAGTGGCTTGAGATTGCAAATAAAGAAAAGGTCGACCCACTTTTAAATGAACTGGAAATCCGAACCGCATTACGCAATCTTGAGTGGGAAAAGGCAAATAATAAAATAAATGCCCTGCCTCCGAACACATTAAATAGTGATCGATGGCAGTATTGGCAAGCCCGCACGCTTAAACAAATAAAAAATGAAGATTCTACCAATATCGAAAACACCTATCAGGATCTTGCCAAAAAGCGCGGCTTCTATGCTTACATGGCAAGAGACGGCGCCCCATCCCCCGCTAGCGGGGCGGAGAAACCTTCGGCTAACAACCACATTCAAAAAAATACCATCATTAATCAAACCAACGTTAAACGCGCCTATGAATTCCATCTACTCGGGCAGCATACCGATGCCCGCCGGGAATGGCATTACGCAATGAAATTACTCAGCCCGGAGCAACGACTTGTGGCCGCTGAACTGGCACAAGAGTGGGACGGCCCCAGTTTAAGTATTCGAGCCGCTAACTCCGCAACACCACACAATAATTTCGACTTGCGCTTCCCCATGGGCTACAGCGAAGAAGTCAGCACCTATGCCAAAAAAAATCAACTTGATCAAGGCCTTATATTCGCACTTATCAGACAAGAGAGCCTTTTCACGCCAGATGCCCGCTCGCATGCTGGCGCACTAGGGATGATGCAGTTAATGCCAGCAACGGCAAAAAGAGTCGCTCGGCAAAACAATATTTCTTACCGAGGTACTCGGGATCTACTTAACCCTGCAAAAAACATTCACCTCGGCACCACCTACCTCAAACAACTTGTTAATAAATTTGATAACAACGAAGTGCTAGCCATGGCTGCTTATAATGCGGGCCCCCACCGAGTAACCAAATGGATACCGGAAGAGGAAGCGTTGCCATTAGATGTCTGGATAGAAACAATCCCCTATAAAGAAACCAGAAACTATGTAAAACACCTGCTCAGCAACCGGGATATATACCAAGAAAAACTTGGCTTAAACTTACCCAGAACGCCCTTTCATAAAATGATTAATCCGGGCTAAATGAGTATCAATAGGCGTTTAGATAAAGCTGGAAATGTGATTTTGCAAACGTAAACGGTCATTTTTCACGCTGTTATGTACAAACTTAAGCGTGAGTTGAATATTTATCTATTCTTAATGTTAAATGCGACAAGATAGATGGGAAATAAAATAATGCAGATAGTTTCGCAACCAGTTAACCCCGGCTCCAGCAGCCAGCAACCAGACTTAGACTGGAGCCAGGCACGGGAAACCATTACCATGCTCTGCTTAGCAACCGCGCAAATAGAAGCGGCGCTCAGGGATGCTTCAATGTCCGTCGATGCCCTCGCAGACTCCTTCACTAAAATTGCCAGCAATAGTCAGCATGTACTCGAAACAGCCAAGAAAATTGAAGAGGAAGAAAACAGTAGCAGCCATCATGCCGAGCTAACAACATCTGCCACTAAGCTGCATACAGAAATAAACAGCTCTATAGTTTCCTTTCAATTTCACGACCGAGTTTCCCAAAAACTTTCCCATGTCAACCGCAGCCTATCTTTGGTAGCAGATATCATCGGGGACTCAGACCGATTATTCCAACCGAGTGAGTGGCGGAACATTCAGGATGAAATCTCAAAATCCTACACCCTTGAATGCAAAAGGCTTATGTTTCAAAAAATCTTGGAGGGCTCAACAATAAAAGAAGCCCTTAGCCTTTACGAACACAATGACATGAACAGCGCTGCACCTTCAGACCTTGACGATGATGGTGATGTAGAACTATTTTAAT
>DFBZ01000144.1 GCA_002366835.1 Gammaproteobacteria bacterium UBA3067
TTTTGCAGCAAGGGTTTTGGCTTGCATGGCGGAATGGAAGGATTGAGCAACAACCTTTAACAGGCGGTCATTAGGCGCATCATGCAACAATGCGTCGATGACCTTGGATGAAATACAAAGGGAACGAATGGTGTCAAAGCCAATCATACTGATTGCCCTGCTAATAGTGTTTGTGCGAACTCCAGTCTTGTTGTAGTGGGCGCTGTTGGATATTCTAATAATACGTGAGGTTAAATTTGGATCCTCTAGCACCACTTTTACCAGCTCCGCGACACTCGCCTCACTACTGGCCGTTAAGCCCCCCAGGTGCTGAACAGAATGGGCAAGCGCAGGCATCTCTTTACGTGCCAGGCGGTTTACCCAGTCCTTGGTTCCGTAGGGGATGTTTACTTTATGCGCGTCTGAGGCCATACAATCCATGTGATAAATGTTTCTTTCTGAGAGGGGTATTATTTGTTGTTACGCATATCTGCATTAAAAACCAGCAAAGCTAACTAAGGTAATACCACCATAGGAGTTTTATACCTCTCTTATCAGACTAGACCAAAATACAGTAACTACCGTTTATTTTTAGCGGAAATCAGTCAGTTAAAACTCTATACTCCATTCAACTTATTTCCATAAGACAGAGGCTATTCCATTGAACCATCTCGCTTTATTACGACTTTTTCAAGGCCCATTCAAACACACATTGTTCGCATTATTCGCTTGCCTTTGTTTACAAGCTTCTCCCCTTAATGCTGAAACAGAGGGCAGTGAAATCAGTGTTCCCTTTGAAAAATTTACGCTGAGTAACGGTTTAACCTTGATCGTACACGAAGACCACAAGACACCCATTATTGGCGTCTCCATTTGGTATCACGTGGGATCTAAAAATGAACCGCCACATAAAACCGGTTTTGCGCACCTGTTTGAACACTTGATGTTTAATGGCTCGGAAAACTATAACGATGACTATTTCAAAGCCCTGAAAGATGCAGGCGCCAGCAGCATTAACGGCTCCACCACCAACGATCGTACAAACTACTTTCAAATTATCCCCACTTCCGCTCTGGAACGTACATTATGGTTAGAATCTGATCGCATGGGCCACTTCCTCGGTGCACTCACCCAGGAAACACTCGATGAGCAACGCGATGTGGTTAAAAATGAAAAAAGGCAGCGGGAAAACCGCCCCTACGGCAAAATATGGAGCCATATCGCCCAGCGCACCTACCCACCACAACACCCTTATTCCTGGCCCGTGATCGGCTCAATGGCCCACCTGGATGCAGCCAGCCTTGATGATGTAAAGCAATGGTTTAAAGACTACTATCACCCCGCCAACGCTACTATCGTGTTAGCGGGAGACATAACTCCGGCAGTAGCAAGGGAAAAGGTAGAGCTTTATTTTGGTAATATCAAAGCCGGCTTACCCGCCTCACAGCTCGTAGATTGGCCAGCCAAAAAAAGCGGGTCGGAGCGTGAACGTATTTATGACAAGGTACCCCGAAGCCGTATTTATATGGTGTGGAACACTCCCGGCATGACCCATAACGATGCCGACTTGCTCGACCTCGGCATGGCAGTGCTTGGCGGCGGAAGATCTTCACGCTTGTATCAACGTCTGGTACACAAAGAGCAGCTCGCCACCAGTGCTTATGCTTATTATATGGGCAGGGAAATTGGCGGCCAGGTTTGGCTAAGCGTTGATGCCAAACCCGGAGCATCATTGGTGCGTATCGAAGCCATCATTAACGAAGAGTTGGCGCTTTTCCTTAAAAAAGGCCCCTCCAAACAAGAGCTCGACCGAGTAAAAACCAGCCAACTCGCTGACTTTATCCGTAGCATCGAGCTGGTAGGAGGAGGTAGCGGTAAATCAGGTTTACTGGCCTATGGGCAGCTCTACTTCAATGACCCTGCCTATTACAAAAAAAGCATCGCAGCCACAGAAGCGGCAGGCAAGCGGGATGTACGAGGGGCTGCCCAGCGCTGGCTAAGTGATGGCAGGTATACGCTGGAGGTTCTGCCGCCTCCCAAACGCGGTATTTCTCAGCTACAAGCATCGAGAGACAAACTTCCCGAACTCGGCCCTGCACCCGAATTCCATACACCACAATTCCAACGCGCCGAGCTGGATAACGGCCTGAAGATTCTGTTCGTTAAAAGAGGGGCTACGCCTCTGGTAGAAATGGCTTTGCAAATGAATGCCGGTTACGCCGCAGATTCCCTCAGCAAACTGGGTAACGCCCACTTTAGCCTTTCCATGCTGAAACAAGGTACACAAAACCGATCAAGTCAGGAGATAAGCCAGCAAGAAGAGATGCTGGGTGCCCGTATCGGCACTGATAACACCCTTGATACATCCATGGTGAGACTTTCATCTCTGAGTAAAAACCTGTCTGACTCCATGGCACTTTTTGCGGACATAACACTCAACCCGCTATTCGCCTCCGAAGACATTGAGAGAAAACGCAGCCTTATTTTGGCCGCTATCGAAAGTGAGAAAGCGAGCCCCACTCGCATGGCACTAAGAACCCTGCCACCATTACTGTATGGTAAAGATCACGCCTACGGTATTCCTCTCACTGGCACAGGCACAACAGACTCCGTCAAACTCATCCAGCAACAAGACCTGATAAATTTCCACAAGACCTGGCTGCGTCCCGACAATGCGACGCTCATCGTCGTCGGCGACTCTTCCCTCGAACAAATCAAAGACCTCGCTCAAGCACAGTTTGGAAAATGGCAAAATCCGGAAACCGCCTTACCTGAAAAACACCTAAACGAGGTTTCTTTACCCGAAAAAGCACGCATCTACCTCATCGATAAACCCGGTTCAGAACAATCCATGATCATTGCAGGGCATATCGCCCCCTCACCCCAGGTTGAAGAGAATACCGCCATATCCCTGATGAACAGTATTTTTGGTGGCAGCTTCACCTCCCGGCTCAACCTCAACTTGCGCGAAGACAAAGGTTGGGCCTATGGCACAGGTAGTTCAATTTCCAGCGCCAACGGCCAACGGCCCTATTTTATCTATGCGCCTGTCCAAAGTGATAAAACAGCCGAATCCATGGTAGAAATATTAAAAGAGCTAAACGCATATTTAGCTGATAAACCGGCAACACAAGCGGAGCTTCAATCTAATGTCAAAGACCGCATTTTAAGCCTGCCGGGGCAGCTTGAGTCGTCCTCGGCCCTGCTTTCTGCCATTACAGAACTGCAACGCCTCAATCGCCCCGATGATTACCTCACTCAATACAAAGAAAGACTGGAGTCGGTGAATCTGGAAAAACTCAAAGACGCAGCCCAAAAAACGCTGCATCCAAACAAACTGACCTGGGTCATTGTGGGTGATAAGAAAAAAATTGAAGATAAAATAGCGGCTTTGGGGATCGGTCAGATTTCTACTATTGAAAACACTGAGCCCGCGAGCACCCAATAGAACACCCTTTTAATCGTAAAGCAGGCCTATTAGATTTTGACTGAATTCGATCTATGGAAATTCGTTGCGGGTTTGGGCGTATTCCTGTTCGGCCTTCAATTGCTGGAAAAAGCCATTACCAAAGTAATTGGCGGCCAGCTTAGGGGCTTCCTACGACACCAAACCAAAAACCACTTTACCTCTCTTTTAGCGGGCACAGGAGCCACCGCCCTACTTCAAAGCAGTTCGGTGGTATCTTTAATGGTTCTGGCTTTTGTCGGCGCCGGCATCATCGAAATGAAAAATGCCCTGGGGATTATATTTGGCGCAAACCTTGGCACCACATTCACCGGATGGATTGTCACTACCCTGGGGTTTAAACTCCACATTGATAGCTTAGCCCTACCGTTAATCGCTATTGGTAGCATGGGAAGGCTATTCTTTACAAAGAAGAAGCTTCTTTCTTCCTTCACGTTTTCATTAGGTCTTGGGTTTTTACTACTGGGGCTCGACTATATGAAAACCAGCATCGAAACCCTCACAGAATTATTTAATATCGACTTGTTGCGCGGTTACAATGCCTTCGTCTTTCTATTTGTTGGTATCATTTTTACCGCCATTATTCAATCCAGCTCCGCAACCATGATGATCACGCTCAGCGCCCTTAATAGCGGCATTGTAGACCTTCACAGCGCTGCGGCACTCATCGTCGGGGCAGATCTTGGCACCACAAGCACTGTCCTGCTCGGGGCTATTAAAGGAAGCGCAGCCAAGAAACAAGTTGCTATGGCGCACCTGCTGTTTAACTTGGTCGCCACTACCATTGCATTTTTATCCATGCCTCTACTCATCGCTTTGATAACAGACTATACGAATATTGAGAACCCGCTTTACACCTTGGTGGCATTCCACAGCAGCTTTAATTTAATCGGTATAGTTATCTTTATCCCATTAATAAATCCGCTGGCTTCTTTTTTAGAAAAACGCTTTGTAAAAGAAGATCAGCAATATTCGTCCTATTTATACCAGGTACCGACCACCGTAACGGATGCGGCTTTAACAGCCTTGAATAAAGAAACAAAAAATCTCTTGCGCCATGTCACACAGCTCAATGTTAAAGCATTAAAGATAAGCGTTCACCAAGAAAAAAGGCCCACTTTACCAGGAAGCCATGCGGCGCTCAGTTTTTCAAAATACTACGAACTGGTAAAGGAGATTGAAGGAGAAATTCTGGATTACGGACTCACGCTGCAAAAAAAACCCTTAAACGCCAGCGCCACAATACAAATAAATAATCTTATTTCTGCAACCCGAGATGCGGTTATGGCTGCAAAATCTCTGAAGGATATTCGTCACAACCTTAGCGTACTGAGACATTCCAATGATTCAAATTTGCAGAAATTTCATCAGTTGATTTATGAGTTTGAAACGTATTATTACCAGCAGCTAATCGCATCATGGGAGGTAGAACACCATAGTCTTCTGGCCGACAACCTGGCGAACTTGTACTCCGAAAATGGCGATTTCTACAACCAGTGCCTAAAGACCATCTACAAAGGCACTCTGGACTCAAGAGTCGCAGCAGATGAAATACAAATATCCAGCCTGTTAAACGTTAGCCGAGAAGCCTTCACCTCGAATTTAAACCTGCTTAATAGCTTTAAAGCTTATCGCTTACCCAAGCATGCCATTGATGAGTTTCAAAATAGCCTTGCTACACAAAGCGAGACTGATCAAGGTCTTTCCGATTAACACCCTGGGCTTCAAAAACCTCTTATTTATTATATAAACTGTTAACCAAAGTAAGACTTTACAATTTATTACATTGCTAACATTCTTGATTTATTTCTTGCACCAGTGCTTCACTACAAATTTTTTACATCTATAATCAATAGCTTATAGCGAACTATATTTATAACAAAGTTATATTGACCTTTTGAGAAGTGCACATTTTACGCTTCCTTAACTGCTTAGCGCATATAAAACCTTGATGGCAAAAAAATAATCATGATAGAGTTCTCGCACAGCTCGGGAATGCACTTAGCCACTTCATAATAATAACCACAGGGAATAAGTATGAAAATAATCAAAACTCTCTCTTTTCTAAGCGTTTTAGCATTGGCATTAACAGGTTGCCAGATTGGCGTACTCAGCGCTGATATAGGTATCGGTTTTGAACAAGGTGCTTATGTCGTGTCCGACACGCAGTAAGCCCTACATTACACATTACTTAAATAAATAGCTAAATAAATAACCATTGGAGATCACTATGAAACTAATCAAAATCACTTCTTTACTGGCCGTACTTTCTTTGACTCTCACTGGTTGTCAGTTGGGTGTTCTTAGCGCAGATATCGGCATTGGTTTTGAACAAGGTGCTTATGTAGTATCTGAATAAGGCTATATGAATTAAAAAAGGGAGGATTTTAAAACCCTCCCTTTTTTAATTCAAACTTGTTTTAAACTTGGCCAATCAGCCCTTATTATCATCCAGAAGTTCATCGATATCGATATCAAGGTCAAAGTCTTCATCCAGGTCGGTAATTTCATCTTCCCCACCTGCTTCCGGTTCATCTAGGCTCTCTTCGTCAGAGCCCTCTTCAGCGGCCGCACTTTTGTCAGCATTTGAGGGCAAGTCGTCTTCCATTGAGTCTTCCCCAATATCCGCATCCTCCAAAAGCGAGTCATCCAGATCAATACTTTCAAGGTCCGTTTCATCTCCCTGATCTTCAAAACCCTCTAGATCATCAAGTTCGGACTCCAAGTCATTATCGAGAAGAATTTCATCACTCAAATCAGACTCATCGTCCATCTCCAGCTCTTCGGCACCCAGGTCATCCAAACCTGAGTCATCGCCGCTGAGTATCTTTGTATCCACCTCCTCGATTTCCTTTTTGGAGTCGGCACCACTAGCTGCCTGAGCAGAAGGTTTAGCTTTTTTGCCCTCTTTGGCTTTTTGTTTCTCCTCCCCAAGCTCACCTTCCTGAGAGGATTTTCGTTTTTTAATGAATTTGTAAATGCCATATCCCGCCGCTATCAACAAGCCGTTAACACCAATCAAAATTGCAATCAGCACCCCGGTTCCCAATGATTCAAAGAAGCCAGGAGGCTGCTCTACAGAATCAATAGGGGTTTGAGGCTCCTGGGTTTCTGGTGTGGCTTCTGGTGTGGCTTCTGGTGTGGTTTCAGGTGGCGCTTCAACTATTTTTTCAGCTGGCTTTTCTTCCTCTTTCTTAGCGACAGCGCTCTCTTTAGGAGGCTCTGGCTGTATGCTTGAAGGTGGCTCCGACTCCTCCTTAGAGCTATCAGCAGCAGCCCCTGCGGTATCAGATTCAACAGATGGAGTCTCATCCTGCTCAGGCACATACCCCTCAGGATAATAGAGCACCTCAGCTGCGCGGGTCTGATAATCCACAAAGCGGCCGGACTTCGTCTTGCCCTTCACTTTTACGATATAGCTGTATTTTCCCGCCCCCGAAAAAGGTGCGGCCTGTCCTAACCATTGGTTAATCTCATTTCGTTCGAGGTTAATTTCCTCACTTTGATCATTCTCATCTGAAAAAACCAATGTCATGTTGGTTTTATCTTCCTCCAATAAACCACCCTCTTCGCGAACGGCGATTTTATACACTGCGATAGGACTGTTTTCATCCAGCTCTACCTCAACATTGACCAACTCTTCAAACACCTTCACTTTTTGTACGCTCTGACGCGTGAAAGTTTTTCCATCGGCGATAATCGTGAATACATGCTCACCAGCCACCAGTGTTTTACCAAACTTGGCGAAGAAATTTCCCGGTTCTGTCATTCCTTTACGAGACTTACCGCCCAGACTGGCCGACCACTGACGACCGCCTACATGCTGCTGACTCACTTTCAAGTCAACCAGATCAAGAAACTCTTCTTTTTCAAGCAGCTTACCCTCTTCCAGTAGGCGCATATGTATCCCAACCCGCTCTCCTAACAGAATATTTCTAGGCAGTTCATCGACAGATAATTTTAAATCACTCACCACCGTGACACGGTTACTGATGTCTATATCAGCAATGAGCCGCCACTCCCCTAGCTGTGGCTTGCTAACGGTAATCAAATCGTAAGCGTCCGTTGCCAACCAACTGAGTGATTTTAAGCCACTGCGTCGTGACAGCTTCCTTCCATCCGGTGTTTGCAATAAAGTGGGCGGAGAGTTCTTTCCTTTAAAAACAAGTGCCGTAAATTCATCCACACTTCCATCAATAGAAAAATAATTTTCATCAAGCGGCACTTGGTCCTGAGGTACGGCATTATCAAAGGTTTGTAAAAATGCTTTAGGAAGATGGGCAGCATTAAGAACAGTTTGAAAGACGCCTTCTGTCTCAAGTGCTAAGCGCTGCATAAGTTTTGCATCAGCGAGCTCAGAAAGAGCAATGGTGTGCACGGTGACACCCTTTTGTCGTAGCTGCGGAAGCAATTTTTCTACAATCCGCTCCCGCTCCCGGTAGTTGTCCGACATATTGCGGGAAATGTCCACCACGCCATCTGTCAGTAATATCAAACTACGGCGCGCAGTAGGATCTGGCTTTTTCCAACCGGCAGTAGCCACCTCGATGGCTTTACCAATATTGGTATACATGGCAACCGAATTGATTTTCTGGATTTCTTTTGATGCTATGTTTTTCCACGATTCATTTACAAGGCCATGGGGAACCAACATATTGACATATTTCCCAAAGGTCCAAATACCCGCTTTGCTGCCTTCAGGCAATAGGCCAATCAGTAATTCTGAGGCTGGAATACGCAGATTTTTAGGATCACTCTTCTTCATGCTGCCGGAAATATCGATCACTACGCGCACATCCGATGACAGGTCTGGCGCGAGCATCTCCAGCTCTTCAGCAGCAAACGAAATAGAAACTGAAAGACTTAAAAATAAAACCAGCGTGTAGAGACAGAAAACAGAAACTGAGAGGCAACGTTTGAGATAAAACAAAAGAAGATCCTTTTCTTAAGTAGATAGTAACTATTTAGCGAACCTTGCATTCGAGCAGAACAAAGCGGAAGCTTTTACGGACTCAGCCCTTTATTTATAGTAAAAAGCGCCAATTAATCAACTCTCTAGCGATCAAAGATTGATAGGCATTCACCGTCTTTTAAGTGCGACGGAGAAAATAATGGTCAAAACAAATGCAAAGGATAATACGGACAACAAGGGCACACCGGCTCTTACCCAGAACTCACTGCCCTGAGCCAAAGCCTCGAACGCGGCAATTAAATAGGCCGGAGCCAAGTAGTCCTGTTCACTATAACTGAACCAGGGCATGAACAACACGACCATCATGCTTACACGCATTACGCGTTTTAGAAACAGCCAGGGAAGCGCATGTGTCACTTGCCAAAACGCAAAAAACAGCCCGTTCGCGGCCAATAAATAAACACCCCAGGCCATTAAATATTCTTCATGCGTCAGCATATTTATTTATTCCACCCATGTAATGACTCTTTCTTCCCAGGCATCCTCAGGAACGCTCGCCTCTGGTACAGCGCGACCAATAATGGAGTACCCAGCCTCCACCACCGATTGCCCACCACCGCTGATAAGAGGGTGCCACTCAGGCAGACTTTTCCCTTCAGCCACTAAGCGGTAAGCACAGGTTTTGGGCAGCCAGTGAAATTGCGGAATCAGCTCAACCGTAAGCTTAAGACACATTTCAACACTATTTAAACGCTTCTGATAGTTTTTGCAGCCACCCTGCTCTAAGTCGTAAAGCTGACAAGCAAGATCAGTGTAGAATACCTCGCCAGTATCTTCATCTTCCAGCTTGTGCAAGCAACATTGGCCGCAACCATCACACAAAGATTCCCACTCGCTGGCACTCATTTCCTCAAGAGCTTTTGTTTGCCAAAACGCCCCTTCTAGCTTCATTTATTCGCCAGGCTCAGGCTTAAATAGATCAAGTAGATAGTCTTCCTTAGCCGGTGGCATTTGTAAGAAAAAACCCTTTTCCTGAATTTGAGCCATCACCTCTTCTACATCAACGCGGGCCAGTTTTTTCTCCCGGCGTAACAGTAAATCACCGAAATGAACCGGCGGCCCGAAGTGGTTTAATAAGGCTTCGGGCACCTTTTGAAATTTATCTTTTTTGTCCACGTAAAGATACATTTCATCTTTTTTGGAGGTTTTGTAAATAGAACACAACAACTTCATTCTTCTTCCTTTCTAACAGAAGAGCGAGAGTAACTCTGCAAACGCTCAACAAGTGCCGCCTGACGAGAAATCTCTGCCGATAACACGGGAAGCAAGATAGCAGCACGCCAGCCTCGCAGCTCATCTTGCCAATCGTTAGTTTTTGATTTAAGCAGCTTCTGTAAAAGCCCCTCAAGGGTTTTACGGCGTAACAATAATTCTGGTTTTAAATCCAAGGTTTTTGCTTTGTTAGAGGATGCTTTTTTTAAGCCATCTAGCAATGGCTTACTTTCTTTTCGCAACGGTGCTGGGATCATTTTAAATTGCGCAGCAGGGCTTTCTGCACGCACTTGCTCCACCAGGGAGAGAATCATTTCACCATAACGCGCCATTTCCCGCTTACCCAAACCTTGAATAGCACGTAAATCCGCTTCCGATACGGGCATTGCTTCTGCAATAGGAAGCAAGCAGGATTCCTGCAGAATAAAACCTCTTGGCCGATCGCGATTGCGTGCTTCTTCTTCCCGCCACATGCACAGAGCTTGCAAGAATCGCTGTTGGGTAGTGGAAAAGTGACAGGCATTACGGAATTTCAAATAATAAGTCAGCGCCACATCGGAGTTACGCCCTTGCTTAATGAGCCCTTGGCACTCCTCCTCCACCCAGTCCAACCTTTCTTTTTCTTCCAGGCGCGCCCTTAAAACCTGGTGTATATCGAGAAGAAAACGCACATCTTCAACGGCATAAGACAGCTGCGCGTCACTTAATGGTCTTTGCAACCAGTTGCTTCGCGTTTCATGCTTATCCAAATTAATATCATAAAGAGCCAATACCAGGCGCTGGTATCCCATCTGGGTATCCATGCCACAATAGGCTGCCGCTACTTGGGTATCAAAAATTGGAGTTGGCAATACGCCACAAAAATAGGCAAAAACATCAAGATCCTCCCCGCAGGCATGAAAAACCTTGGTAATCGATTCATCCGTTAGTACTGCAGAAAAAGGGGAAAAGTCCAAATCAGCGAGAGGGTCAATCAGATAAATCCCCTCTTTATCCGCCGCTTGAATCAGTCCCAAAATAGGATAAAAGGTGCGCTCCCGTATAAATTCCGTATCCAGGGCGATCGCTTTTTGTTGTCGCCAACGGGCACACAATGCTGCCAGTGAATCATTGTCGTTAATATAGGTGACGGGCAAATCCCGATTGGCGTTAGTCAAGGCGTTTACGTCCCGAAAAGGCATAATTAAGGGTGCCGCCATCGGTATACTCCAGCTCGCCTCCCACTGGCACACCATGTGCGATGCGACTCACCGCCACAGAATAATCACGCAGGCTATCGGCAATATAATGCGCGGTTGCTTCCCCTTCTACGGTTGGGTTGGTGGCCACGATAATCTCCTCTATCTCTCCTTTGGCAGCTCGATCCACCAGCAGGCTGATGCCCAGTTGTTCAGGCCCGATGCCATCTAAGGGTGAAAGGTGACCCATCAATACGAAGTAAACCCCACTAAAACCACCCGACTGTTCAACGGCCAGGGCATCGGCAGGGCTTTCCACTATGCACATTAAGTTTTGATTACGAGAAGGGTTGCGGCATATTCTGCACAGCGGCTCTTCGCTATGGATTCGGCACTGCGTGCAGTGGCCCACGCGCTCCATCGCTTCGTTCAAGTGTTTTGCCAGCTGTTTGCCGCCGTTTCGATTGTGTTCAAGCAGGTACAAGGCCATTCTCTGAGCGGTTTTTTTGCCAACTCCCGGCAAAACCGTCAGCGCCTCCACCAGGCGATCTGTTAAGGGGCTTAAACTCATTTTGAATTTTTAAAGGGATTAAATTCATCAGGAATGCTCATACCTGGGGCCATACCCGCCAGTTTATCCTTATTTTCCAGCTCCACCTTCCGCACGGCATCGTTCACAGCTGCGGCGAGCAGGTCTTCCAGAATGACTTTATCTTCCGATAGCAGGGAGTCATCAAGGCTGACTTTTTTAACATCATGCCGGCCATTCATTACCACCTGCACTAAACCTGCGCCAGATTCTCCCGTCACCTCTGCGTTGGCGAGATCATCTTGCATTTTCTTGACCTTCTCTTGCATTTGTTCCTGCATTTTTTTGGCCTGGCCCATTAAACCGTCAAACGGGTTAGACATAGTGTTTCTCCTGCTTAAATTGCTCTTTATTGTTTATCAGTTTAGTCGACCTGAAATATCTAGAGGCCTTGTAACGATTCAGCTTGCGTACAAATATGGGGGTGAGCTAGGCAGTTACAACACCTAGTGAGTCACCCGGGGTTTGATCGACCCCACTTCAACACGGGCATCAAACTGCTCAATCAGCGCTCGGATACCCGGGTTTTCAGCAATGCTTTGTTCGGCGGCCGCTTGTTGCTGTGCTTGTCGCTGCTCGTCCAACTGCTGCGGGGTCGGTGTTTGAACCTTCCCAACCTCTATTTTCAGTTTTACGGAATGCCCCAAGTGCTCTTCCAGTGCTTGCTTAATGACGGCTTCCCGCGCGTGCTGAAGCAAAATAGCATGTTTTTGATCAAGCACTAGATTATAAGCGCCTGTGTTTTCTGGACCAGTAATCAAACAGCAGTTTCGGGCTAGGTTTAAGGCTGCACCACTTAGGGAAAGCTGGGGCAGTAATTGCCCCCAAGAAAGGCTTCCTTGCTGGGACTCGTGTTCTGATTGCGCTGGAGACTCTGGCGCACTTAACTCTGAAGCCTGGGAAAGAGGTGCGGACGCGGGAAAAGCATCTGCGCTCAAATTCGCCTTTTCTAATGGTGGCGGTGCGGGCTGATGAGGATTGTCCGTCGCGCTGCTAATTAATTTTTTTTTTACTGCCTGAGGTGATTCAGGTGAGGAAGGGCTGGGTTTAGGGTCACCGGAAGAGAGCGTATTCAACTTATCTCTCACTGACTGCAAGCCACCCCCAGCCGTAGGGCCTCTGCCCCTTTCATTCTGCTTAGCAGAGCTGCGCTGAGGTGAAGGTTTGCCGCCAGCAGGAGGAGGAGAGCCATTAGCAGAAGACGCGCCACTGCTCGCCATACCATGAGGGCGAAACAACAGCATGCGCAACAACACCATTTCTAAACCACGGCGTGCGTCCGGCACCAAGGGCATATCTTTACGCCCCATCAAGGCGACTTGATAAAACAGTTGCACATCTTCTGCGGTGAGCTGTGCAGCCAGGCTCTGAATCACATCCGCTTCAGTGCTGCCTTCTTGATCATCGTCGCTATAACCCGGCACCGCTTGAGCAATACTAAGGCGGTGTAAAAGAGTAATCAGCTCAGCAAGAATATCGTTGTAATCAGGGCTTTGCTCAGACAGCTGTGCCACTGCCTGTAATAACGCAGCGGCATCCCCGTCAGCAAGACGCTGCAATAGAAGCAATACGGCACTGCGGTCAACGGTTCCCAGCATGGTGCGCACTTCATCGCTCTGAAGCTGCCCATTGCCATAAGCGATAGCCTGATCAGTGAGGCTCAAGGCATCACGCATACTGCCATTAGCTGCCCTGGCTAGTTCCCACAAGGCTGGCTCATCAAAGCCGATCACTTCCTGTCCCAGTACATTTTTCAAATGACCTACGATTCGCTCTGGCGTCATGGCCTTGAGATTAAATTGTAGGCAGCGACTCAAAATAGTCACCGGCAATTTTTGCGGATCGGTAGTAGCAAGTAGAAACTTAACGTGGGGAGGCGGTTCTTCTAGGGTTTTCAGCAGCGCATTAAAACTGTGCCCAGATAGCATATGTACTTCATCGATCAGGTAGACCTTATAACGACCACCAGAAGGCGCATATTGCACATTATCAAGCAGCTCGCGAGTGTCTTCCACACGGGTACGTGAGGCCGCATCAACTTCAATTAGATCGATAAAGCTGCCTGCATCCACCTGCGTGCAGGCGGAACACTGACCACAAGGCTGAGAACTCACGCCACTCTCACAGTTCAAACACTTGGCAAAAATGCGTGCGATGGTGGTTTTACCAACACCACGGGTGCCGGTAAACAAGTAGGCATGGTGCAGTCGGTTTTGATCAAGGGCATTCACTAAGGCCTGTAATACGTGGGTTTGTCCCACCATTTCCTTAAATGAACGTGGTCGCCACTTGCGGGCAAGAACCTGGTAACTCATAACACAGTATGCCCGTGTGAAATTTTCATCATTAGTTGGCTGCGACAAAATTACTTAAGAGGGAAAGTATTACTTTCCCGAAATAAACGCCAAAGCCGAAGAGGCTTAAACGGGAAAAAAGGAATCATAGCCCATTAGAGGAGCAAAGAAAAACCGGGGAATTAAAACGGAGGGAATATAGAAGAAGATTGGGTGGCGACCCCACCAGCTGCACCTCGGCACACGCATCAGTCGCTACCGTTGCTCCCTTCCAGGCCTGGCGGAGTTCACAACCTAGCATTGCGAGGGAACCGATAGGGTCACCATAACTAACTGCTTTCGCGATCCTTTTTACGGGCCTTGCGAAACAGGCGCGTATTATGGTTTTTTCGTGCGGCAAGATCAAGCAGTTTTCCCAACTGATTTTCCAGCAATATTGTTATTCAGCCCCTTGCCTACCCACAGCCAGGGCAAGCGAGTTAAAATAAGCCTCTTAAACACTACCGATCAAAAATAATGAATGATTATTTTAAAAGTAAAGGTTATCTAGAAGGCGGCATTATCACCAACAGCCAGCAGCAACGTATTGATATGCGCGCCCTGCCGTCAATCCTACGGGTATTACTGGTCACCGATGGCACCGTCACAAAAACACTGGAAGCCTATTACTGGGAGCCCATAAGGGTTACGGAAGTGGAGCAGCAAGAAATTATTCTCGCTGAAGACAACGAAAAGCTATCCGCCAGCAAAGGAGAAGCCCTGCTGAAACGATCCATTAAGCTAATGGGTGAAAACAGCGCACAGTGCTATGCGAAAGCCGATTCCTTGATTCGCTTACAACAGCTACCGAAAACCATCCGTCAGAAGCTGGTGAGTGGAGAAATCGGCATTGGTGAGTTGCTGCGTGAAAGCGGCCTGGAAACTTATCGCAAGCTCATTGATATTGGTGAAAAAGAAGCTGGCACCATCTATCGCAGTTATCAGATCATTATTGATCATGTGCCAGCCATACTGGTGACGGAGTATTTTTCTACTACTGTTTATCAGAAGAATAAATAAGCTCATCTACTGGCAGCAAGGCATCCACCACCAGCAGAACCAGCTACTTTTTAGCTATCAGCCAAAAAGCCTTTACTTTGCAGAAAATCCACCACCTGAATAGCGCACTCTTCAACAGAATGATTTGCAGTGTTAACCACCAACTCAGGTGATTCTGGTTCTTCGTAGCGAGAGCCGATGCCGGTAAAGTTTTTGATTTCGCCTGCACGGGCCTTTTTGTACAAGCCTTTCGGGTCACGTTCTTCGCAAACATCCAGAGGGGCTTCGACGTAAATTTCGACAAATTCACCGCCTTCAAAAAGCGCTCGCACTAAGTCTCGATCTGCTTTAAAGGGTGAAATAAATGCAGTAAGAACGATTAATCCGGCATCAGCAAATAGCTTGGAAACTTCTCCAATACGACGAATGTTTTCCACCCGATCTTCATCACTAAAACCCAAACCTTTATTGAGGCCGTGGCGCACGTTATCGCCATCCAGAATATAGCTGTGGCGTTGTTTTTCAAACAACAGGGATTCAACCGCATTGGCGACGGTGGATTTTCCCGAGCCACTTAAACCTGTAAACCATAATACGGCGGGCTTTTGGTTTTTCTGGCTGCTACGTTCTTCGCGGGTAACATGGTGCTCATGCCAAACAATATTGGAACTCATAATAAGGGGATTCTCGCTGTGGGGTTTTCAGAAAGGAAAGGTGCATGCGACAAAAAAAGGCCTGCTCGTGCGCACAAGCAGGCCTGATGGTACTCTTTGCAGAATATAAATAAAAGAGCCGGGGCCATGACACCTTAGTACTTTTCAACCCCGGCTTATAGCCAGCTAGTGGAGCATTACACTTGAATAAGCGCTAAGCCCATAGCCTCCAGTTTTTCAGCATTACCACTGTGACTCACCACCGCAATACTGGCATTTCCGGGTTTTAAATAACGTTCACCCACTCGCTTCAAATCTTCAAGACTAACTGCCAGGACATTTTTCCGGAAACAACGGCGCTGTTCTTCAGTGCGTCCAAATAAGTCATTGTGATAACTTTGTTTGGCTTCACCAGCGGGTGAACTGGGTTTATCTATATCACTGACAACTCCCAGTATCGCCTCTTCCACTTGCTGCCATTCGTGATCATTTTCAAGCAGCCAAGCGACCGATTTATCGAAGTCATCGAGGGTTTCTTCCAGGCGCGGGTCGCGGTAGGAAAAGAAACGAAACACGGCATTTGCGCTATCAGCGGAAGCCCCGCCACCGTAGGCACCACCCTGTTCTCGAATGGTTCGGTGTAAATAGCCATTCCTTAAAAAACCACCCAGAACAGTTAAAGCGGCCGCATCAGGGTGATCAGACGTGACAGTGGGATAGGCCTTGGCACAGAAGTTCACTTGTGTACTGGTTATCCAAGCTTCTTTCCGTGCCTGTCGAGTAGCATCCAATTTAAAGGGAGAGAACCCTGGCGATGATGACTCTACATCCTGCCAAAGTGCATCCATATCTTTGACTAGTTCCGTTTCATTTTCCTGCTCAGCCACCAGCAGCATGCGCTTTGGCGCTTGCAGAATTAGCTGGTGTAGCTGCTTGAATTTTTCTGCTAGATCTTCGATGGCTTGGGAATCATCCCCCCTCAAGCCGTCATCCAGTGCCTTAAGGCGTTTTATTCCTTCCAGGCCGCTTATACGATGACTAAGTTGCGCAACGGGGGCAAGACCTGCGCTGGCTGCCATCATGGCCAGACTATGGCCACTGCCGGTAATACTTTGTTCCATCTGTGCGCGGCGCTGGGCCATGATGTCTTTAATACGCTCCAGCTCATCAAAACGTGGAGTAAGAACTGTCTCTTTTAATAATTGCGTCATGGCGCGATGATTTGGAGTCAGTGCTTTACTGGAAAGCACCAGAAAACCCTTAACATTTTGCTCATCATCCACCGCTCCACGAACAGAGCTACTGCAGCTCATTCCACCCGTTACGCTGGATTGCAATGCCTGGGTTTCAATATAGTCACGCCCCGCTGAACCCAATTCAGTCAGGCAGTGACAGTAATAAGGCAAGACATCCAGTAGCTCATTTTTCAACTCAGGAAGATCAATAATGAGCTGCTGATAAACCAAGCCGTTTGTTCCCTGGGGGTAAAAAGAGAGAGGGAAACTTGCTGCATTTTTTTCCGTACCATGCGCCACCTTGAACTCTTTTGGCACATCTTCCAGCCCTACCTTAGGCAGAATGCTTTCATCATCTTTCTGCTCCTGACGGGCTGCGAGTTTTTCAGAAACATCAATAATCTCTGTTTTTTGCGCGTCGCTTAAACCGGCTTTCATTTTAGCCAAGCGCTGCGCTTCAGCCACTTGTTTGCGCTGATTGAGCTCTGGGTCTGGCTTCATGGTAAGACGAATGCGGTGCATATTGTCCAGCAGCAGCTCTTTCACCAGACCAGGAATAAAATCCGGGTCTTTAATATCCTTTCGAAGCTTAGCCAGTACAGGATCAAGGTTAATAGCGGCGATTGGATCACCTCGATGCACTGCCGGGGCCAAGCCTCCCAGTATCAACTGTAAACCGAAGGGATAGTGCCCCCCGCCAATTTCTCGCTGTTGAATTTCAAGCTGATGCAACATGGCTTCCACCTGCTCCAGCGGCACGCCGTTTGTTGCCACATCCTCCAGCACAGAAACAACCAACTTTTCAAAGTCTTGCGCCCTTCCAGCCTGACTGCCTTCAATACCACAAAGGAAACTCATTTCACGGTTGCTATCTTCCAGCCCACAAAGATTGGAAGGCGCGGTACCAATATCACTGGTCTCCAAGGCTTTGCGCAAGGGGGAAGCGCTATTATCTAATAACACATCGGAAAGCAGTTGCGCCTTAAAGCGCTGCTCAATATCGATACTTGGGCTAAGCAGCCATGCAAGCACATGGTGAGATTTATCTTCCAACGACTCGCCATTATCACTCTGATCCAGCGCATAACTTTCTTCTATCGCTATCGGT
>DFBZ01000110.1:0-16346 GCA_002366835.1 Gammaproteobacteria bacterium UBA3067
TGCTACCTCGCCCTCGATTAACAGAAAGCTCATATACCTTATAAAAGAACGATGCCGAATGAAAAAATTATCCCTGCCTCTAGATTTTGAACCCTTCGAAATTGCACGATTCGATATTCCAGAAACGGAAATTCGACAAGCCCTCGGTGAGCCACACTATATCGAGACACGGCATATGATGGTGGCCGATGGCATCGAAACTCGTTGGGCCTACGAGTTAGATGGTGAGCCGTTTTTACTTATTTGCAAAGTTTCCTATGAGTATGCGCTGATATGTACGAAGTGCCCCCCACCTTTAAACGTGTTGGAAAAGGTAAGGGCGCTATTCCCAAATAGTGAAATCAATCTGCATGAAGCACCAATTAAAAGAAAGGTGTAAGGTGTCGCCATATACCTTGTTATTTTATTTGTAGCCGGCAGTTAAAATATTAAGTTTTATTTTTCTCGTGCACGATTCTGTTTCTTTTTTTCCTATTATTTTGTTTATATTTCAATCTCCAAGGTTGAATATTTTGCATGGCCTTGGGTTAACGTTTAGTGATTCAATTCAATATTAAAATACCTCGTGGAAGTACAAATAGATAATGAGTGAATTTCAATATAGTGAAAGCGATTTAGATGCTGTTTATCGCGTTATTTATGAACGTCGAGATATGCGGCACTTTGTCCCTAGTCCTGTCGATCAGAATGTTTTAAGAAAGCTGCTTAATGCCGCGCATAAAGCACCGAGTGTTGGCTTGATGCAGCCGTGGCGCTTTATCCGTATTACCGATGAGGCACTTCGCAAAATCTTGTATCTTTGTGTTCAGGAAGAAGCGAAAAAAACCGCTGATGCATTGGGTGAGCGTAAGCAGGAGTTTCTGCGTTTAAAGATTGAAGGCATTTTACATTGTGGTGAGCTGATAGTGGTTGCACTGCCGCCAGGTCGGGATAAACATATTTTTGGAAGGCGCACACTGCCTGAGATGGATTTAGCCTCTGCCGCATGTGCCATTCAAAACATGTGGCTTGCCGCAAGAGCGGAAGGCTTGGGCATGGGCTGGGTTTCAATTTTTGATCCGGCTGAACTTAGCAAGTTGTTGTCAATGCCGCCAGGTAGTCACCCCATTGCTATTTTGTGCCTGGGGCACGTAAAGGAATTCTATTCGGAACCGATGTTAGTGACGGAAAACTGGGCTGAAGAAAAGTCGCTGGATGAAATGCTGCATGAAAACTCGTGGGAATAGTCGAGTTCTAATAGGGGGGCGATAAAAACGTCGTTTAGCTTGAGAAATTTTTCGTGCTTATAGGGATTATAAAAATAAGACTTATTTTGTTTCGATGCGACTAAAATCCTCCTCTTCTGTCGTAGAGATAAATACTCTTAAATGGAAAGCTGTTTTAGTCGTCAAAAGTTATAGTTTTGCCACTTATTTACCAGCTTCTTATGCTCGTCTTTTATGGTCTTGTGCTATTTTCTGGTTGAGGGTTTATAAATGTTGTTATAAGTAAATAGACGAGCAAAATATATTGCCGTTATTTAAAAATAAATAATTAGAATGCTGAGGATATGAATATGGCTGTTATTGCAGGTAAGCCTACAGGGGCACTTGATGGGCATGATAGACCTTTTATGAAGCGATTGCTGTTTCCTTACACTGCCGATGGCACGCCAAGAGCGCCTATATGGTTTTGTGTAATTATAATGGCCGTTGTTATGCCGCTTCTTGGGGGGTATCGATGGTATATGGAAGCAACGGCGTTTACGGTGGGGCTGGATTATTTTGAACCAGAATTTCAAACTTACTGGATGAGCTGGCTTTATGGTCAGCTTACTGTTTTTGCACTGGTTGGTGCGATTTCAATTCCGTGGTTATGGTTTACGCGCCCCACCAGAGAGGAGGTGTTGGCAATGCCCCCAAGGGATGAGCTGGGTGTTTATATACTTATTTTTACCGTAATGGCAGTGATGGGAATTTTGGTTCCCAGTGTGCTTGGCCTTTGGGTTGAGGCTGATGCGGCGTGGCATCAAGTAACCATTCGGGATACTGATTTTACACCGACCCATATTCAGCTTTTCTATGGAGTGATTCCTTTGGCCGCTGTTGGTTTGGTGATTGGCTTGTTTTGGCTGCATACTCGTATGCCAAATTATGTAGGAAGAGTATCAATCCCTTTATTTATGGTTGGTTCTGCGCCGTTATTGATTATGCCTAATTTAGGCTATAACGAATGGGGACATACTTTCTTCTATGCGGAAGAGCTTTTTGCAGCACCTGTGCATTGGGGTTTCGTTGTTTTAGGATGGGGGCTTTTTGCAGTCAGTGGTTTCTTTCTGGAGTGCATTAATCGCATTATAACGCTGACCAGTGTGGCAAAGCAGGAGAAAGCGGCCGCCTAATAATATCTTCAAAATTAATGGTATAAAAAGGGGCTGATTATTCGGCCCCTTTTTTTAGTAGCTTATATGTATTTGCGCTAATGGATCGAAAAAACTGGCTATACTGATGAGTATACGGTCTGAGAAATTAGGCATTTAGCTGCCTGGTTTTTTAGCCTCCCAAAACACGTGGTTTCCTTTTTCCATAAGTCGGTTTTATATTACTGAATTCTATGACAGAACATGCTGCCCGCTCTGCCGCTAATCATATCTTGCTTCAGTACCGCGTAGAAGCGGGTTGTCTTGGCCCATCAGGGCAGGACTTTGTTGAAGACTTTTGCTTTTTTGCTTATGCCGCTCTGGCACCCGCTGAAGGTGATGTATTCCACTGGGAAATTATCCCACGTTACGATAAAACCCTGCCTGAATTTGAATATCGTTTGCAAGGAACAAAGACCCTCTCTCGCGATCAGGCGGTGCGCTACCTGCAGGCCTTTGATAAAAACCTTGATGAGATGGAAGATGCCTTTGACGATAAGTTGGCGGAATTGATCGACCAGTTTGTTAGCCAGTTTTCATAATACCTTTCTGGTAAGCCGTCAAAGAACGCTCCAATAAACGATTGAGTGCTTATTGGAGTTGAGTAAACTCTAACAGAGATGGTACTTTCTCCCTTCCCGTAATAATCCTAGAAACTTCAATTTAGGATAATAAGCACATTAGTGCTTCTATTCCCAATTCTTTTTTTAATAACAGGATTATTCCTATGGAATACCGAAAACTTGGCCGCAGTGGTCTGGAAGTCAGTCTGATTGGTTTGGGCACCATGACGTGGGGCCGTCAAAATACCGAGGCGGAGGGTCATGAGCAGATGGATTATGCCTTGGCGCAAGGCATTAATTTTTTTGATACGGCGGAGATGTATGCGATTCCACCTACTGCCGAAACCTATGGCAGTACGGAAACCATTATTGGTTCCTGGTTCGCAAAGCGGAAAAATCGAGAGCAAGTGATACTGGCCTCCAAAATTGCAGGACCGGGTTTGCCGTGGATTCGTGAAGGTAGCGAGATCAACGCTAAAAACATCAAGCTGGCGGTGGAAGACAGCTTAAAACGTTTGCAGACGGATTATATCGATCTTTACCAACTTCATTGGCCCAACCGGGGTGCCTATCACTTTGGCAAGCAGTGGGGGTTTCAGCCGCAATTTGATGTGGCTGAGGTGGAGGCGAACTTTATCGAGGTGTTGGAAGCTTGTGGCACGCTCATCGCTGAAGGCAAAATTCGCCATGTGGGTTTATCCAACGAAACGGCCTGGGGTACGATGAAATGGCTGCAGTTGGCAGAAAAATATTCCCTGCCGCGCATGGTGTCTATCCAGAATGAATACTCTGTTTTGTGTCGCCATTTTGAGCCAGATTTAAATGAGATTGCTCTGCATGAAGATTGTGGCCTGCTGGCATGGTCTCCATTGACGCGAGGCATTATCAGCGGTAAATATCTTAACGGTGCCCTCCCTCCAGGCAGCCGTTTGAGCATTGAAACTCGGGCCGAACACCGCGCCCGCCCCCAAACCGATGCCGCCACCCGTGCTTATATGGATTTGGCGCAATCGCAGGGCCTTGATGTCTGCCAGATGGCGCTGGCTTATGTAAACAGTCGGCCATTTGTCACCTCGACCCTGATCGGGGCAACCACGATGGAGCAGCTCAAAACTAATATTGCCTCTATTGATCTGCAGCTCAATGAGGATGTTTTGCAGGCCATCGAGGCCCTGCGTGAAGAGCACCCCATGCCATTTTAAGTGCTTTGTGCCGCGTTCGTTGAGAGAGCTGTGCATGTGATGAGCGTACCTGGAGGAGCTCATACTTCACCCATACCGAATTTGGGAGTTAAACTTCCTTCTCGCGCCTTGCAGCGCTCCAGTCCGTCACATATAGTAATTCCATTTTGTTGGTTAACTACAAGAGAGTTTGAATGAGCGCAAATCCCGAAAGTTTTCTCAGTAACAAGGCGCAGGTTGATAGTGAGTCGGTGCAGCCTTTCCCCAATTCCCGCAAGATTTATGTAGAAGGTTCACGGGGAATACGAGTGCCTATGCGGGAAATTAGCCAGAGCGAGACCCTTACTGAAGAGGGGCGCGAGACTAACCCACCCGTGACGGTTTACGATACATCCGGCCCATATACCGACCCAGCAGTAAGTATTGATATTCGTAAGGGTTTGGCTGATTTGCGTGCTGATTGGATTGCCGGGCGTTCAGATACAGAGCGCCTGCCAGCATTAAGTTCTGAATATGGTCGCGGACGTTTACAAGATGAGGCGCTAACGCCCCTGCGCTTTGCCCATATACGCCAGCCCTTGCGCGCTAAAGCGGGTAAAAATGTTTCCCAAATGCACTATGCTCGCCAAGGCATTATCACCGAAGAGATGGAATATATAGCGATTCGCGAAAATCTGCGGCGCGAACAGGCCATCGAAGCGGGTTTGCTGCGTAATCACCAGCCTGGCGAGAGCTTTGGTGCCTCCATGCCTGAAGAGGTAACGCCTGAATTCGTGCGGGATGAAGTGGCACGGGGCAGGGCGGTTATTCCTGCCAATATCAATCATCCAGAAGTAGAGCCTCAAATTATCGGCCGTAATTTTTTGGTGAAAGTGAATGCCAATATCGGCAACTCGGCGCTCAGCTCCTCCATCGAAGAAGAAGTGGAAAAAATGACCTGGGCGACACGCTGGGGTGCGGATAATGTGATGGATTTATCCACCGGTAAGAATATCCATGAGACCCGCGAATGGATTGTACGAAACTCGCCCGTGCCCATTGGAACGGTGCCAATTTACCAAGCGCTGGAGAAAGTGGATGGCGTTGCCGAAGACCTCACCTGGGAAATTTTTCGCGACACGCTTATCGAACAAGCGGAACAGGGCGTTGATTATTTCACCATTCATGCGGGTGTGCTGCTGCGTTATGTGCCCATGACGGCGAAACGCCTCACAGGAATAGTCTCCCGTGGTGGTTCCATTATGGCCAAGTGGTGTTTGGCGCATCATAAGGAAAACTTTCTCTATACCCATTTTGAAGACATCTGCGAAATTATGAAGGCTTATGATGTGACCTTCTCCCTGGGAGACGGTTTACGCCCTGGTTGTCTGGCGGATGCCAATGACGAAGCCCAATTCGCAGAACTGGAAACCCTCGGCGAACTGACCAAAATTGCCTGGAAGCACGATGTACAAACCATGATAGAAGGCCCCGGCCATGTGCCCATGCAAATGGTGAAAGAAAACATGGAAAAGCAGCTAGAGCTTTGCGGCGAAGCGCCTTTTTACACCCTCGGGCCTTTGGTAACGGACATTTCCCCTGGTTATGACCATTTTTCCTCCGGTATTGGTGCGGCACAAATTGGCTGGTATGGCACCGCCATGCTTTGCTACGTGACCCCCAAAGAGCACCTTGGCTTACCCGACAAAGACGATGTAAAACAGGGTTTGATTGCCTACAAGATCGCGGCCCATTCTGCAGACCTTGCTAAGGGCCAAGCGACTGCCCAGGTGCGTGATAATGCACTGTCTAAAGCGCGCTTTGAATTTCGCTGGGATGACCAGTTCAACCTATCTCTCGACCCAGATACCGCCCGCGCGTACCACGATGCCACTCTTCCCAAAGATGCACACAAAGTGGCGCACTTTTGCTCCATGTGCGGGCCAAAATTCTGCTCTATGAAAATCACGCAAGAAGTTCGGGAGTATGCCGCTAAGCAAAAAATTGCTGTGAGCGAAGTGGCGGTGGAAAGTGGCATGGCTGAGAAGTCGGAAGAGTTCAAAGCGCAAGGCAGTGAGATATACCAAAAATCATGACGGGTCGCGCTGAAGAGAAAAACCATGCTTAAAACGGAACAATTCCAGGCAAATGAAGTGGAGGTGTTAAGCGAAACGCCCCTGCACAAGGGTTTTCTCAGCGTGTCTTCCTATCGCCTGCGCCACCCACTGTTTGCCGGAGGTATGAGCCAGGAAATTGAACGAGAGGTCATGCTGCGTGGCAAAGCCGCCGGTTTGTTGGCTTATGACCCGAAACGACAGGAAATCGTACTGGTTGAGCAGTTTCGAATCGGCGCTTATATCTGTGGCGATAAGCCCTGGCTACTTGAGCTGGTGGCGGGTATCGAAGAGCCCGGCGAGAGTCTTGAAACACTGGTAAAGCGTGAGGCGGTAGAGGAGGCCGGTATACAAGTCTGTGGGGAACTGCTCAAAATTTGTGACTATATGGTGAGCCCCGGCGGGACCTCGGAAAAGATCAGTCTATACTGTGGGGAGGTGGATAGCAGTGATGCCGGCGGTATTCATGGCCTGGCCCATGAAGGGGAAGATATTCGCGTACATGTTCTTTCTGTTTCTGATGCATTTGCAGCAGTGAGGCAAGGCCGTATAGACAATGCGGCGACTATTATTGCCCTGCAGTGGCTGGAGTTAAACCATGAGTCTGTTTTTCGATGAGTAGTAAGGTGAAGAAAGAATCACCCGATGATTTACGTGGCTTTAATCCGCGTTATATACCCGATTTGCGGGGCCATATCTCCCAATGCGAGTGGAATTACCATAGTCTGATGAAGCTGATGCCCGCACTGGATTCAGAAGATTTGCGTACCTTTATGCTTGAAAGAGCCGATAGGCTTATGCGCATTGATATGCGAGTGAGTGAACGTTGCAAATACACCACCACCTTGTCCGTCAGCCAGAGCTTGGATGCAGGAGAAGGCAGTGCTGGGGCCTCCTGGCTGGGTGGGCCTAGTATGACTGTGCGTCTATATCATGATGCAGCGATGGCCGAAGTGATTGCTTTTCAGCAGCAGCGGCGCATACAGCCACGTAACGCCTACCCCAACCCTCGCATGCATCATCGTGACGAAAAAGCCCAGTTAAATCGTTTTCTTGGTGATTGGGTAAAACATTGCTTGCACCATGGTCAGGTTGCCGCGCACGCACCGTAGTGAGTTAGAACGGCCTAAAATATTGCAAATTCCCCCTTTGTTGTCTAAAAATTGATGTAATGTGAAATAGTTACAAGCCAGATTGTTGCTTTAGCTATAGCCTGAGGCCCTTATATCCCTTTAAGCGCCGCTAATTAATTTGAGAACTTGTTTTTGCGTAGTATGGCCGTGGAAGCTTCTGGTGATATTCAGAGGTTCAAGTAAAGTGAAGGAGTTGCTGTGAGTCAGCAAAAAAAGAAAACTAAAAAATCTGCTGGAATTAAAGTGGTGCAAGTCACTGATCCTCACTTGTTTGGCGCTACTGATGGCAAGCTTCTGGGTTTAAATACCGATGAAAGCCTAAGAAGTGTGGTCGAGTTGGTAAAAACCGAACAGCCTGACCTAGACATTGTGCTCGCCACTGGTGACATCTCCCAGGATGGCTCTGAGAAATCCTACCGTCGTTTTGAATCCATTATCAGTTCCCTGCAAAGCCCGTCTTACTGGCTGCACGGTAATCATGACAACGACGTTGCCATTCTGCAGGTATTGAATGGGAATGAACGCCTCAGCCCATGTGTGATTTCTGCCGGGCAATCTTGGCGCATTATCATGCTTAATAGCAGCATAAAAGGCGAAGTGGGCGGTGGCCTGGCCGAAAGTGAGCTGACGTTTCTTAGTGAAAAACTCGAAGAACATAGCGACAAGTTTATTATTGTGGCACTGCACCATCACCCGGTAAAAATGGGTTCAGCCTGGCTCGATGAGCAGATGGTCAGTAATGCGGATGAATTTCTTAAAATTATCCGTAAGCATAAACAGGTTAAGGCGCTTATGTGGGGCCATGTGCATCAGGAGACAGATACCACAAACGACAATGGGCTGCGCTTACTTTCTTCTCCTTCCACCTGCGTGCAATTTAAACCGGGGCAGGATGATTTTACCGCCGGCACCGAGGCCCCTGGTTATCGCTGGTTAGAGTTATTTGAAGATGGCAGCCTTGATACCGGCGTTTCCCGTGTAGAAGAGCTTAAGTTCGAAGTGGATTACACCATCAAGGGGTATTGATTCCGCTTTCTCATGCCTTTCCCTCATACTCTGATTTATATTCACGGTTTTGCTAGCTCGCCGTCCTCCTGGAAGGCGCAGCTGATGCAAAATGAAATCGCCTCGCGCCCACCTCACCGGATTGAAATCCCTCAGCTACCATTCAGCCCCAAAGCAGCTATAGAGTTGCTAAAGTCTCTTATCAAACAGCAAATGGAAATGGTGGATAAACAGCATATCTGCCTTATCGGCAGCTCCTTAGGTGCTTACTATGCCACTTGGCTCGCTCACACTTATGATTTGAAGGCCGTACTGATTAACCCAGCCGTTCATCCTTATATCAGCTTAGAAAAATATCTCGGTGAAAATCGCAACTATCATAGTGGCGAAACCTTCACCTTTCATCCGCACCACGTTAAAGAACTAAAGCACTACGACATCGACATCATACAAAAGCCAGAACGTTTTCTTGTTATGCTGCAAACGGCAGACGAGGTGCTTGATTATCGTCATGCAGTAGAGAAATTTCCCCATAGCCCGCTAATATTACAGCAAGGCGGCAGCCACGGTTTTGATGACTTTGATAAAATGATTCCTACAGTGCTGGAATTTGCCGGTATTATCGACGAATAAGTACGGCCTTTCTTTTCCCCTTTTATCGTTACACGTTCAACTAGGAGAACCCTGTTTCCATGGCGGAACAACAATACAACGCAGAATCCATTGAAGTGCTCAGTGGCTTGGACCCGGTTCGCAAACGCCCCGGTATGTATACCGACACCAGCCGCCCCAATCATCTTGCCCAAGAGGTGATCGATAACGGTGTCGATGAAGCCATTGCAGGCCATGCCAAAAAAATCGCAGTGAGGCTCTACAAAGATGGCTCACTGGAAGTGGAAGACGATGGTCGTGGCATGCCTATCGATATTCACCCGGAAGAAGGTATCAGTGGCGTCGAACTGATTCTTACGCGACTGCACGCTGGCGGAAAATTCTCTAACAAAAACTACCAGTTTTCCGGCGGATTACATGGCGTAGGGGTTTCCGTGGTGAACGCGCTTTCAACCATGCTGGAAGTGACAATAAAACGCGACGGCAAGGTCTATCGGCAAAGTTATCGCGATGGTGACAAAGCCACTGAATTAGCCTCTATCGATACCTGCAAAAAACGTGAAACCGGCACCGTTTTGCGTTTTAAACCTGATCCGAAATATTTTGATAGCCCCAAATTTTCCGTATTGCGCCTTAAGCATGTACTCAAAGCCAAAGCCGTCCTGTGTTCCGGTCTAGAAATTTCGTTTTGGGATGAAGAAAGTGGCGAAAGCGAAAATTGGATATACCAAGACGGCATCCGAGATTACCTTGTCGAAGCCTGCAGTGGCTACGAACGCCTGCCGCAAGAACCCTTCGTGGGCGAGCAGGCTGGTAACGACGAAGCCGTAAACTGGGCTGTTTGCTGGCTGCCCGAAGGCGGCGAATTACTGCAAGAAAGTTACGTTAACCTTATCCCCACCGCCCAGGGCGGTACCCACGTTAACGGTTTGCGCAGCGGTTTACTTGAAGCCATGCGCGAATTCTGCGAATTCCGCAACTTATTACCTCGCGGCGTCAAACTGGCCCCAGAAGATATCTGGGATCGCTGCGCCTTTGTGTTATCCGCCAAACTGCAAGAACCGCAATTCTCCGGCCAAACCAAAGAGCGCCTCTCCTCCCGCCAGTGTGCCCCCTTTGTTTCGGGTGTTGTAAAAGATGCCTTTAGCCTATGGCTAAATGAACACACCGATATAGCCGACCTGCTCGCAGAACAAGTCATCAATAGCGCCCAAAGCCGGCTGCGTGCCAGCAAAAAAGTGGTGCGAAAAAAAGTCAGCGGCGGCCCCGCTTTACCCGGAAAGCTTGCCGACTGTAGCAGTCAAGAGCCAGAGCAAGGTGAGCTGTTTCTGGTAGAAGGAGACTCCGCAGGAGGCTCTGCCAAGCAAGCCCGTAACCGTGTAAGCCAGGCCATCATGCCCCTGCGCGGTAAAATATTAAACACCTGGGAGGTGGACTCCCAGCAAGTACTTGCCTCCCAGGAAGTCCATGACATCGCCGTCGCCATCGGCCTCGAACCTGGCGAAGATGACCTCAGCAAGCTGCGCTATCACAAAGTTTGCATCCTCGCCGATGCCGATTCCGACGGCCTGCACATCGCCACCTTACTCTGCGCCTTATTCCTGCGTCACTTCAAACCACTGGTAGCCGCCGGCCATGTGTATGTCGCCATGCCGCCGCTTTACCGCATCGACATCGGCAAAGAAGTGTTTTACGCACTGGATGATGACGAAAAAACTGGCGTCCTTGACCGCATCGCCGCAGAAAAGAAAAGGGGGCAAGTCAACGTGCAGCGCTTCAAAGGCCTTGGTGAAATGAACCCCCTGCAATTACGTGAAACCACTATGGACCCAGATACCCGAAGACTGGTTCAACTAACCATTGGTGAAAATGACGGCACACCACAAATGATGGATATGTTGCTGGCGAAAAAGCGCTCGGGTGATAGGAAAGAGTGGCTACAAACGAAGGGGGATTTGGCGCAGGTTTAGTTTTTTGTTAATTCGCGCATAAGTTTGAACAAAAGGTGTTAATTGTAGGAAAGGCCTATAAGGGAAAAGGTGGCATTCGAATATTTTCTATGGATTAGAATTTGAATATTCTCAAAGACTTATATCGTAGACATGAACCGGAAACCGTTACCACAAAGTGCAACCGGTTTGGTATTGCTCATATTCTAGTGTTTGATGTTTTCTGTACCCTGAAAAAACGAAAAACTCATCGCCAACTCTCATAAAGAGAATCAGGGGTGAGCTTTTTCTAATATCTATGGTATCTCAATGCCTTAAGAGATACCAAGCTATCACTAGTACGCTCTGATAATGCTCCAAACGCCTTTTGTGTCCGCGATCTCGTCGCTGATGTGATCCGCTCCGATTGTAGCTAAGATACCTGTCTTTCTTCTGGCATCAGCAATATGATCAGCAACATGAGCAGTAACGGTGGAGTCAATTCTATTGAGGTCACCTAGGCTGTCAGCAACTTCCATTTTCAAGAAGGAAGCATTTCTCTGTGCATCAGAAACGTGATCTGCCAGTTGTCCTTTGGCATGCGCTTTAAATGCGTTAAATTGCGCCACATAGTCACCTTTCTCATGTGTATATGCAATTTGAGCCATCTTTAAAACAGCCAGGGCGCGAGTAGTATCGATTAGTCCAAGTTGGCCATCTACTTGAGCAAGTTCAGCATTATCTACTGGTTTAATTTCCGCATTTACGCCTACTGATGCAGCTAACAAAGTGGCTCCGCAAAGCGCTTTAATTGTTTTCATAGTTTTATTCCCCATAATGATCGATAAAATACACTTGCTTTTCCTTTCCTTAATGGAAATGTCAGTTGCTAAAGCAAGAAGGTGAAATCTTATTGGGTTATATAATTATTGTCCAGATACAAAATAGGTAATTTTACAATTACTTTCCCTTTTTTCAGGCTATAAATCAATATTTGGAAGAAAATAACTGTATTGGCTAATCTTTTTTGACGTCGAATTAGGAAAAAATTTGGATTATAAATAATAACGGCATAAATCAAATAGGCAGAAAAGAAGGCTGGCAAGCCAATCATGCTTTCTCATTTCAGAAAACATTAGGTAGTCAAGTAACTAATTAACATATTTTTTCTCTTGCTTAATTTTTTATTGTTCAAAATCATGAGGCTGGTGCTGCTAATATTGCGGTAAAAAATAGCAGACCCACCCTTGTCGAGAGGGAATTTCCATAAAGAGGGAGGTCTTGGTGTTGCCATTATTACCGGCCTAGATTGCGAGTAAAATATTAAATGCACTAAGTACGTAACAGGGAAGGTACAACTTACAGCTACAACTTACAGTAAACTTACAGGATAGGCATCGGGACTGCACGCTTAAAAAAACTGGAAAGAAGAAATATCTTGATGTGAAAAAGCTAGAGTTAATCAATGGTATTTGGGTAGCAAGTGAAATAGAAATGACGATACCTATAAACAAGCATACCTCGCATGAAATTCTGTTGAAACTCGTTGATATAAAGTTTAATCAGGATTTGGATGCTGATTTTTTCAGCGTAAGGCGCATTGAAAAAGAGCTATAAGGTGGAATATACAAAATCCACCGGGCTCCTTTTAGTAATGATTTTCTCTGCAGGCCTTAAAGCCGATGAACTAGATGACGCGCTGGGTGGCTTTGATGATGTTGATGCGAGCGATACCGAACAAGCGAGAGATGTCTCGGTAGTTACATCAGCAAAGAAAGAAAACACAGGCTACATGCTCAATGCATATGGCTCAGCCTTTAGTACGTTAGCACAGTATCAAAAACTCAGCCCCAGCTTTCTCTAAGAGACATGGCTATGGATTTTAAGGGCCTTTGTCGCATGCGATTAAAAGGCGGTGCGAATCTGGAAATAAAACATGGCACCAACGGGCATTCGAAAATTGAAGCCCTTGCTTGGTATGACGCATCGTAGGAAATTAATGGCACAGAAAATTATACTTCCGATTTTCTCGATAGTTATGAGTCATTTGTTGACCTGAACGATGCCTATATTCAGGGTTCGTTGAGTTCTCATCTGGACTTAAAATTTGGCCGCCAAATTGTTATCTGGGGTAAACCCGACTCCATACGTATCACCGACATTATCAATCCCCTGGATAACCGCAACCCTGGAATTGTTGATATTGAAGACCTCCGCTTAAATGAAACCATGACAAGGCTTGATTATTATTTCGGAGATTGGAATTTAAGTGGCATCCTTATTCATGAGCCCCGCCTTGATATCGAAGTAGTATTCGGCAGTGACTATCGTCCCAGTAATGTCTTTGGCAGCCCGATTCTCTATGCAAATTTTCCAGACCTCAATGAGCCAAATCCGACACTTGAAAATACCCAATACGCCCTAAGCCTGGATGGCCGCTTCAGTGCTTGAGATCTCTCATATTACGCCGCGCGGGTTTACGATAATCGCTTCACGATCATACCCATCAATGGCGTGCCGATACGGTAGGTAAGCAAAATCAATATGGCCGGCATAGCCAGCAATCTTGTTTCCGGTAGCTGGTTATTCAAAGCAGAAGCGGCATTCATTGGTGATATTAACTACCGAAGTACTAACAGAAAAAATCGCCTTGATGCACTTGTTGGATTCGACTATATGGGCAAAAAAAACACGGTTATTTCTTTAGAGCTGGCGAATCGTCATGTTTTTCTTATGAAGAAAAAATGCTAAGCATGACCCTGCAAGAAGCCAGTATGCAAAATACATTTCCTGATTTTATGTGTGAAGATAGCATGCAAATTGCCTTACGTACTGCCTATACGTTTAGTCACGATAACGCCACGCTAAGCTATCTCTTATCTTTGGCCGGAGGCAGTGGGGTAGGCGATCATATTGATGGTGGTTTTAAGCGTTTCTGGATTGATTATAGATACACAGATGCCGTCTCACTCAATGCCGGTTTTGTAAATTATATTGGCGGTAATGGCATCATTCCATTTTATCGGGCCATCGAAAATAACGACCGAATGTTCACAGAAATTCAATACAGTTTTTAAGCTAAAGTAAAAATGGAGAGAATATTATGCAACGTTTTCAATGTGGTAAAAAAGCACTGCTGGCGGGAGTTGTTATCCTGAGTAGCACGCAAGCACTTGCAGAAACTGAAGCGAAATTAAACGAGCCGTTCGCATTGCAAAGCATAATGCGCGATATAGGCACAAATATGCAAAGTATTGTGGGTGCGATTTCCCGCGAGGACTGGGCTCAGGTAGAGGACAGTGCACGGCTTATTGCTGACCACCCCAAGCCGCCATTAAGTGAGCGCGGCAAAATTGCCGGTTTTTTTAAAGCCGATATGGCCCAGTTTAAAAACTATGATGGGCAAACACATAAGGCTGCCAGTCTGCTTGCAGAAGCGGCTGACAGTAAAGACGGCAAAACGGTCATTTCAAATTTTGCCACGCTGCAAAATACTTGTCTGGCATGCCATCAGAAATTTAGAGAAGATTTTCAGCAGCACTTCTATGGGAAGCATTAAAATTATATTTGCGAAAGCTGCTAAGACGTTTTGAACCTTGTTAAGGTGCTAAGCGCTAGCTCCGTTAGCGCAAGTTGTATGTAAAGATCGATATTTTTACGTGCTCAAACTATATGAGTAGTAGTCATTATCCCTAATAAATCCGATTTTCTCATACAGCGATTGGGCGCTTAGGTTATCTTTTGCAGTCGCCAAGGCTACTCTGATCGCGCCAATTTCTTTTGCCAGATTCAGCGAACTAGAAATAAGTGCTTTACCAATGCCCTTCTTTCGTTGATCTGGCGAAACAAAGAGGTCATTTAAGACAACAACCTTTCCTTGTGAAACAGACGAAAAGCTATGGTAATTTAATGAAAATCCTACTGGAGAGCCTGCATCATCGTAAGCAATAAATACTGTCGCTTCATTGTTTTTGATTCTTTCTGCTAGATATTTTTTGTATTGAGCAGGAGATGATGGTTTCTTGTAAAATACCATATACTGGTCGAATAGAGCGACCAAGTCATCTAAGGCGTCTAGTGAAACCTTCTTTATTTCTATGGCCATGTTTTCCCTACATATTTCCGATATATTATTAATGATGGTAAGCAGCTGGTGAGGTCAGACGGAGCTAGCGGTGCAAGCCCCGTACTAAATAAGAAACCTATTTTCTACCGACACAAAACCACGCGATAATGGCTGTCACCACTGCGAAGTCTTGCAATGGCCTCATTGATATTTTCGAAGGAGTATTTTTCGATCACCGGGGCAATTTGGTGCCGCTTGCTGAAGTTCAGCATCTTTTCAATGGATGCGGGGCTACCTGTGGGAGAACCAGAAACTGAACGTTGGGTCATAATAAGCTGGAATACGTTTAGGTCGAGCGGGTCTAAAGTTGCCCCGACAAAATGCAAGCGGCCTTTGGGTTTGAGTGTTCCCAGGTAAAGATTCCAATCAAGTTTGACGTTTACAGTAGAAATAATGAAATCGAAACTTCCTGCTGCAGCGGTCAGTGCATCCTCATCGCGGGAGTTTAAGGTGTGATGGGCGCCCAGTTGCAATGCCTCTCCCTTTTTCGCTTCGCTTGAGGTTAATGCTGTTACCTCGCAACCCCAGGCATTGAGATACTGTAAGGCCAAGTGCCCAAGGCCTCCTATGCCAATGACGGCAACCTTGTCCGTCGCTTTGATGTCGTATTGAAGCAGGGGGTTGAATACGGTAATTCCTCCGCAAAATAGAGGGCCGGCAGATTCCAGTTCAATGCCATCAGGAATGGCGACGACGCTATTCGCCGCTGCGCGTACCTTGTCGGCAAAGCCGCCGTGGTGGCCAACGATAGACGGTTGCGCCTCAGCGCATAAATTATGATCTCCAGAATGGCAGTGATTGCATTGGTCACAATAACCCGAGTGCCAGCCCAAGCCCACATTTTGCCCCGGTGTTAAGTGTTTAACTTTTGCGCCTATCTGCGAGATAACGCCCACCACTTCGTGGCCAGGCACGACGGGGTAGCTGGTCATCCCCCACTCGTCATCAATGATGCTCAGGTCACTGTGGCAAATGCCGCAATAATGGACGTCGATTTCTACCTCATCGGGTTTTAAGTCACCAGGCTCGTACTCGAAAGACTTTAATTCACCTTTGGGCTCATAAGCCGCGTATGCTTTAATCATAACGATATTCCTTTGCAGTGGTTTTCGTTTATTAATCGTGGGCAGGACTGGTGTTTGTATCATTGCCATTGCTAAAAATGCAAAGGAAATTATTCAGCGGTGTATTCCTCGGACAAAGTGCGCGGTTAACAAGTCGAAAGGGTTTAAACTGCGTGGTTTCAATAGCAATGAATAGATGTGAATAAGCAGCGGGTGGAGAGGGCGCAAACTTAATCTATTTTA
>DFBZ01000110.1:16405-18665 GCA_002366835.1 Gammaproteobacteria bacterium UBA3067
TTACCCAGAAAAAACCTGTTCTGTTGACAGGTTGGTGCGAAACAAAAAATCGATTAAATCCAGTTTGGCCGGAGTGAAAACCCAGCAGCGGCGAGATGGTATCTACGCATATCCCGGTGAAACGTTTCTTTTGGACGATGAAGAATTCGTAGTTTCTGATTTAACGCGAGAAAGTTTGGCGGAAATGGATGACCTCAGTGCTCAAGCAGAAGGCTATCCAGATTTGGCCAGTTATCGTGATTTGATATTAAAAATGCACCCGGGTATGAGTTGGGATGAGAGCAGCTTGGTCTGGGTGCATCATTACGAAAAGAAAAGCTGACTTATTATCAGCGGATAGTTATTTTTAATTAATTCGTCAATATAACAAGATGGAGTGATGCCGTAGCCGGTGGAGTTTTTGCGATTCTCGATGATGTGGCGATCTTGCTTGACGATGCTGCGGTGATGAGCAAAGTAGCGGCAAAAAAACGGCAGGTATACTGGGAGGCGATCTAGCGGTAAATGCCGAGAAGGCCACAGGTTTTTATGCCTCACGTGAACTGCCGGTGGTCTGGGCGATTACCAAAGGTTCATTGTTGAATAAGCTGATTATTTTACCTCTCGCATTTCTGTTAAGTGGCTACATGCCCTTTCTGATAGTGCCTATATTATTGCTGGGTGGTTGCTATCTTTGTTATGAAGGCGTTGAAAAAATAGTCGAGTGGTTTGTGCCGCATAAGCACGCTGTTATTGCAGCGCAGGAAACTGCAGACCCTCAGGAACTTTTAAAGCGTGAGTCTATAAAAATAAAGGCAGCAGTACGTACGGACTTTATTCTTTCTATTGAAATCATTGTTATTGCTTTGGGTGCGGTGATGGATCAAGATTTGACGATTCAAATTATCGTGGTTGGTTTTGTTGCATTGCTTGCAACGGTGGGTGTTTATGGTCTGGTGGCGCTGTTGGTGCGCATGGATGATGGCGGCATTTATTTAATTGAGCGTGCGGATGAAATGAAAGGTTTTAGCAAACGTTGTATGGAATTTATTGGTGAAACCTTGGTGGCTGCTTTACCCAAAGTGATTCGCTTGCTTGCTGTTGTTGGCACTGTGGCCATGTTGTTAGTGGGCGGCGGAATGTTTGTGCACAATATAGAAGCGGTGCATCATGCATTTGTCTTTTTACCGGGCTTAACGGCAGATTTTACAGCTGGGGTGGTGGTGGGTTTTATTGTTTTTGTTCCGGCGCATATTTTAAGCCTGTAAAGATAGCTAGCTTGCGCATAGATGAGTGTTAAAGTCTTTGATAATCTTTACAGACTAGGGTTGTAAAATTCAGCTTAAACTACGGTGGGGTTAAAGGAATCAATAGGATATTTTCAGGTCATCCATTAGCACATAAGTATCATGCTTAGATGGTGTGGTGCCCCCGATATACACATCAAGCCAGGCAGATACGATGCGTACATCTGGGTGCGTTCTTAGGAGCCAAGTTTCACCACGATATATTTCACTACCATCTACAGATAATACTAACACGCCATTTGATTTCCCTATGTCATTTAACTCTATGTGTAGTTGGATCAGGTAAAATTGCTGCTTTTTCAGGCTGAAATTGGGATTAATGGTTGTGCCATACTTGCCGAGCATTCCTGGGTGGTATACATATAAGCCGATGGGCACTTGCCCATCAGAATTCTCTGCGCCATGGGCAATTCTCACCGACCAGCTATTTTGGTGCTCCTCAGTGACGGTTTTACCTCCCCAGCCAGCCTGCTGGTCGTAGATGCCTTCAAACCCAGAGAACTTCCCCGCTTCATTTTTTGCACCATCCTTTTGAAAGTTTTCATCAAGCCACAGCTTGAACTCCATTGTTGCTGAGGTTGGGCGCTTACTGTTGAGATCCGACAGGCGGTCAATACTGGGGGTTTCATCACCATCCACAAAAAATAATTTTTTCCCTAAGCCTTTGTGAAGGCCACTCCCAATAGGGCACTTGAGATATCCATTTTCTACAAATGCGGGATCGATCCACCAGGTTTTCAGTGCAGATAACTGAGTAGGATCTTGAAAGTTGAACTGCTTCACAGTGCCTTTTTCGCTATGAAATGCCTGTGGTTTGGGGTTGGCTGGGCTACTTAAACACGACTCCGTCCAGGTTATGCTAACGCAAGAGATTGTTATTAGCGTGACAAAAGAAAACGCGAAATTACGCATGCCGACCCCTTAAAACGGTTCTATTGATGTATTCCAAATAATTCCACTCAATGCTGGCAACC
>DFBZ01000104.1:0-1184 GCA_002366835.1 Gammaproteobacteria bacterium UBA3067
AACCAAGGGCCTATTCCTTTGCGAACGCAGGCCATGCTGACCCTAAACAGTTGAGTTTCTTTATACGTGCGGTGCCGAATGGTGAAGTCTCTAACTGGTTTGTGAGCGAAGCAGCTATTGGAGACAGTCTACAGATTGAAGGGCCTTCCGGTGATTTCCATTTACGTGAGTCATTGGCACCGATGATATGTATTGCTGGGGGCAGTGGCTTAGCGCCTGTTCTTTCTATTCTCGAAGATGCCATCAAGCAGTTGGTGGATAGGGATGTGGTGATGTTCTTTGGTGCAAGAACTGAAAAAGATCTTTATGGCCTGGACCGCATTGAGGAGATAAAACAAAAATGGGAGGGTGATTTTGATTTTATTCCTGTTTTATCTGAAGAAGCGGAAGATTCTGAATGGCAGGGCAAGAGAGGTTTTGTGACCGAGGTCTTTAAGGAATATTGTACGCCAGAGCAGCAGATTTATATGTGTGGCCCTCCTCCAATGATTGATTCAGCCATAGAAATTGCAACGGCTATTGGCGTGAAAGAAGAGGAAATATTTTTCGATAAGTTTCTGGATCGCAGCGCGGTATCAAGTACTTCTTAACCAGCTGTTTGGGGAGCAAGTCTAAGGTCTGTATTTCCCTAGTTCGGATTTATAAAGTTTCTGGGCTAGGAGTACCAGCCAATTTTTTGTAACAGCGCTTATGTTGTCTGCGCTGACTGCTAAACTGACCAGGGATGGTTAAACCTAAAAACCTCAGTTGGATCACGAAAGTCTGTACAAGCTATTGACGCACCTAGAAAATTTTAAAAAGTTCTCATCTCCAGCCGTATACGGCGCTTACGCCCAATAAGGTGATCACGAATTTTTAAAATTCCCTATGCACGTCAATATCTCGCCTAAGAGCGCCTACTGTCGGTGAGCATCTTTTTCGCGCCTTTATGCCCTCGGGTGCAACTGAGGTTTCTAGGTTAGAACGGTATTAACTTTACAGGGATTTGTAACAATGTTTACCAATAGTGCAGCGGACAAACGTAGTCTCGAACGTCATTCTCTCATTTATTTCGTGCCCCTCTTTGATCAGAAAAGCGGTGCCTTTCGGGCACACATGGTTGATGTGAATGTGAGAGGTTTTTTGGCAACCAGTGAAACACCATTTTTATCTGGCTCTTTGCACCGTTTTCGTATGGAGTCAGA
>DFBZ01000104.1:1308-24518 GCA_002366835.1 Gammaproteobacteria bacterium UBA3067
CGAAGTTTAGTCCGGTTTTTTGGCTATAAATGTAGCGCGCTTTGGTGCTGGTAGGCCCTCGACGGTTCGGTTTGGGTTTTCGGAATCAAGAAACTGAGGCAGTGAAGAAAAGGGCATCCAGTCCGTCGAGCGCTGCTCATCGAGGCTTGTTTGATTGCTCTCAACGCAGCGTACCTCTAGAAAACCACAACGCCTTAGCCAGTTTTCCATTGTCAAACAGCTGGGAATAAACCAGACATTACGCATTTGGGCGTAACGGCCTTCGGGCACCAACACGGTATTGATCCCGCCGTCCACCACCAGGGTTTCCAATACCAGTTCGCCCCCCGCTCTTAAGCAATCTTTTAATTCGTAAATATGGTCGATGGGGGAACGGCGATGGTAGAGCACCCCCATTGAAAATACCGTGTCGAAAAAATTTAATTCCGCAGGCAGTTCCTCAAGGCGGTGGGGAGTGACGTAAACCGAACGTGGGCCAATAAAATGATGTAGGGTTTGATATTGCATGACCGCCAGAATAGACGGATCGACACCCAACACCAAGTCAGCACCGGCTCCAGCAATTCGCCAGCAGTGATAACCACTTCCACAGCCAACATCCAGTACCTTGCGGCCCTTTAAACAACTTAGGTGCGGAGCGATGCGGTCCCACTTCCAATCAGAGCGCCACTCCGTATCAATATAGGTGCCATGAATCAGGAAAGGCCCCTTGCGCCAGGGTTTAAGTTTTTGTAATAACGTTTTTATTTCAGCCTGGGTTTCCATATCGCAACCGCCTTCCTGGCCAACGGTGATGGCTGAGGCATTGAGATCAACGATGGAGGCGGTAATGCTGGGAAAGCTATCCAGAACAGATTGCCAGCGCAGAAAATCACCATGTTTTTGTGGAGAGAGGCGTTGCTCCACCTGTGCGCGTAAGCTTGGCACCCATTCTTTTACCTGACTGTCATTTAGGGCGTCAAAAAGAGGGGAGTATCTGCTCACTTTAAAGCCAGCATGGAGGCGAAGTTAAAACATTGAAACCAAACATCACAACTGCTGAAGCCCGCCGATATAATGCGTTGCTGGTGCAGGCTCAATGGTTCGGGTGTTAGCACGTTATCCAAAGCAGAACGCTTTTGGCTAACCTCTAGTTCACTGTACCCGTTGCTGCGTTTAAAGGTGTGGTGCATGTGCACATTGAGTTTTTCTTGCTGTGGATCTTCAAAGGAAATTTTTTCAGACAATATAAGTAAGCCACCTGGCAACATGCCCTTATAGATGGTTTCAATGATCTGTTGGCGCTGGTGGGGGGCTATGAATTGCAGAGTAAAATTCAGCACGACGATGGATGCTGTCTGGATATTCACTTCTTCAATATTCGCGCAGAGAACATCCACCTCAACAGGGCTGGGTATTTTACTTAAGTTTTCCCTACAGCCTTGTACCATTGGCTCAGAATTATCAATTGCGATAATATTGCAGCCGGGAACGTGGATGTGTTCTCGCATTGCCAGGCTTGCCGCGCCGAGAGAGCAACCCAGGTCATAACAAGTGCTTTCGGTTTGTGCGAATTGCTCTGTGAGGATGCCGATCATTTGGATGATGGTGGCATAACCCGGTACTGAGCGTTTTATCATGTCTGGAAAAACCCGAACAACCGATTGATCGAAAATAAAGTCCGACACTTTGTCTAAAGGCTGCTGGTATATATCGTCTTTTATTAGGTGCTTTGTCTCAGAATCAGTATTGTGGGGCATTTTATGTTTAGGTGGCTCGCAGCGCAGCTTGTCAGAATGAATCGAGGGCGGATTATGCGTTGTCTCTTATTCGGTTTCAACTTCCGATATGTAAGTGTGTCGATCGTGTAGCGTTGGGAGCTTTTAGCAAGTTCTAGATTGAAAAACGAGGAAAGGTGATGGGAAAAAAGATCAGTGAATTTGTAGCCTTGAATATAGCGGTGGTGACGGTTTCGGATACACGGGATGAAAGCAGCGACACTTCTGGGCAGTATCTCTCCCACGCCGTATTGGAATCAGGGCATTCTTTAGTAGCCAGGGCCATTGTCAAAGATGATGTGTACGCCTTGCGCGCGCTGGTTTCTTATTATATTGCTGACCCTACAGTGCAGGTGGTTCTGGTTACCGGTGGCACCGGTTTTACGGCACGTGACAACACCCCCCAAGCGCTTATTCCTCTTATGGAAAGGCAAATAGACGGTTTTGGTGAGTTGTTTCGGCATATCTCATACCAAGAAATTGGTACTTCCACAGTGCAGTCTCGAGCGGTGGCGGGCATCAGTAACTATACAGCGATATTTTGTGTGCCTGGCTCAACGGGAGCGTGCAAAACAGCTTGGACCGGTATTTTGTCCGAGCAACTAGACGCAAGGCATCGCCCCTGTAATTTCATGGAGCAGGTGATGAGGCCCGAAGGTGCAGACACTTCCCTTGGGGGGGTGAAAATCATTGTCGGCCCGGGGTTTACCTCCTGATGGAAAACACAAAAACACTGCTCACGCCGGTGGATGAGGCCCTTGTCACACTGTTAGATCAAGTGAAAGAAAGCAATCGCTACGAAGTTGTTCCACTTATTGATGCTTTGGGGCGGATCATTGCTGAAGATCAAAAGGCGCTGATTTCTCAACCCCCAATGGACAACAGCGCGATGGATGGCTATGCCATCAATACGGGGGATATATCCTCTACTCAAGCCTTTACCTCGCTCCCTATCCAGCAGCGTATAGCGGCGGGGGATGCGGCAGAAATCTTAGATATAGGAAAGGCTGCACGTATTTTTACCGGCGCCATGGTACCAGCGGGCGCAAATGCCATTGTCATGCAGGAGCAGTGTGAGGTACATGAAGAGGGTGTGCGTATTCCTCAAAGCGTCAAAGTGGGTCAAAATATTCGTTTAAAAGGTGAAGACTTTAAAGCAGGACAAACGCTGGTCACAAAAGGAACCCCCCTGCGATCCGTGGAGCTGGGTCTGCTCGCCGCAATGGGGATTTCAGCAGTCTGCGTTTTCAAACCATTAAAAGTGATGGTGCTTTCCACCGGAGATGAACTTGTCGAGCCGGGAGAGAATCTGCAGGTGGGGCAAATCTACAACTCCAACCGATATGTCTTGGCCGGTTTGCTCAAGGGCATGGGCTGCGAGCTGATGGATGGCGGCATCATCGAGGATGACTTTGAAACCACTAAACAACAGCTCCAAAATGCCGCTCAGCAAGCAGACTTAGTGATTACCAGCGGTGGTGTGTCGGTTGGCGAAGAAGACCACGTCAAGAACGCGCTGGAAGAGATCGGTCAGCTTAAACTATGGAAGTTAGCCATCAAGCCGGGTAAACCTTTGGCCTACGGTGACATAAAACTTGGTGACTCCAGAACGCCATTCTTTGGCCTACCCGGGAACCCTGCTGCCGTATTGGTGACATTCTCTATTCTGGTTCGCCCTTACTTACTCAAAATGTTGGGAGCAAAAAACCTGGCGCCCGACATGGCGGCTGGTAAAGCATGCTTTACACGTACAAAGCCCAGTATTCGGCGTGAATACCTCCGAGCGCGTTTAGTACTGGATGAGAAAGGCGTTGCCGCTATCACCACATATCCGAGCCAAAGCTCTGGGTTGCTGCGGTCTGCCAGTTGGGCCAATGGTTTTGCTATCGTAGAAGCGCATCAAACGGTGGCAGAAGGTGATGTGGTTTCTTTTATCCCCTTCCAGTCATTCACCGGAATACATTAAATCGTAGGAGTTGCTGTATGAGTGGCGAACTAGAAATAGAACGTAAGTATCTTTTGCACGACCTTCCCTCTGATCTTGATACCGATAATGGTAAGAATATTCAGCAGGGTTATTTATGCCTGGAGGAAGGCCGTCATGTGCGGGTACGAACGAAAGGCAGTAAATTTTTCCTCACCGTAAAAATTGGTGAGGGCATCGTCCGTACAGAGTATGAAGTGGAAATTTCCAAACAGCAATTCGACGCCCTTTGGCCTGCTACCGAAGGGCGTCGCCTGGAAAAGGTGCGTTATATCTACCCACTGGATCAATATGAAATGGAAATTGATGTTTACGCAGGGGAGCTAGCCCCCTTGGTGGTGGCTGAAGTGGAGTTTCCCAGTTTAAAAGCGAGTGAGCAGTTTGTTGCGCCTGCTTTTGTTTCGGAAGAAGTTTCCGGGAATCCCCTGTTTAGTAATATTCGTTTAGCCCTGGAGGGTTTGAAAGACTTTGTGAAGTAAGATTAGCCATTGTTTAATGGCAGGGGTAACAGCCTGTTAGGCCTGTGTTTAACGGTTTGATAGCTTCTAAAGCGTAGGTTAATTGTGACAAATGATTTCAATCAAATGAAAACAGCTACTCTCCATCTGAATGACTTCGCAAATGGCTTCAAATAGAACATATTCGATTCGTCCGCCAACTGGCTGTAGGCCTCTAATCGCTGGGGTATAGTTAAATCTAGAAACTGCAGTCGGGTCACGAAAGTCTGCGCACTCCGTTGTAGGACATAGAAAAATATAAAAAGTTCTCATCTCTAGCCGTATACGGCGCTTGCGCCCAATAAGGTGAGCCCGAATTTTGAAAATTTCCTATGCACGACAATGTCTTGCACATCTTTTTCGCACCCAACTGAGGTTTCTAGGTTTAAGTGAACAATTATGGATGATACATTTTTTGAGCTAATTTTTTGACGTTAGATAGAACGTAAGTACCTTTTTCTCGATCTTTCCATTGATCTTGATGTCGGTAACGGTAACGGTAAGGATATTTAGCAGGATTATTTATGCTTGGAGGAAGGTTGTTATGTGCAGGTGCGAACGAAATGCAGCAAATAATTTCTGTGGAAATAGGACAGGGCGTCGCCTGGAAAATGTGCGTTATATCTACCCGCTGGATCATTACGAAATGGAAACTGACATTCATGCAGTGGGCAATATCCTGTAAGGCCGGTGTCTAATGGTTTGACTGCTTCTGAAAATTCAGATTAAGTGCGATAGATGGTTTCAATTAAATGAAATCCAAATTTTGTTTTAACCGGCCCGTGGACAGTTAACAGGGGTTTTTTGAAAACTACTTGGTCAAATGCCTTCACCATCGTACCGGGGCTAAACTCACCGAGATCACCGCCTTTTTTAGCCGACGTACACTGCGAATATTTTTTTGCCAAAGTAGCAAAGTCGGCCCCTTTTTTTAATTCTTGCTTCAGTCTATCGGCCTGATCTTTTGTTTTTACTAATATATGACGTGCGCATGCCCGTGCCATTTTTATCGGCTCCCTTTGATTTTAAGCGTTGTTTATACGTGCGAAGAAGTACTGACTTCTTTGGGTTTTATAAGTCGCTGCTATCAGAGTCACTTCCTTTTGGTGCATTCAGCTGATATTTATTTGCCAGTGTATAAAGTGTGGGCCGGGTAACACCTAATAGTTTTGCTGTTTTTGCCATGTTATATTCGGTTTGCATCAAGGCGCGTGTGATGGCTTTTTTCTCGGCCTCTTCCCGCACATTCTTCAGGTTAAGGGGCAGGCTGGCTTCTGTTTCTTTGTTAGGGCGAATACCCAAATCTTGCGCGCTTATTTTATTGCCCTCTGCCATGATGGAAGCGCGCTTTATTTTATTTTCCAGCTCTCTGATATTACCCGGCCAATTATAGCTTTCGATGGACTGGATTGCTTCTTCCGTAAAACCCTTGAGCGCTCTCCCTTGTTCCTGCGAAAAACGGTTTAAAAATGCACGGGCGAGAATCAGTGCATCGCCATCTCGCTCGATGAGGGCAGGAAGATTGAGTACGATTTCACTCAGACGATAATAGAGATCTTCTCTGAATGAACCTTCGGCAATCATTGTCTCCAGGTCGCGGTGTGTTGCGCAAACAATACGCACGTCGACGGGAATATCCTTGTGGCTGCCGAGGGGTTGTATGGTTCGCTCCTGCAAAAAGCGTAACATTTTGGCTTGCAGAGACATGGGCATGTCGCCAATTTCATCGAGAAACAGGGTGCCGCCATTGGCATGTTCAATTTTTCCTTTTTTGTCGGTATTAGCTCCGGTAAATGCGCCCTTTTCGTAGCCAAATAGTTCACTTTCCAGAAGGTTTTCTGGGATGGCTGCGCAATTGATGGGTGAAAAATTTTGCTCTTTTCGTCCGCTAAAACCATGTAGTGCGCGGGCAATAAGCTCTTTGCCTGTGCCGGTTTCGCCAAGTATTAAAGCCGTGGCATCGGTATTGGCGACACGTTCGACGGTGCGACATAGTGTTAGCATTTCGGGAGAGCTGGTGATAAGGCCGGCAATGGGTGATTCAGTATTCGATTTTTCCAGTTCGCGATTTTTTTCCTCCAGCTCGTAAAGGCGGAATGCGCGATTGACAACAAATTTTAGAATATCTGCATCGATCGGCTTTTGATAAAAGTCATAGGCGCCGTTTCCGATGGCTTTTACTGCATTTTCTTTTTCTTCGCGCCCGGTAATAACGATGACTTTGGTTCTTGGTGCGAGGGAGCTGATCTGTTCAAGAATTTTAAAGCCGACACTGGAGCCACCGGGGTCGGGAGGAAGACCGAGGTCTAGTGTGACCACTTGTGGTTCGCTGCGGCGCAGATGGGCCAGGGCATCCTTTTCATTGTCGCAAAGCAGGATTTCTTCATCATCAAAGCACCACTTGAGTTGGCTTTGTAAGCCCGGATCATCCTCAATAATTAGGAGCCGTCTGTTCTCAATCTTTTTATTCATCCTGAAACCTTATTTTCGGTTAGTGGAAATGTCAGTGTGAACTCGGTGCCTTCCCCTTGGCGGCTACTCACGTCGATCTTCCCGCGTAGCTTGATAATATATTGCTGGCATTGGTAAACACCGATTCCCATACCTGATACGCCTTTGGTGCTTTTGAATGGCTGAAATAATTCATGCTCTATAAATGATTGAGACATGCCTGAACCGGTATCACGTAATGTGATAATGGCGCTCTGCTCATGCTTTGAAAGTAATACTTCAATGGTATCATTGGCCTCACAGGCTTCTTGCGCATTTTTCACTAAATGGCTTAGTACATTTAATAGTTTTTCTTTGTTTGCCTGTACTTGTAGGGTGTTTTCCTGTTCATGAAAAACGGGTTGCGGGCTTCTGTTTTGGTGGTTTTGAATAAGCTGAGCTAGCAAGTTGTTTAGCTCCACAGCTGAATTTTTTTCTTCATATGTATTGTCTGGCCTGGTTTCGCTAAGTTGGCCAAGTAAGCGAGTCATTTTGTTTACCGAGTGATCGGTGGTTTTTATCATGTCGTCGATAAAAGTGGGATTCGTTTTGTGCTTTTCTGCATTGTTAACCATCAATGAAAGCTGGGAGACGAGGGTTTTAATATCATGAACAATAAATGCGGATAGTTGATTAAACGCATCAAATTCACTGGCTCTTGCCAGTGCGCTGGATGACTCCAGTTGGGAGAGCGCGCTTGCTGCTTGTCGCCCCGCCACTTTGATAATGTCGTGGTCTTCCCAGTTTAGTTTTTCAATGGACTGCGACTTATTGAGAACAATAAAACCGTATAAGGAGTCATGGAGCATCAAGGGTGTGATGAGCCAGGCCTCCTTTCGTTCATTCAACCACTCAGGTATTTGTAAATGCCCGTATAGCTCCGGGTCTTCTCGTAATTCGTTGAGATCAATCACCCATTTCGTTTTAAGGAAAAACTTAATAAGGGGGGCTGATCTCGTTAAGCTCCGAACAGGTGGTTTGGAGGAACCTATGGCCAATTGAAAATTATAGTGGCCGTTTTCACCGGCTGTCCATAGCTCTCCTCCTCGGCTATCAAGGATTTTTGCAAGTGCATGAATGACGCGCTCCGGTAATGGTTTTTCATTATCGGTTCCGCTTAGGATGTCAGTAATTCCTAACCATTCTTTTCGATAGTCGTACTTGTAGCTAAAGAGGTTTTGGCTAAGAAAGACCCTCAATTTGGCACGAAATGAACCTGAAAAAACCAGGATAAGAAGTAAAAGCCCTCCCAAGGTTAGAAAGGTGATCTCAATGACGCCTCTCCAGTGGCCGCCAAAGGTTCGAATATAGTAGGCGGCTGCGGCCATTAACATAAGGTATATGCCCGCCCCGAGAAAAATAGTTGTATGAAAGGTAAAGTCGCGGGAGAGATTGAGCCTCATCGGGCCGGAGCGATTGCGCTGGCATGAGACCAATAATAAGGGGATCGCCAGGGTGTTAACGAAACCCCTGGCATCCCATAGTGATGCATTAATGGTGTTATAAAGTAAGGCGTGGGAATATAGAAAAAAATCATAGCCAATGGTGAGACCGAGGGCCAGGCAGAGAAACTTTATTTGCCAGCGGTTTTCCAATTTAGTGTTACGGAGGACTTGCTCAATAAGTACTAAGCCAAGGATGGTATAAGCGATTTGCCATAGCAGCTGTGTACGGCTTGTAAATAAGAAAGACCCGTTGCCAAAATCAAATAGGTTGTTCGCAAACCGAATGGCGAGTGGCAATAAGGTGAGACTGCCTGCGGTTAAAGCCAGTAGAAAAAGTGAACTCCCTCTGGGTGCCTGCAGAGTCTCCTTCGTTAAACCGAGAATTCTCAGCAATAGAAAAGCCCAGGCCAGGTTTCTGAGGTTTTCAAGACCAAGACGAATATTGAATGACGGGAAACCCCAGCGGGCTTGTGTTGCGATGGACAGGCTCCAGGCAGCTGTTATAAATGCCGCGATAATCAGAGCACGGCCGGAGTCGCGGCGATGCCATCCGGCTATTGTAGCCATACCCATGCCGAGAAAACCAAGGGCCCCAGTACCGTGACTGATAAACGATAAACTATAAGACATTGGATCGGTGTGGGGTGGGTGTGGCAGGCAGCATATTTTGATGATGGCTTATCATACGTGAAGAGACTCTTTGCATCAGGTATTGAGTTATATCGTGAATCAAGTATAGGTTGGTAGAAGAAATAAGCTCCTCAAAGTTAAAAGCCTCATAACAGGCTTTTAGAATAGTAGAATAGCCATTAGTACGCCAGCGTTGTCGCTTGGTGAGTGTCGGGAATATTAACGTGATAGCGTGCGTTATTCTGCCGTTTGTGGGTGGTGCATTGCGCGTTAAAATTCGCCAAGGTTTTCTTTGAGGTAACGTTTGAGCTTTTTTCTGGCGGGGGATGCAGGGAGAGCTTTGTGGGGGCCGGGTGCTTTGTTTTCTTCGATGGTTTTTTCACTGTGTGATGCGTTGCGGATTAGTTGGTTTAGCTGCTGGCGGTTGAGTTGGGAGTGTTCCTGTATCAGTTTCTCGTTTGCCTTTGAGCCTGTTGTGAGCAGCTGTTCAATCAGGTCTTCCAGACGAGCGTCATTACGCTGGTGGGAGATAGGGGAGATTTCTAGGGCTTCTATCGCGCGCTTGATCGCGTCAACATCTGTTTCTCTGAGGATTTTTCCGACATATTGAAAGTGTCGTCGCATCGCATTGAGATTAGAAATGCGGTCAGCTTCTTCAAAGGCTGTAATCAGGGTATTGCTGAGGGGAAGTTTGTCTCTTTTCTTTTTTGGTAGCTCGTAAATCTCTCTACCCAGTTGTTTCAGAGCTTCAGCCTCTCTTTTTACTTGGCTTTTGGTAATGAGGTCTTCATCGTCTGAATGATCGTCAGTGTTGTTCGGCATATTCTTGATCCAGGGGTATGACTGAGGGGTGTAATAACTTGGTTTCTAATTATAAACGATACTTGCTAATCCAAGAAAAGATGCGAAACCGACTACATCGGTGACGGTGGTGAGAATAACCCCCGCAGAGAGGGCTGGGTCGATATTCACTCTTTTCAAAATAAGTGGTAGAGAGGCACCCGCTACGGCGGCTGCAATGAGGTTGATAAGCGTTGCTGCGGCAATCACTAATCCAATTGAGGTATCTCCCCACCAATAGGAGGCGACCGAACCAATAATCAGTGCCCAAATCATGCCGTTAACAAAGCCAACGGCCACTTCACGACTTAATAAGAGGCGGGCATTGGCGAAGCCTACATGCCCTAGGGCCATGCCGCGAATTACCAATGTAAGGGTTTGGCTGCCTGCTATCCCCCCCATACTTGCCACCACAGGGCTGAGTATTGCAAGGGCAACGACTTTTTCAATAGTGTCGGCAAACAGGCCCATTACACCGGCGGCGATAAATGCGGTGAGGGTGTTGACCCCAAGCCAGACGGAACGGCGTCGACTCGCGGTAAATACCGGCGCAAAGATATCTTCCTCTTCATCCAAACCGGCCATGCTCATCAATGAGTGATCGGCATCTTCTCGAATAACGTCCACTACATCATCAATAGTAATACGGCCTAGAAGTATCTTGTTCTCGTCCACAACGGGTGCGGAAATAAGATCCTGGTGTTCAAACAGGTTGGCAACATCTCGGCGATGCATGTCAGCATGAATTGCCTCAACGTCGCTGCGCATGGCTTCGCGTACGGTCATGCTGGGTTTGCTAACGAGTAGTTTGGTAAGAGGTAGCAAGCCAATGAACTGGCCTCTGCGATTAACCACCAGTACATTGTCGGTCATTTCGGGGATTTCTTCATGGCGCCTGAGGTAACGCTGTACTACGTCCAGGGTGATATTAGGCCGAACGGTAATGGTGTCGGTGTTCATCAAGCCGCCAGCGGAATCATCGGGGTATTCAAATACCGCTTCGAGGCGTTTGCGATTCATGCTATCGAGGGAGTTGAGAACCTGCCTGGTGACCGCTTTTGGCAGGGTTTGCAGAATATCAGCCAGGTCATCAGTATCGAGATCTTCGAGGACGCTGGTGAGCTCTTGGGTACCCATTTTCTTAACGATTTGGTTGAGGATTTCATCGTTAAGATACTGCAGTACCTCACCTTCCACTTCCGCGTTCACCATGCGCCAGAGAATGGCTCTCGCATCGGGCGGCACTGACTCGATCAGGTGTGCAATTTCCGCCGGAGACATGCCGTTTAACATCTGACGCACCTTAATAAAGGTGCCGCTTTCGAGTGCTTTATTGAGTTGATGTAAGCGGGTCTGTGCGTTTACTGCGTGGGGCATTCAGTGGCTCCGGTTGCGGTGTTTGCTGATAACACGAAGGGAGAGGGCTTGTTTGAGAGGCTGTTTTTCAGTTTTAAAAGCGGGTGAAACTGTGTTGAACGAACTGCTTGCTTATTCTCCTTCGTCAAATTTGTTTTCTATCAATGCCTGTATTGCGGTGAGGGCAGCGTCTTCATCGTGCCCGGATGTTATCAAGGTGATCTGCGAGCCAGGCCCTGCTGCGAGCATTAGCAAAGACATGACACTTTTGGCATCCGCTTCGTTTCCATCAAAGCAAAGCTGGGCGGTGCACTGAAATGTTTTGGCGGTTTCAACCAGTTTGGTTGCAGCGCGGGCATGCAGACCTCGCTCGTTGACCAGGCTTAGCGATGACTGTTTCATGGTTTCTTAATGCGCCAAAAAATGAAGAAGTAATTCTACTTTATTCAAGTATGGGATGGCTAACGCGATTTGAAAAGTTTCTGAGGCGGAATGCTTTTTGGGATCGTATGCAAAGAAGTGTCTTAAGCAAGTTCTCGATGGCGAATTTGGGTGTTTCCTCTTTCTATTTGAAAGTTTTTTGATAGTTGTTCCGCTATATAAACAGAGCGATGTTGACCACCGGTGCAGCCAATGGCAATGGTAAGATAAGCGCGATTACTGTGTTCGAAGTGGGGAATCCACTCATGAAGAAAAGCGTTTATTTGCTCTACCATTTTGTGAGTTATTTCTTCTTTTTCGAGGAATTCTGCCACTTTGGAGTTTTTGCCGGTGAGTTCGCGGAGCCCTGCTTCCCAGTGGGGGTTAGGTAAACAGCGTACGTCGTAGACGAAATCAGCATCGATGGGTACGCCTTTTTTAAAACCAAAGGAAACAAATTGCAAAGATAAACCTTGTCGTTTAACGCCGACGCAATTTTTAACGGTTTCTCGCAGCTGATGTATATTGAGCTGGCTGGTATCGATGATTAAGTCGGCGCGGGTTGAAATGCCCAGCAGTAGACGGTGTTCTTCTTCAATGGCTTCTGAAAGGGAGCGCTTGCCACTGCTCAGTGGGTGTTTTCGCCGTGTTGAGCTGAAGCGCTGCATTAAGGTGTTATTATTGCTATCCAGGAAAATTATCTCGGTGGAGATACTCATGGTTTTGAGGGTGTCAATCACCTCGGGAAGAGAGGAGAGCTGATTAGGCAAGTTGCGTGCATCAACACCTACTGAGATGAGCTGGATGTTGTGTTGTTTTTCTTGCAGGAGTGAGTTAACGAGCTGGGGGATTAATTTGGCGGGCAGGTTATCGACGCAGTAGAAACCCATATCTTCCAGGGCTTGTAGCGCGGTGGTTTTTCCTGAGCCCGAGCGCCCACTGACAATAATGAGTTTTGGGCAGTTATCGGGGGTGGCTTGACCAGAGTCCTTTTTCATGATGCCTTAGCCAGCCGCTCGGTGGTTTTTTTCTTCAATGGCAATTTGGTAGAGCTCGTTTGCATTGTGCGAGTTGCGTAGTGCCTCTCTGAATTCTTTGCGGTGAAATGCGCTGGCTATTTCTTTTAAGGTATTCAAGTGCTCCTGACTGGATTCTTCCGGCACGATCAAGGCAAAGACCAGATCAACTCGATTGCCGTCAAGGGCGTCGTAATCAACGCCCCTGTCAAGCAATACCAGCATTCCCATGGTTTGGTTACAGTGGCTGATTCTACAGTGGGGAAGTGCAACACCTTCGCCTATTCCCGTGCTGCCCAAGCGTTCCCGTTCTATGAACGCATCAAACAGCTCATTCTGGTTGAGATTTGGATTAATGGTGCTAAATTGCTGGGCAATTTTTTCTAGCAGGCGCTTTTTGCTGCTGGATTTAACAGCATGCAAAGCGTGCTCTGGTTGTAGTATCTCTTTAATTAGCATAGGGCTGGTTTGTTACGCCTTTATTAACGCGCAGCGCCGTGATTACGAGCCACTTGTTTTTCTTTGTGCTTGAGTATTTGGCGGTCTAGTTTGTCAGACAAGCCATCTATTGCAGCATACATGTCGCTTGCGGCGGCTTCTGCAAAAATTTCCCCGCCGCTAAAGCGCACAGTAGCTTCAGCGAGATGATCCTTGCTTTCAATGTTCAGGGTGACATTGATAGAGGTGATTTTGTCCAAGTGGCGACTAAGTTTTTCCAGCTTTTCGTTAATGTAGGTTTTTAGTGCTTCGGTAAGGTCTACATGGTGTCCGCTGATATTTATTTGCATTACATTTCCCTCTTTTTATGAAAAATATGACTTTCTAGTTTACTTTCTATTTATTAGATCAATCGCTTTCTTTCGTTAGAAGGAGGTATAGAGAGTGCCTCCCTGTATTTAGCAATGGTTCTTCTAGCGACGTTGATTTGTTGTTCTTTGAGTAGTTCGGTAATTTTGTTGTCGCTCAATGGTTTTTGCGGATTTTCTGCCGCAATGAGTTTTTTGATAATTGCACGAATAGCGGTGGAAGAGCATTCTCCCCCTGATTCTGTACTTACGTGGCTAGAGAAAAAGTATTTTAGCTCAAAAAGTCCCCGAGGAGTGTGCATATATTTATTGGAAGTCACACGGGAAATGGTGGATTCGTGCATTTCAACATGTTCGGCAATTTCGTGCAAAACGAGGGGTTTCATGGCTTCTTCACCATATTCGAAAAAACCTTGCTGAAACTCAACAATGCGTGTTGCAACTTTTAACAAGGTTTCATTTCGGCTCTGCAGGCTTTTTATAAACCAGCGTGCCTCTTGTAAATTATCGCGTAGAAAGTTGTTATCAGCACTATTGTCAGCACGACGTACCAGTGAAGCATAACCGTTGTTAATGCGTAAACGGGGAGCAACAGCGGGGTTTAGCTCTACGCGCCAGCGGCCATTTTTCTGTGTGACGATCACATCAGGAATAACATATTCCGCATGGGAGGTAGAAATTGATTGCCCTGGCTGGGGGGAAAGGGTTTTTATAAGCCCCAGTACTTCCTTGAGTTCTTCTTCCTTTAGCTTGCTTCGGCGAATAAGCTGTTTGAAATCTCGGTTTCCAAGCAGTTCAATGTGCTCGGAAATAACCAGCAAAGCCTCATTGCGCCAGGGTGTATCTTCTGGCAGCTGTCGAAGTTGAATAAGCAGGCATTCCTGAAGGTTTTGGGCGCCTACTCCTGTGGGTTCAAACTGGTGAATGCGATGTAATACGGCCATCACTTCGTCCAGCTCAAGGTCGTATTCTTTATTGTTGAGTTGCACGGTTTCACAGATGTCTTCGGGTGTGATAGTGAGATAGCCGTTTTCGTCGATGGCTTCAACAATGGAAAAGGCGATGGTTTTGTCAATATCGCTGAATGGCGTCAGTTCAAGCTGCCAGACAAGTTGGTCGTAGAGCGTCTCTCCTGCAGCATTGCGTGTTTCAAGCATGTTTTCATTGTTATCACCGCTGCTTGGGGCCGTGCCGCTTGAACCACTTTGATAAATGTCATCCCAGCCGGTATCCACGGGTAGGTCGTCTGGAATGTCGTTGTTCTTTTCCATTTCAACGGGCGTGCTTTCGGAGGTAGGTGCTTCTTCGGTATTTTGCCGCTCGCTATCTTGAGAGGGCTCGACAGCTTGGTCTCTATCGTTTTGCTCTCGCTCACTACTTTCGGAGTTTTGGGTTTCGTCCTCAGATACCTCTAGCATTGGATTGCTATCGAGGGCTTCCTGGATTTCTTGTTGCAGGTCTAAGGTGGATAGCTGCAGCAGCTTGATTGCTTGTTGCAACTGGGGGGTCATGGTGAGGCTTTGACTGTTTTTAAGCTGGAGAGATAGCTTCATATAATTTTAAACACTTTAACTACTGCAAACGGGTGGTGGAGACGTAAACCGCTTTGATGTGTGTCGGGCTGTACAACGATTGGGGCATAAACGCTCCGTCTTTTAAAATTATAGCTGGAACTGCTCACCCAAGTAGACCTCTTTTACGAGTGGGTTGGCAAGAATTTTTTGCGCACTACCCGCCTCAATAATTTCACCTGCATTGACGATATAGGCCTTCTCACAGATGGAGAGGGTTTCCCTGACATCGTGGTCTGTGATGAGGACACCAATTTCGCGGTTGCTTAAGTGGCAGATGATTTGCTTTATGTCATTTACGGAGATGGGGTCAACGCCGGCAAAGGGCTCATCAAGCAGTATAAACTTGGGGTCGGCGGCCAGGGCGCGTGCAATTTCTACACGGCGGCGCTCCCCCCCAGACAGGCTCATGCCCAAGGATTTTCGAATGTGAGTGATGTGGAATTCTTCAAGCAGTTGTTCGAGTTTGGCTTTCTTTTGTTGCTTGCTCAGGGTTGTTTGGGTTTCCAGAATGGCGCGGATGTTATCTTCGGTGGAGAGCTTTCTAAAAATAGAGGCCTGCTGGGGTAAGTAACCCACTCCCTTTCGAGCGCGCTTATGCATGGGGTAATGCGAGATATCATGGTCATCAATCGAGATTGTGCCGTTATCGACGGGAATCAGGCCCACAATCATATCGAAGCAGGTGGTTTTACCTGCGCCGTTGGGGCCAAGTAAGCCTATTACCTGGCCGCTTTCTACGGTAATGCTTATGTGTTTGACGACCTGGCGCCCTTTGTATGACTTGGAAAGGTTGTCAGCTGATAATATGGACATTAGTGGAGATTAATCTTCCTGCTTTTGGGGTGCATTTTGGGGCTGGAAGGTGGTCATGATGCGGTGATCTGTATCTCCCGACGCCTTCAACATTTGGGTCACCAGATTGTATTCGTAGCGGGCACCTTGGTGGGAGCTTTCTTCCAGCTTTATGACGACGTCGTCTTTCAGTACGAGCACTTCGCTGCTTACATCGTAATCAATCTGTTTTGCTTCCGCTACAATAGGCGGTTTTCCGGGTGCTGGGGTTTGTTGAAAGCTCGCTGGGGTGCCGGTTGCAACGAGCTTTTGGAAGCCTTCTTTGTTTCGATAAAGGTTAAGTTGGTCTGCTTTGATGACTAAAGATCCTTGGCTTAATACGACATTGCCTTTGTAGACCGTTACGCCTTGTTTGTAATCGGCGAAAGCGGAAGAGGATCCAATCTGAATAGGCTGGCTGCGGTCGTCATCCAGCGCCCAGGAGGTAGGCGTAAAGTGCAGCAGCGTGAGGAAAACGATCATTGCTGCTGGAATACGTGTGTCAGACGGTATAGGGCTAAATAGGGATTTAAGGTTGATCATTGCGTTGCGTATGGCTGCCTTCTACTTGAGACAAAAGGGACATAGTACTACTTATCATGTCTGCTTTTAAGCCTGTACCACTAAGCTGCCCCTGTTTGGAGTAAATTATTACACGTTCTTTTGATTCGGCGCGTTTATCGTTGGTATATAGCATCAGCGCCTTTGTTTTCACCATTACAGGCTCATTATCGGTGCTTGTATTGCCGGTAATGTTGACATCACCGCTTAAGGTTATCTCATCACCTGATGCGATGCTTCCGCGTTTCGCCATCACTTTCCACTGGCTATTGTTGTTTTCGTAGAGTTTAATTTCTGGTGCACTGAGGAGGGTTTCATCGTTAAGGGGGTAGTGGAATAAATGTGGCGAATTCAGGGTGTATTTGAGCTGTCCATTTTGATCAAAAACTGTATTGGAAAAGCGCTTGATTTCGGTATCTGGAGTTTGTTCTCCCGCATAAGGGGATGACAGGAAAGGGGGGGTGGTGCGCACAAAGCGAGTGTCGCTAATGATAAAAATCACGGCTATCAATACCAGCCCCAAAAACGCTGTATAGGTTCGACGACGAGAAAGTGGTCTGCGTAAAAGCATGTATTAAAGGTAAGTCTCAAGTAGTGGTGTTAGTTGTCCTTGGGCATCCAGGATTAAATCGCAGATTTCTCGTGCTGCGCCAGAGCCTCCAGAAAGTGTAGTCTGCCAATCGGCATTTTCCCGTACAAATGAATGAGCATTGGATACGGCAATGCCCAAGCCTACTGCCCGGATCGCTCCCAGATCGGGAAGGTCGTCGCCGACATAGCTGACTTCTTCCAATGATAGGGCTGACTCTGCTAGAAGTTCCTGTAGCGCTTGTAATTTATCTTCCCGCCCTTGGTAAAGGTGGGTGATTCCGAGATCCTTTGCTCTTTTGATCACTAGCTTGGAGGTTCTTCCGGTAATGATGGCGGTGTCGATGCCAGCTTGGTGGAGCATTTTAATACCGTGTCCATCTAGGCTGTTAAAGGCTTTCAGTTCTGTGCCATCTTCGGTGAAAAAGAGCTGCCCGTTGGTAAGCACTCCGTCTACATCAAATACCATTAGTTTGATTTTTTTGGCTTTTTCTATAACTTCCTGCATGGGGGGCTCCAAGTATTCACAAAAATAGGGTTCTTACATCACGCCGGCGTGAAGCAGGTCGTGCACATTTAGTGCTCCTACGGGGCATTGGTTTTCGTCCACAACAATTAGCGCATGAATGTTATTGTCATCCATGATCTTTACAGCTTCTGCCGCGAGTATATGTGGTGTTACGGTTTTGCAGTGTGTGGTCATAAGCGAAGTGACTGGCGTATTTTTGAGGTTGCTATCAAGGTCTAATGAACGCCTGAGGTCCCCGTCTGTAAAGACCCCTAGGAGTTTCGAGTCGTTACCAACGACTGCCGTCATGCCCAGCCCCTTTGCGCTCATTTCTATTAATGCCTCGCTTACGGTGCTAGTTTCTGGAACGGTAGGTGTGGCATCTCCAGTGCGCATCACGCTTTCCACCAGCAGCAGTAATTTCCTGCCTAGCGCGCCGCCTGGGTGTGATAGTGCAAAATCTTCAGCGGTAAAGCCTTGTGCTTCTAAAAGCGCAACGGCCAGAGCGTCTCCCATTACCAGGGCTGTGGTGGTGCTGGCGGTGGGGGCTAGGCCGAGAGGGCAAGCTTCTTCACTGACTCCTACATCAAGATTTACATCGGCAAATTGGGCAAGGGCCGAATTGTTATTTCCAGTCATGCTGATAAGGGGCACGCCTTTTCGTTTAATGACGGGAAGAAGGGCTAACAATTCGGCCGTTGTGCCAGAGTTAGATAGGGCAATGACAACATCGGTGCGTGTAATCATGCCTAGGTCGCCGTGACTTGCTTCTCCGGGGTGAACAAAAAATGCGGTGGTGCCTGTGCTTGCGAGTGTAGCGGCAATTTTCGATCCAATGTGTCCCGATTTCCCCATGCCCATGACCACAACCCTGCCACTAGAGGCCATGATGATTTCGCAGGCACGGGAAAAATTCTCATCAACTCTCTCGTTGAGTGCGTTGATGGCTTGCGTCTCTATGCTAATAACGCGGCGAGCGGATGTTTGGAAGTCACTCATTTCTGGTGTCCTGATGGTGATATGGTTAGGCTGTAGTCACTTGAGATTGATACAAAACAGCATAATACGCAACGTAAAGTGAAAGGAGGAATATGCCCTTTACCGCTGTAATGTGATTACGTTTCCCCAAAAAAGGCAAGATAAGCAGTAGCAAGGTGAGAGTGAGCATGAGCGCATAATCACGGGAGAATATCTCCAGCTCCAGCACGCTTGGTGCGAGCAGTGCGGGCATCGGTAGAACGGTCAGTAAATTAAAAACATTCGAACCGATAATGTTGCCGATGGCCAGGTCGTGGTGACCCTTCGTTACGCTGCTGATCGATGCTGCAAGTTCAGGCAGGCTGGTGCCTAAGGCTACAAGCGTGAGGCCGATGATGGCTTCACTGATTCCCATGGCCAAGGCGATCTCTTGTGCACCCCATACCATCAGCTTCGCACTACCCAGTAGCACGATCAAACCGGTGATAAACTTGAAGCTGGCTTGTGCGTTCGTGAGGTGTTCATCTTCAATTTCTTCTTCAATTTCAGCTAAAAAGACATCTTCTTCCTCTGTTCCTTCGGTAGTTTTCTTATGCCGGATCAGAAAATAAAGGTAGGCAAGCAGCATCACCAAAAGAATAACACCATCGATTTGATCCAGTTTCATATCATAAAGCAGCCCCCCCGCGACAAGTGTAATAACGAGGAGAATAGGCAAGTCTTCGCGAATGGTTTGACGCTGAATTGGGAGGGCGCCAAAAAGAGCCGTGATACCAAGAATGAGCCCGACGTTTGCGATGTTTGAGCCGATGGCGTTACCAATAGCTAGCTCGGGGCTGCCTTCGAGTGAGGCAGAGGTGGAAATGACAATTTCCGGAGCTGAAGTGCCAAAGGCTACAACGGTGAGGCCGATGATAAACACTGAGACGCCAAAATTTTTGGCCATTGCAGCCGCGCCATGTACAAAACGATCCGCGCTCCACACGAGGGCGGCAACTCCGAAAACAACAGCAAGAACTGGATAAAGCATAGGCTGGAGAAAATCCCAAATTTAGTGAAAGCGAATTAGAAAGCCATCAAGACATGATTGCAACTGCTGATGAGCTTAATCGGAGGTGCTTTGGGTTGAAACGGGCTTAGAATGCGATTTTTTTATCAGAATATGAAGTTAAAGCGGCTGGGAACGTCTCTTTTGTGTAATTGAGCTCGTTTTTTATTATGATAGGCGGCCAAATAATCCTCATGAGGTAAAGTGATGGTTTCCAGTGATGAAATAAAGCAATTAATTGCGGCTCAGATTGAGGTTGAACATGTCATCGCCGAATTGAACGGCGCAAATATTAACCTAGTGGTGGTGAGTCATCAGTTTGATGGGCTTAATTCCGTTAAAAAACAACAGACGGTCTACGCCTGCCTGAGTGATCTAATAGCGAAGGGTGATCTCCACGCCGTTACGATGAAGCTATATACCCCCGGGGAGTGGGAGCAAGCCAGGCACTTCGTTTAGTGGTTGACGGTGTTCCTGAATTAGAAATGCGCATTGGCGTAAAATTTGAGTATTGAATGGATAAATTATTAATTGTGGGTGGTGGCCCAACACGGGGCATGGTGCGTATTTCCGGCGCTAAAAACTCTTCATTGCCTATTTTGGCCGCGACCCTTTTGGCCAGCGAACCGATGACAGTGCGCAATTTGCCGCACTTGCAAGATGTCACCACCATGATCGAGTTACTGGCGAGAATGGGCATTGAGCCCATCATTGATGAAAAGCTGGGGGTAGAAGTAGATGCCACCAATATCAAAGAATTGAAAGCTCCCTATGAGCTGGTTAAGACCATGCGTGCCTCGATATTGGTATTGGGCCCTATGTTGGCTCGGTTTGGGGAAGCGGAAGTCTCTCTGCCGGGGGGCTGCGCCATTGGTAGTAGGCCAGTGGATTTGCATATTCGTGGCCTTGAGGCGATGGGCGCAGAGATTGAGGTGATTGAGGGCTATATTCATGCGAAATCAAAGGGTCGACTCAAGGGCGCGCGAATCGTTTTTGATATTGTAACGGTAACCGGCACAGAAAATCTGTTGATGGCGGCAACCCTCGCAGAGGGGCAAACGATCCTTGAAAATGCTGCACGAGAGCCAGAAGTGGTGGACTTGGCGAACTGCCTTATCTCCATGGGGGCTCAGATAGAAGGTGCCGGCACGGATACTATTACTATCCAAGGGGTAGACAAATTAAAAGGTGGCTCGCATCGTGTGATCCCTGATCGTATCGAAACAGGCACCTATCTCGTGGCTGCTGCAGCCTCTCGAGGTTCCATTCTGATAAAAGATACCGACCCCACCTTGTTGGATGCAGTGCTATCAAAACTTGAAGAGGCCGGTGCGGAAATTAACACTGGAGAAGATTGGGTTAGCCTTGATATGCACGGCAAACAGCCCAAAGCGGTCAGTTTCAGCACGACTCCCTATCCAGGTTTCCCTACCGATATGCAAGCCCAGTTTTCGGTGATGAATGCTGTCGCTCAAGGAACGGGGATCATCACTGAAACGGTATTTGAAAATCGTTTTATGCACGCGCAGGAGTTGTCGCGCATGGGTGCCAAAATCACCCTGCAAGGTAAAACCATGGTGACAGAAGGGGTCGATCGCTTGCAGGGAGCGCCCGTGATGGCAACAGACTTAAGAGCCTCTGCAAGTTTGGTGATAGCCGGTATGGTGGCCGATGGAGAGACTATGATTGAGCGCATCTACCATATAGACCGGGGCTACGAGTGTATCGAAGAAAAATTCCAATCCCTGGGCGCCAATGTTCGCCGCATACCCGCTTAAAACCCCGCTAGAGAGTTTAACAATGATTGAAAATAGATCCGAACAGTTGGTGTTTGCCTTGTCTAAAGGGCGGATTCTCAAAGAGACGCTGCCGCTGTTAAAAGAAGCGGGTATCGAGTTACTGGAAGATCCGGATAAAAGCAGGAAATTGATTTTCCCCACCAGCAGAAACGATGTCAAAATTTTAATTATTCGCGCCACTGATGTGCCTACCTATGTGGAGCATGGTGCGGCAGATTTAGGTGTGTCCGGCAAGGATGTATTGCTGGAGCATGGCGGTAATGGACTATACGAGCCCTTGGATCTTAATATCGCTCGATGCCGTTTAATGGTGGCCGCGCGGGGAAAAGAGCAAGCGGTAACAGGGCGTTTGAAAGTAGCCACCAAGTTTGTCAATGTTGCCAAGCGTTATTACGCAGAGAAGGGCGAGCAAGTGGAAATCATCAAGTTGTATGGTTCTATGGAGCTGGCACCTTTGGTGGATTTGGCTGACCGAATCGTTGATGTCGTGGATACTGGGAATACCCTAAAGGCCAATGGCTTGCGTCCAACGGAGCTGATTACTCATGTCAGCTCCAGGTTGGTGGTTAATAAGGCTTCTATGAAAATAAAACATCAGCGAATTCAGGAAATTCTCAGCTGCCTTGAGCGGGCTGTTGAAGCGAAAAAGGTTAATTAATAAGGGTTCCCCAATCTTATTTGAGCAAAATATCTTATGACTCGATTATCCATTCCCATGTTGTCCACCCATTCTGAGCATTTTAGCCAAGAGCTTCGCCAGCGTCTCGCCTGGGAATCTGTTGCTGATCATGAGGTGGAAGAAACGGTACGTGAGGTGCTCGCAGCGGTTCGACAGGACGGAGACAAAGCCTTGCTCGCTTATACTCACCGCTTTGATCGGCTTGCTGCATCACAAGCGGTCGAGCTAGAGGTTACGGCGAGTGAAAGGGAAGCAGTATTAAACCGAATCAAACCAGAGGATAGAGGCGCACTGGAAAAGGCCGCACAGCGTATTCGTGTTTATCATGAGAAGCAAAACCAGGCATCGTGGTCATATACCGAAGAGAATGGAACTCGGCTGGGGCAGCAAATTCGCCCGATGGATCGGGTCGGTGTCTATGTGCCCGGTGGCAAGGCGGCTTACCCTTCTTCGGTACTGATGAATATTATTCCGGCAAAAGTGGCGGGCGTAGAAGAAATTATTATGGTGGTGCCCACGCCCGATGGCGTGCGTAATGACTTAGTGATAGCGGCTGCTGAAATTGCGGGTGCCGATCGTATCTTCACCATCGGTGGTGCGCAGGCCGTGGCAGCCTTAGCTTATGGAACCGAATTGATTCCGAAGGTGGATAAAATTGTTGGCCCCGGAAATATTTATGTTGCTACAGCCAAGAAAATGGTTTTTGGAGTGGTGGGCATCGATATGATTGCCGGCCCATCAGAGATTCTGGTTTTGAGTGATGCGAACTCTAATCCCGATTGGCTGGCAATGGATTTGTTCTCTCAAGCCGAGCACGATGAGAACGCGCAGGCTATTTTAGTGTCTGATGATAAAGCTTTTCTGCAAAGTGTTCAGGCTAGCATGGAAAAATTATTACCCAGCATGTCTCGGCGTGAAATTATTAAAGCGTCAATCGAAGGTCGAGGCTTTTTTATTCATGTAAAAAATCTTGATGAAGCGGTGGATGTGGTGAACCAGATTGCACCGGAACACCTGGAGCTTTCTGTTTCTGATCCTGATCAGTACTTGCCAGCAATTAGACATGCCGGGGCAATCTTTATGGGGCGCTACACTGCTGAGGCGGTGGGGGATTATTGTGCAGGCCCCAATCATGTTTTACCCACCTCTGGCACGGCTCGCTTCTCTTCTCCTTTAGGGGTGTATGATTTTCAAAAGCGCAGCTCGGTGATATATTGCTCAGAACAAGGCGCGTCTGAACTGGGCGAGATTGCCTCGCATTTGGCACGGGGAGAGGGTTTTGAAGCTCATGCTCGTAGCGCTGAATACAGACTTAAACCGGTCAAATAATAAATAAGCCGACTACGCTTATTTTTGGCCGATTAAGAATCCACAGCTGCTGAATGGCCTAGTTTTTTATACAG
>DFBZ01000104.1:24654-26677 GCA_002366835.1 Gammaproteobacteria bacterium UBA3067
CCTGTACGGCAATAGCGGTAAAAGGCCGTGCAAAAAAAGAAAAAATAGCATCGCCAAAAATAGCTTTTACTGCCCTTACAACTTTCCATAATCCGTAAAAGGCGTGCATGGAATATTTCCCGCCGGGAACCTTGAAGTTGTCGATTAGCATGGTTTGGAAGGGCTGACTGCCCGTTATCAAGGTGAGAAACGCATTTATTTGGCTATTGAGTATAAAGATGGGGTCCCGCGTAATATAGATAAAGCGAGCATTGGGAAACCATTCCAGAATTTGTTTCGCGTTGCCCGTATCCCATGGGTTTTTCATCAGTACAGATTGTGCGTCAGGATTAAGCACTAAAAGTTTTTGGCATATTTCTGCAAAATAATCTTTATTGGTTTCGTGAATCGAGATGTGATAACTCTCATTGCGGAGCAACCAGCCATATTCTTCAACGGTGCTGTCCTCCACCCAAACAGAGTCAAGCCTGCGATCGGTGATTCCTAAACTACGGAAGACTCGGTTCAAATGTGCACGGTCATTTGCCTCTTTTCCCTCGGCATGGTTTTTTAGCAAGCGGTGATAATAAAAAATATCGTAGAGGGTTAAATTGGCGACTGGGAAACAGCGGGAAATGGAGTCATAAAGAAAGGTCGTTCCCGATCGATGTAGGCCCATAATGAAAATGGGGTTAACCGGAACATTGTCCAGGCTGGCGAGGTATTTGTTATCGTCACCCTTTAGAGGAAAATGAGGGTTAATCGGATACAACATGGAGGTCTCTAGTTGTTATTTTCTTGGGCCCGTTTGGCAAGTTGTTTTTTTCTCAAAAATATACTGCAAGCAGTCAAAAATATTCCAAGAACTGTGGGAGCGATTAATTCTGGTGTGTTCCAGAACCATATGGAGCGTCCCTCCCGAATGACGTCTACAAATGTGCCCCCCAGCCAGCTGAAAGCCACAATGTTGGGCAGCGCGCCAATGAGAGAGCCCCAAAAATAAGTGGAAAATTTCGTACATAAAATTGCCAGCATCCAATTAATAGGAGGTAACGCAAAGAAGATTAAACGTAAATAGATGATCGCATGGAGATCCGTTTCACGAATATAACGACTCATTCGAGGCATGTATTTTTCAATAATTCGTTTTGTAATGCCATTGTCGAGGGTTTTGGCGATGATGAACATTAAAATGATTGCAACAGAAAAGCTGAATGTTCCGATAATCGTGGCACCAACCGCCCCATAAAGCACGGCGGCAATAGCGATAATAGCGGCAGTGGGAATGTTAAGAACGATGGCTATACTCGCCAGCGCAAAGAAAATGGCGGGGCCAAAGCTCCCAAATCCATCATCGAGCTCTCTCAGCGTGTCAATATTGCTTGCCAGAGATTTGGGGCTAAGCCACTGCTCAAGGTGAAGCGTCTGGTATATGACAATGGCGAAGGCCAGAACTAAAAATAGGACAAAGATACGTATGACGTTTCGAGTAGATATGGTGGCGATTATGCTAAAACTCCCTCGTTTCTGTCTGCGGAGTGTCCGTTGTTAGGCTGTGTGGGTACAGAGCCCAGTTGAAGAGAGGATTTTAGAGGACTTGCCGACACAAAACCAGCTTTGGAGTATGTGAGCGAGGCATCAGGGTTTTGGCCTATCCGCAGTCTGAAGAGGCATATAGTCGGGATAGCAGCGGAGAAATAAGGTTGTCGGTCAGGGCATTTGAAATAGTGAGCTTTTTCTCTGCTTCTTATTCCAGAGTATTATGAATAACAAAGTCACCCATTTGCTGCTCTATCATCTCGTCTGGTGTGATGATCTGGATGTGATTCTTGTTGATATCCATAAAGTCAGCGGAAAGGATCATCTTTCTACCTTCGATGTTGTAGACTTCAGCAGAGGTGACGGCCACAAAATTACTTTCGGAGCGAATATAGTCGATTAAGCGTACTCCACGAACATTATTGATGCTGCACTTGATACGATATAAGTTGGTTAAAATAACAACACGTGCTTTGGCGGTATCAGATCCTGGTTTCATGGCTGA
>DFBZ01000084.1:0-1878 GCA_002366835.1 Gammaproteobacteria bacterium UBA3067
GGCGTTTTGTTGCTGGAAGTCTTTGGAGGAAAGTTCTTCAAAGCGTGCCAAGCGCGCTTTACTTTTGCTCTGGCGGCCTTTTGCGTTAGAGCGCACCCATTCCAGTTCGTTTTTGATGGTGCGCTGGTGGGAGGCTTCCTGTTTGCCTTCTTGGGCGAGGCGTTCTTCTTTTTGTTCCAACCAGGAGGTGTAATTACCTTTGTAGGGAATACCATGGCCGCGATCGAGTTCAAGAATCCACTCTGCCGCGTTATCCAGAAAATAACGGTCGTGGGTAATGGCCACCACGGTGCCTTTATATTCATGGAGAAAGGTTTCCAGCCAGGCGACGCTTTCAGCATCCAGGTGGTTGGTGGGTTCGTCCAGCAGCAACATGTCGGGGTTTGAAAGTAACAAACGGCACAGGGCAACGCGGCGCTTTTCTCCTCCTGAGAGTACAGTTACATCGGCTTCCCAGGGGGGGAGCCGTAGCGCATCGGCAGCAATTTCCAGTTTACGATCAAGCTCCCAGGCATCGGCGGTTTCGATGGCGTCCTGTAGCTCACCTTGGCGCTCTAGCAGGGCATTCATTTCGTCGTCGCTCATGGGTTCGGCGAATTTTGCATTGATGTCATCAAATTCGCTTAGCAGGGCTTTGATTTCCGCAACGCCTTCTTCCACGTTACCGCGCACATCTTTTTCTGGATTAAGTTCAGGTTCTTGAGGCAGGTAGCCAATGTTAATGCCGGGCATGGGGCGGGCTTCGCCTTCATAGTCTTTATCTACGCCTGCCATAATGCGCAATAGTGTTGATTTTCCGGAACCATTTAATCCAAGCACACCGATTTTTGCGCCGGGGAAAAATGACAGGGAAATATCTTTGAGGATTTCACGCTTCGGGGGGACAATTTTGCCCACCCGGTTCATGGTGTAAATATATTGAGCCATAGTCGTAAGCCGAAGTATTGGAGAAGTGGGGTGGTTTGCTTGGGGAAAAGCTACCGAATAATGCCTGAGAGTTCAACTAATTTGAGCGCGGCTTGAATATCAAATCAATACTTATATAACGTAAGTATGCAGCCCGCATTCCTGGTTGGGGGCTACTTTAGTGGGATCGAAGTAGTCGTACTCCATGGGAAGGCCGTGCGCCGCGATATAACTTTCTACTTCCGCCTCGCTAAGATTAAAAAGCGGTGCAACTTTAGTGGTGTTGCGGCTTTTATCAAAGGTAAATACCGATTGTTTTTTACGAAATTCAGTTTCTTCTTTGCGCATACCGTTGAGCCACAGGTCAGGCTTTAATTCTGCAAAAGCGCGATTAAAGGGTTCGATTTTAACAATGCGGGAAAACTCCTTATGCGCCTCGCTGTCTGCATCGGGGATGCCACGATTACGGGCATTGAGGTGAGCCGCCGTCATTGCAGGCACGTAAATAGTAATATTGAGTTTTAAGTCAGCAATCAGTTTGTCGGCAAAACGGTAGGTTGCAGAGGTGTTATAACCACTGTCTGCCCAGACAACGCTAATATCTGGGTGCTGCTCGACTACCATATGTAGAAGGGCGGCTGAGTGGGCGCCAAAGCTGGTGCTGATCATGGGACGTTTTGAATACTGCAAAGCGTAACGAATAATTTCAGCAGGATTTGCGCCTTCCATATTGCGGTTGGCCAGATCAAGGTCGAATGCGGGTTGGTCGCTTGGCATATTCATAATACTATTGCTTGATGGGCCTGTCGCAAGGTTGTCGGGGTTAACAATAGGGTTCGGTGCTGCTTGCATGGTTCTTCCGCTACACTGGCATGTGGTTGTTTTCAGGCTTGATAAATATACGCGGCCTTGTTTATTTCGTCTAAGTACTAATATTTATTTGCTTATGCAATAGCTAGGGGCGGCCCTGAA
>DFBZ01000084.1:2005-2772 GCA_002366835.1 Gammaproteobacteria bacterium UBA3067
CTGGGTGTGAGGCTGGTGCTGGTGCATGGCGCACGCCGCCAAATTAATGAACGTCTGGCTATAAAGGGCATTAGCACCCCCTTCCACAAGGATGTTCGCATTACGGACAGCTCCGCCATGGAGTGTGTGAGCGATGCAGTGGGTGCTCTGCGCTTAAGGATTGAATCATTGCTTTCTATGGGTCTGCCTAATTCACCGATGCATGGTGCGCGAATCCGTGTTTGTGGTGGTAATTTTGTTACTGCTCGCCCTATGGGGGTTTGTGATGGTGTGGACTTCCAGCACACCGGGGAAGTACGACGTATCGATAGGAAGATGATCCATAAATTACTGGATGACGGCGCCATTGTGCTTCTGTCTTGCCTGGGCTGCTCACCGACGGGCGAAACCTTTAATCTCACCATGGAAGATGTGGCAACGCAGGCGGCACTGTCGCTAGAGGCCGATAAACTGGTGCTTATGGGGGAGCAAAACGGTTGGCTGGATGAGAACAAAGGTTTATTGCGGGAGATTAGCCCTCAGCGTATTGCCGATGGGGGCGCACTTTTCCAAAACGAAAAATTAAACAATAGCGATGAATCCTATCGCCAGATTTTAGCGGCGAGCCGGGTGTGTGAGCAGGGTGTTGAGCGTTCCCATTTGATTGGTCATCAGGAGGATGGTGCATTAATCAAAGAGCTTTTTACTTTGGATGGTTCGGGCACGTTGGTTGCGCAAGGGAGTTATGAGCGTTTGCGGCAGGCACAAATTGATGACGTGGGAGGCAT
>DFBZ01000084.1:2881-6483 GCA_002366835.1 Gammaproteobacteria bacterium UBA3067
GGGGCTGAGTTGGCATGTCTGGCAACTCATCCCGATTATCGCGATGGTGCGAGGGGTGATCTTTTACTAAAAGAAATTGAAAGGCAGGCGCTTTCGATGGGCGTTGAATTTTTGTTTGTGTTAACCACCCGCACTGCACACTGGTTTATGGAGAAAGGTTTTGTGGCAGCTGATTTGGAGATGCTGTCTCAAGAGCGTAAGGCGCTTTATAACTATCAGCGAAAATCCAAGGTGTTTAGGAAACGCCTGATCCCGTAATGAAGCCTATGTTGGTGCGCACTTTTCTGTTGCGCACCTTCTCGGCGCGCCAAATGTTACTTTCTGTTTCTTTTATATATTCCGCTTGATGCGTATCAATAAATAGCTTTGCTTAATCTGTAAGTATTGGCTATATCTAACGATACAGATAAACCGGAGAGCGAGGTTATGCTTCTTTCGTTGGGTGGATGTGGCATAAATATTGCCATCTCATGGCGTGTGTTAGCCCGTAGGTAGGGCAAGGCATGGGGCAGTTTCCGAGAACGAAATAAAACTCAGTTTACACGTTAGAGCTTTCGCGCAAGGAAGCGGTGCGACAAAAAGCCGCAGTTTATTATTAGCGTTAATAATATAACTGTTACATTTTTTGGTTAGGATACGGCAACAAAATGATGGCTGAGGCGCTTAGTCATGGCTAGGATCAATAGGAGGAATAATGTCTGGAAGAGTTCTTATCGTAGATGACAATGAGTTTTTTAACGATATGCTTTGCTGCTTTCTGTCTACGCTTGGTTACGAAGTAGAGGTGTCGGAGAGTGCTGAGCAGGGTTTAAAAAAATCACTTCAGTTTCAGCCCGACCTGATTGTGGTGGATATTATCATGCCTGATATGGACGGCTATGATTTTTTGCGAGAATTGAACCAGAAGGGGAATAAAGCCAAAGTGATAGCGGTTTCTGGTGGTGGTTTGCTGGATAAGTATGAGTATTTAAAAACGGCTGAGCTACTAGGGGCTGATTGCGCTTTTTCTAAACCCTTTCAGTCTTTGGAGGTTTTTGGCTCCAAGGTTAAGGAGTTGATGGTGGCTTAGCACTTGTTGATGTTGAGGGCTTTATTGATAGTGGGGAATAGTGCGCTGGAGTATGTCAGACACCTGATCATCAAGATTGGCTAAACCTTTTAGCTGAATCTGCAAGCGTAACTGTCTTTTGGGCGTCAACTCGTTGAGCTGTTCCTGTAAATAACGGTGGTTTAATATTTTTACTTGCACGCAGCAGTTTTCATACTGCACCCCCGCCAGTGTTTCAATGCTTAAATCACCCTCCAAGTTAATCTTATCTTTAAGGTTGTAATGCCAGTAACCGAGAACCTTCCAGCGTGGGCTCAGCGGCCAAACAAAGGAGAGCTTGGATTGGCGCGAGCGGTCTCTTCCATTAAAGCTGGCATCTACACGGCTTTCCCGTGATCTGAATTCAATATTAAAGAGCTGGCCGATGTCTCCCAGGTAGGTGGCACCAAAACTGTTTTCTTCGTGAATATTGTGGTCACCATCCCAAGAAAAGCTCGCGTTTAATAGCCATTTATCTGCCGGACGTAAAAACAGGTAACCGGAGATGGGCGATCTTTCTGGCGCATCGTTAGACTCTAAAAGGCGCACTTCAGGGTCTTCAAGAAAAAACGCTTGCCCCAAGGCGATACTAAAAACCTCTTCCCCAGAGTCGCGTGAGGAAACCGCACTGCTTAAACCCAAAGATAGCTGGTTGTAGTCAGCAAAACGATCTCCACCACTAAAACGGCTGTCTCGAAAGAGTTGGCTGTAACTAAAGGTGAGCTCGCTGGAGTCAAAGTTTGGCAGGTGGTTTTGGGATTTTGTTGGTGCGTAGAGGTAAAAAAGCCGAGGGTCGAGGGTTTGCCGGTAGTGGGTATTTTTCCATTCAAAATCCCGCTCAAAAAAGAGACCGGTATCCAGGCTAAAAAGCGGGACGGTCACATCGTCCGAGTTGACGTCACTTTCCAGAGAGTAGCTGAGCTGTTGAACTTTAAGGCGAGGCGAGATGTGCCCCCAAGGAGAACTAAAGGTCGCTTGCATTGCGGGAATCAGGCGTAGGCGGTTACCTTCAAGGTTGTCCACAAGGGGGTCGTCAACCTCCCGAATATAGTAGGTGCTTTCGCCTGTTAGCTGAAGATCGAAGTGTCTGGAAAGTGGGTAGTGGGCAGTTAATGTCATGGCCGGGAGCTGCATATAGGGCCGGTCTTTTTCAGCGATGTCATCATCAATGGTTTGAAAACCTCTGAGAGTGGTTCCCAGTTGCCAATATTGCTGTTGATAGCGCAGGGTCGCTGAACGGTTGAGATAAGCGAGGTTGCTGGTATTAAAGTCGTTACCAAAGTCATGAAAATATTCTTCGTCGGAGGCATATTCCGCGTAAGCATGGGATGACCAATGTTGTCCGTAACGACCACTATGATTCCAGCTCGCGTAGCTACGGTCCGGCTCAAGTTGCTGGGCGATTTCCTCGGAGGTGCCTTCTGATTGCTGCGTGGCAATAACTTGTTTGTCATTACTCAGCGTGTTCAAGGAGAGCGCGCCCTGCCCAAAGTTGTTCAGGTAGCGGAATTCACCTTGATAGAGGGTGCCGCGACGGCGGATATACCGAGGAGTAAGGGTGGCGTCATAGTTGGGCGCCAGGTTGAGGTAGAGGGGGAGGGAGCTGTCTATGCCACCCAAGTCACTACTGGAGATGGAAGGAAACAACAGGCCTGTTTTGCGCCGATCATCAATGGGAAACTGGAGGTAGGGAAAATACAAAACCGGCACCCGAAAGACTTCAAGCCGTGCGTTTTGTGCTGAGCCCCAGCCAGACGTGGCGTCGAGTTTCATTCTTTGAGTGCGTAATTGCCAGATTGGCCAGTCACTGGGGGGGCAACTGGTATAGGTGCCGCTTTTGATGGCGGTTATATCCGCTTTGCGTTTGAGTTTTTTGGCGTGACCATGAATCCCCTGGTTGTGGAGGACGTATTGGGTATCCCAGAAGTCGACTTGCCCGCTGTTTAAGTCGAAGAAGGCGCGCGCGCCAGTGAGTAAAAAACCGGGTTCTCGTAGTGTAATGGGCTCGGGAAGAGTAATACTGTTTTGGTCAATGCGATAGATAATGGACTCACTCAGCAGGCGAAACTTGTCGTGAAAGAGCTCCACGTTGCCGAGGAACTCGGTAGAAACGCCGGGTATGTGAACCACCTTGTTTGAAAATGTGGTGACTTGCCCGCTTTTTTCAGAGCCTTGCTGTGGTAAAAGAGGGGACAGCTTGCCAGGATCAAATTCTGGCTCCAGAAACGTGCCGCGGCAGTAGGCGGGAACATTTTCTAGGCGGGCGTCCGCATGCTCAGAGAAGTTTTTACGAGCGACCCAGTCGAGATCTGCATAGCGATGTTTTGGTGTCGCTGCGTTGCTGGTTTCCGCATAACAGGGCATAAAGGTGCTAAATGCCAGTGTGATTGCGAGCAACAAATAGTAATAAAGGGTGTGTTGTTGGTACGGCACGTTTACCCAGAAATATTTATGAATGAAATGAGCTGAATCCGGATTACAGGTTTGCCGGTTGTTATGCTTGCTAAGAGAGAGT
>DFBZ01000084.1:6590-15666 GCA_002366835.1 Gammaproteobacteria bacterium UBA3067
CATCGAGGGAATTATTACTGCAGCAATGGGTGGCCGAGCAGCTGGGCCTGAATAAAATTGCATTGCAAACCGTATCGGGAGATGCGAGCTTTCGCCGTTATTTTCGTGCCGAAACTGAGAGCCCCCAAGGCTTGGCTACCATTATCGCCGTAGACTCTCCGCCAGAAAAAGAAAATAACGAGGATTTTATTCGCATAGCACGCAGCTTGGTCGATCACGGATTTAATGCTCCAGAAGTTATCGCAGTGGATGCGTCGAGGGGCTTTATGCTGCTCTCTGATTTGGGGGATCGTTTATTGCTGCCGGAGTTAAGCTCCCATTCAGTGGAAAAACATTACACCGTGGCGATGGAAACACTGCTGGCCTTGCAGCTTCAGCTAAAGCCGGAAGAGTTACCCTTGCCATCTTATGATCACGCTCGCCTGATGGACGAGATGGCCTTGTTTTCTGACTGGTTTATTCCACGCTATTTGGCTTATACCTTGAGTCCCGAACAAGAAACAGCCTTTCTTCATGCCTATGAGTTATTGGCGCAAAGTGCCCAGGCTCAGCCGCAGGTATTTGTTCATCGTGATTATCACGCGCGTAATATTATGCTGCTCGAAGATAATAAACAGGGTTTGATAGACTTCCAGGACGCCGTTTGGGGGCCGATTAGCTATGACCTGGTTTCCTTGTTGCGCGATTGTTATGTGCGCTGGCCTCGAGAGCAAACACTGGCTTGGGCCACTGGGTATTTTAATCAGGCACAGAAGGCAGGTTTATTGGATGCCCAGTGCTCAGAGGGGGACTTTCTAAAGTATTTTGAGTGGATGGGCATGCAGCGCCACTTTAAGGCGGTGGGTATTTTTTCCCGTTTGAACTACCGTGACGATAAACCCGTATATCTGGGGGATATCCCTCGTACTTACAGCTATTTGTTAGAGGTTTCTGCCGCTTACGAAGAACTTACTGCTCTACATGCCGTGCTGAAAGATCTTGCTGTCTGTTTGATGGATAAGAATCCGGATGCTGTCACCTTGTTGGAACCACTGGTTTAGGGAGCGTTACTGTTGAAGGTTATGATTCTGGCAGCCGGTTTGGGGAAAAGAATGTTACCCCTTACTGAGCATACGCCAAAACCGCTACTGCCTGTGGCTGGCAAGCCTCTTATCAGCCATCACCTAGAACATTTGCAGCGTGCGGGCTTTAAGCAGGTAGTGATTAATACCGCCCACTTGGGCGAACAGATTGAAGCGGCCCTGGGTGACGGTGAAAAATTCGGCCTGTCGATTCAGTATTCTCACGAGGAGCAGCCCCTGGAGACGGCGGGAGGTATTATCAAGGCGCTGCCTTTGTTGGGGGAACAACCATTTCTGGTGATTAACGGAGATGTGTGGAGTGATTTGTCTCTTGCTGCTCTCAAGTCTTGCGGGCGTTTTTTTGAAAACAATCACCTTGCCCATCTGGTGTTGGTGAATAATCCCCCACATCATCCAGAGGGTGATTTTATTCTTGATGCCGGCAATGCTCTTGGTGGTTCTGACGATGCCTTCTTACTGAAGAACAAAGGACTGAGGAGCAAAAGCGGCGCTGTTGAAAAAGCCTATACCTTTAGTGGAATCAGCGTGTTAAGCCCAGAGTTGTTTGATGGCTGCCCGCTGGGCAGTCTGGCTTTAGCTCCCTTGCTGAGGAATGCCATAGAGGGCGGGCAAGTATCAGGCTCTCTTTATCAAGGTTCGTGGTGTGATGTGGGAACCCCTGCTCGCCTGAAAGAGCTGGATCAGTTCTTATCTTCAGGACGCTGAAGCTGCCCTTCCATGGCTTCAGCATTGCGCTTTAGCCAACCTCTGATGCGGGGTAATAGTTGGGGTGAGTCCCTGAATTGTTTGATATCACCCAATAACTTCACTTGCGAATAATTGCTGTGCTGTTTTTTTGCCGCCAGACCTTTGCGTTTAATAAGCCCTGTTTCTGGCCATAAAACGGGCACTATCTCCAGCACTCCGGCGGGCAAATCGGTATAAGCGTCTGCAATTGCTGTTTGCGTTTGCTCGTTCAAAGACCAGGGTGCGAGTGCAATAAAGCCTGCGTAACTATCAGAAGAAAGCTCGCGCAAGGACATAGCGACCAGGGGCGCGCTGTCACCAAGTGCGATAACCACGATATTGTAGAGCCCCAGGCTTTGTATATGTGTCATGGCACTTTGTAATCGCAGCGTTAGTGGGTCGCTGGTTTCAAGAGGCGGCAGTGGGTTTTGTTCCTGTTGCGGCTTGTTTTCTTTGCTGGCTTGATGGGGCAGCGCTAGCGATAAAGTTGCCCAGCTGTGGTGAGGCAGGCTGTTACGCAAGTGTTTAAGGGGGCCAGGCCAATCGGGGTGCTGCCCATCATCGGCCACGATCAGCACTGCACCTTGTTCGCTTGCTCCGCTTGCAGGTCGGTAAAGAGCCAAGAAATTCTCCCCCCCTGCATTTAGCCATAAGACTTGGTTATCCTTGGCCAGTTGTTCCGCCAGCGGCCCAAAACGAGTTTCTTCTGTTTCAATGGTTTGTAGTGGGCTTTGTTTCAAGTCCATCGGTGGCGGCTCAGTTGCGGGGCTGAGGGTTTCAGGCTGAAGGGGTTCGCAATAGCCTGCCGCACTCATCAAAAGGCAAAGCAGGCAGCCGATAGGGCGAAGTTTTTTCCCCAGGTGGGTAAGCTCTAACATCGTAAGCGAATCTCCCGTTTATTCATCTTTGAATCAATTTCAGCTACCATGCGGCGCAGTTTTCTTATAGTGACCATTAATAGGCTTAAACCTAGATTAAACGCAAGAATAATCCAGCTTTCAGCGGAGATGAGTATGTCTGATTTTCTAATTGCCCCTTCCATTCTTTCAGCAGATCTTGCCCGTTTAGGGGAAGATGTAGAAAAAGTGCTAGAGGCCGGTGCCGATGTCGTGCATTTCGATGTCATGGATAACCACTATGTTCCCAATCTCACCTTCGGCCCTTCTGTGTGTAAAGCACTGCGTGATTACGGAATCACCGCGCCGATTGATGTGCACTTGATGGTATCGCCTGTTGATGCACTTATTCAGCAGTTTGCCGATGCCGGCGCCACCTATATTACTTTCCACCCGGAAGCCAGCGGACACATTGATCGCAGTGTACAGCTGATTAAAGACAACGGCTGCAAAGCAGGTTTGGTGTTTAACCCAGCGACCCCTTTGCACTATCTTGATTACACTCTCGATAAGCTGGATATGGTGTTGTTGATGTCTGTAAACCCAGGGTTTGGTGGCCAGAAATTTATCCCCGGCACATTGGATAAATTGCGACAAGTTCGACAAAGAATCGAGCAGGCGGGTCTGGATATTCGCTTAGAAGTGGACGGCGGTGTCAACGAAGGAAATATTAAAGAAATTGCACAAGCAGGCGCAGATACCTTTGTTGCCGGTTCTGCCATTTTTGGAAAGAGTGACTACAAAGCAGTGGTCGATGCCATGCGCAGTGCCCTCGCGCAGGCTGTTTAATTGAATGCAACTGCGCACACTGTTTGATGGTGATCTGCCCGCACTTATAGCCTTTGATCTCGACGGCACACTGGTCGACAGTGTGCCAGATTTGGCCTGGGCCATTGATCAGATGCTGCTTGAGCGGAACCTTCCCGCTGCTGGGGCCGATCATGTGCGCCAGTGGGTGGGAAATGGTTCTGCCAAACTTGTGCAGAGGGCGCTTGTTTACGGCCATAGAGTTAAAGAAGAAGAGTTAAACCAGGCAGCGTATCAAGCATCCGACGGACTAAAGCGCTTTAAGTATTATTATGGCCAGCGTTGTTGCCACCTGAGCTGCCTTTATCCCGGTGTCGAAGTTGCGCTGTCTAAGCTTCATCGCTTGGCTATCCCCATGGTTGTCGTGACCAACAAGCCCAAGGAGTATGCCGAACCGATACTGAATAAGTTAAAGCTGGATGCTTATTTTGAACAGGTGGTGGGGGGAGAGTGCTTGCCAAAGAGGAAGCCCGACCCTTTACAGTTGCAGCACGTATTGTTGCCCTATGGTTTCGAGCCAAGCTCTTGCTTAATGGCGGGGGATTCAAAAAACGATGTGCTTGCTGCGCGCGCGGCAGGGTTTAAAGTGGTCGCCCTTAGTTATGGTTATAACCACGGTGAGCCAATTGCGAGTACAAAACCAGATTTGTTAATTGATAATATGAATGAGTTATTTTAACGATTCTATTCAGGAATAAAAAAGGGGCTGAATCGCCCCTTTTTTGATTGTGCTATAGGTATTAAGTGCTTACGCGGCAATCAGCCCCGCTTCAACCAACTCCACACGCTGTTTCTTGGCATGTTCTACCAGCTCAGGAATACCACTTTTTTCGTTCGCTTCCATGGCTAGCACTTTCTCTTTGGGTGATGCCCACTTTTCATCCCATTCGATGAGTTTAGGCACCGTCATTTTATTCCATTGGCTGGGAATTGACGCTGCAGCCATGCTGGCAAAATAACCTTTTGCAAACTGAGGGCCTTCAAGGTGGGCTTCAAGGTTCCAGAACTCACGCTCGGGCACTTCGTGGTGATCGGCGTGGCGACCGATACCATCAACAAACCAGTTGGTAACTCGGTTGGTGCAGCCCCAGGAATGATGAATGTCCAGTTTTTCGTCTGGTGCGCGCGTAATGCCGTAGTGCTGGCCGTAAACGCCTACTTTATAGTTCCAATGACCGAGGATAACCGATAGGGAAAAGAAAAATAGGCCAATAAACCCGGTGGTGGCGGCAATAGTGACAACAACGGCCAGCTCTGCAGCATAACCACGAAGCAGGCGGTTATGGCTAGACCATAGCGGAAGGTCTAATGCATCGAGACGACTCTTTTCGATTTCCCAAGCAATTTCATAATCTTGCTTAAAGGTGCGCTTGGCAAACTGGGCAACCGATTCACCACGCAGGGCGGTGCTGGAGTCTCTTGGTGTGCCAGCAGTCAGGTGGTGGCCAAAAGGATGCTCTACGGCGTAGTAGCTAAACAGGCTCAGGGTGCCCATGGCGCGCGCAAAGAAAATAGAAAGAGGCTCGTGCGTACGGTGGCAAAGCTCATGACCAATAGAAACGGTGCCAATGGAAACCGTAATGCTCATGATCAGTGTAGCCACCAAGTATTCCTTTAAGCCATCTTCGGCATGCAAGGGAATAATATCGACACCGGAAATAGCCTGAATGCCAGCCGCCATACTAAAAAGGTCGCCGCCATTATTTGCATGGCCCATCACCCACATAAAGCTCAGGAAGGTCGCAAACGTACCGATGGCGTAAAGGTACATCATGCCAAGAAAGATATTCGGGTATTTCCACTCCCACTCATCATCGTCATTTCCCAGTATCGGTTCCAGTACAACAATCGCAGCAAGCAATGCCAGAAAGCCGTAACCAATAATTGAAGAATTAAAGAAAACAAGTTGAGAACCAAGAATGGCCACCAGCATGGGGACACAATAGGGGATATACATCCATAAGGAGGTTTGTTTCTTTTCCATATTCGTACACCGTAATTAAATGATTATTTATTTTTTTTGTAGAGCTAGTTGCCATCCAGGGCAGGCTCTTTGGCGGTCGAAATCGGCGGAAAGCACAAGAATAGCTTGCCCCAAACATGAAGTCGTTGTTCGACATCGCTTTCTGATACTAAAGAAATTTACAAACTTTGGCTAGGAAAGAGGGAAATAAGGCTAGGTATTGTAGGGTGTGTATTCGAGCAGTCACGAAGGGTTCGTTGAAAGTGAATATCGAAAATGGCGCGCCTGGAGAGATTCGAACTCCCGACCAACTGGTTCGAAGCCAGTTACTCTATCCAGCTGAGCTACAGGCGCTTTTAGGAGAGGCCGCGATTATAAAGCGAAACTATTGATATTGCGAAGTGTTTTATACGAAAGTTACTGAAAGGAAGCCTTGGCTTTGATAGCCTGCCGACCATCGTCCATAAATTGATACAAAGGAAACTCACAATGAAAAAATGCTTTGCTGCTTGTTTGTTAATGCTAGCCGCTTTGAATACTGCTTATGCAGGCACTATTAGCCGATGGAATTTGCCGGATGGGAAAATGTTCACCCTCACGTATCAGGATAATCAACATATTCGGATTGAGTTAGGCAAAGGCCATCAGCTTTTGATTAATGGGGCAAAAAGCCATTTAGTGACTCGCCAAGGGAGCCAGCGTATTGCGATGGATCTTGCGAATATGGGCGATGCCTTGGAAGCCTTTGGTGGTTTGATGATGCAAAATGCCCAGCAAAGGGTGGATGAGCTTAAGGGCAGCAAGGTGCAGTTCAAAAAGACAGGCCGTATCGAACGCATTGGTGGTTATCGGGGCGAGGTGTACCAGGTTAATCTGAGCTCTCCCAAGGGAAATGAGACGCATGAGATTGTGGTCAGTAATCATCCAGATATATTGGCTTTGCAGGATATTTTTCTGGAGTTGGGTAAGCGAGCATCGAAAGTGCTGCCGAATAACCAGGGCCTGGTCACCATGAATTACTTTTCTCGTCAGGCAAAAAGCGTGGGGATTGGCGGGGTGCTGCGGTATGGCAGTGATCTTAGCTTGCGGGAGGTAGAAAAGAAGAAGCTGGTTTCGGGTGCGTTCCAGCTTCCACAGGGTGTTACTTTAATTACGCTGCCGGTTTTCCCATCGATGATGGCTCGATAGAGGGGCCGACAGCGGTTTTCTCATTTTTCTAGAAGCGGTATGCGCCTTCGTTAACACCTTTTTCGATCTCTGGAGTTAGAAGCTGGTAGCTCTTCTCGCCGGGGATAAGGACGTATAGTTTTTCCGAAATCATCGAGGTGTTGTAGCCTTCTTTTTTCAGGTCGGCCTTCTTATATTTGAAGGTGCCAGTGACATCAATTTCTGTCTTGATGCGCAGGAAGACTGGTATCGCGTAAGGGGGCAGTTCTGATTTTAAGCAGCTCAGTAGTTTCTCAAAATCTAGCTCGGTGTTCTCTTGTGGGGTAATGGTGGCCATGCCGGCTTTACCATTGGTATTGGGAATTTCTGCCCCGTATACAGCGCAGCCTGCTACATCTGGCAGGGTAGCGATGACGTTTTCCACTTGCGTGGTGGATACGTTTTCACCTTTCCAGCGAAAAGTGTCTCCCAGTCGGTCAACAAATTGGTAATGTGCACAGCCGATGCCACGCAGCATATCGCCGGTATTAAACCAAGCATCGCCTTTTTTGAACACGTCTCGCATGATGGCCGATTCGGTTTTGTCTTTTTGGGTATAACCAACAAAGGGTGTTTTGGGTGTGATTTCACCGATCAATAGGCCGGGTTCACCGAGCTCTACTTTGATTAAGTGGCCATTGGCATCACGCACTACTTGCTCGGCCTCTTTGTCGTAACGCACCAGTGTGGCTTTACCCATACCCACGGTGTTTTCCATGTTTAAGAAGTTCATAAACGCGGTATTGCCTTCGCTAGCCCCATAGAACTCGATAATGTTAGGGACTTGAAAGCGTTCTTTAAACTCTTTCCATATGCCAGGACGCAGCCCATTACCAAACATCTTCTTAAGTGTGTGCTGGTTATCGGTGGGGCTTTTGGGCTGGTTTAGCAGGTAGCGACAAAGCTCGCCCACATAGCCAAAAATAGTGGCCTGGTATTTTTCTATATCGTCCCAAAACTCACTGGCGCTAAATTTGCGGCGAACAACCACTGCCGCACCGGCGGCCAATGTTGAGCCCCAGCACGGAACCAGTCCCGTTGCATGAAACAGAGGTAATGGCAGGTAGAAGATGTCATTTTGATCAAGGTTCATGACAACGTTGATCATCCCAAAAGCAGAAGCATAGCGATTGTGGTCGGTAATGGTTGCTTTGGGCATGCCGGTGGTGCCAGAGGTGTAGATATAAACGAAGTGATCTTCGCGTTTAATAGAGCTGGTCACAGTAAGGTTTGAGTTAGGCTGGTCTTGGCATTCTTTGTAAAGGTTGGTGAAGCCCTTAATGTTTTTGCCAGGGTTAACCATCACGTCACGGTCAGCGACACTGTAGACCCTGTTTTTAGCCATGTTCAAGTCGGCCTGCACTTCGAGAAAAGAGTCGCTTAACTCTTCGCCTACGACACAGGTTTTTGCATCAACCAGATTAAGGCTGTGGATGAGCACATTGCCTGTTTGCGCGGTATTGATGAGTGCGGTTGCAGCGCCTGTTTTTGCGATGGCTACGAGGCTGATTAAAAATTCTGGGCGATCTTGCATGTAAAGGCCGACTACATCGCCTTTGCCAATGCCTTCGCTTTGTAAATAGTGCGCAATTTGGTTGGCTTTACGGTTGAACTCAAGATAAGTGATTTTTTGGTCTTCGTAGTAAATCGCGATATTGCCAGGGTAACGTGCAGTGGTTAATTCAAAGCAGCTCGGCATGGAGTCGTTGTCGGTGGCACTTCTCGATGCTTTGATGGCTCGCACAATAGCAGGAACACGTTCAACTATTTTGGGGAGACGCTTTACGACGTCCATGGGTTTGATAATGTCGTTTTCTACCATTTTCTTGTTCCTTATCGTTCTTTTTGTATTGTAAATATGGGGGGTGTTGCCTTGAGGGTGTTGTCTAGGGGCGCAAGACTACAAGGATGTTGCAGAGGGTGCAAATTTGCCTACGGTGCCTGTTGAGGCTGTAGGCTGGGTGATGGCTGGTTTTGCTCGCGTTTGTAGTTGGCCTGCTATAGTTAATGGACGGCGTGTCTCTCTCAACAGCCGAGCTTAGCCTGTGGGAGGCTGCATTCTTATATAACAGTAGCTTAGGTGCCAAGTCTGGCTTGTGAAGCCCTTGTTAAGAGTGGGGTTTGAAAGGTTTTAAATGCACATTTTATATGCAGTAAAAGGAAGAATTAATGTCAATTCCGGCTGATTTAGCACAGGAGTGGCTGACTTGGCAGTGCCAGGTTGTGACGGGAATTATTCGTGGAATGGTTTTCGCTATCGATGATGAAGGCGCCATGGACGACGTACTCGCATCGCATCCTGATGCGGGTGAGGGGCGTGAGCTGATGAAAGATTACGCCTATAGCGCCTTAAAAGAGGGCAAGGGGCTGGTGAAAATCCGCCAAAAATATGGCCC